>CAZICY010000006.1:0-63843 GCA_964537955.1 uncultured Actinomyces sp. | reverse complement strand
CTGCCCGTCACCTACCGAGTGGACACCAAAGATCCCGTCGTCTTCATCACGATCGACGACGGCATCGTGACCTCACAGGCCGGACTCGACTACGTCGAGAAGCATCGGATCCCCATCACGAGCTTCCTCACCTCTTCTCAGGTCACCGACGCCAAGGAGCGCTACTTCGAGCGCATCTCCCGGTGGGGATCGGTGCAGAATCACACCACCACGCACGCCGTCCTGGCCACGACCAGCTCCTCGCTCATCAAGTCCCAGGTGTGCCCGGTGCAAGTGGACTTCCGACGGACCTTCGGCACCAAGCCGTGGATGCTTCGCCCGCCGTACGGCGCAGGCCCCGAGGGTCGCACCCTGCACGACGTCGTACGCCGCTGCGGTATCAGCGACATCGTGATGTGGGACACGGTGGTGGAGCAGGGCCGCATCAGCTACCGCTTCGGTGACGGCCTGCGGCCAGGCTCGGTGATCCTGCTGCACTACAGCGCGAATCTCGCGACTGACCTCAAGGTCGCCGTGAGTGCGGCGCGCGCGCAAGGACTACGCCCGGCGAGCCTTGCCGACTACCTGCCAAATCCCAGAGGCTCGGGCGCGCTTCGCTAGCCCTCTATGTGAGTATGGAGGGGCACAGCGCCCTCGAGCGCACTCACGCACGTGAACTCTGGAGGTTCCATGAAGTTGCGCCACGCCCTTGTCGCGGCTGCCACCGCCCTCGCCCTGGTTGCGGGCCCCGCGATCGTCGCTGGCCCCGCCCAAGCAGCTCCCGAGAAGGCCAGCGGCACCACGCTCATCTCCTTCAAGAAGGAGTATGCCGGCATCATCAAGCTCATCGCGCCCGTGAAGCCCGCGAAGTTCATCGGCTCGCAGCTGACCTTTCCCGTGACCGGCGTCAACGGCGATGAGGTCCTGCACAGCGGTGGGATCAAGATCGACAAGACGAAGTTCATGAACCCCACGATCACCGTGAACGCCGACAAGAAGCGCGCCACGATCACCATGGAATTCGAGGACGGACGCATCCCCGTCTTCTACGCAAAGCACTTCAAGATCAAGGCCGACGGCGTCGACGGCCAGGTGTGGCAGGGCAACCTCCACCTGACCAAGAACACGACGGTGGTGGAGACTCTCAACCTCCTCCTCGGCGCCGAGAGCCTCACCCCGGGTATGGGCCTCGGTCAGATCCGCGTCACCATCCGCAAGTAGTTCTCCTGCACGACAGAGGAGAGGGGCCCGGGTTGACCCGGGCCCCTCTCCTCTGTCCGCATGAGGCTCCCTAGGAGACGCCCTCCATCAGCCGCTTGATGCGTGGCACCACAAGGAGGAAGAGCCCGCCCAGGATGAGCGTGCCGATGCCGCAGGCGACGAAGTAGCCCGCCCAGCCCAGCACGTCGATGAGCCGCACGAGCTGGCCGCCGATGGAGTCGCCCACCGCTGTGGCAAGGAACCACACCGCGAGCATCTGGCTCAGCAGGCCTGCGGGTGCGAGCTTCGTCGTCACCGAGAGGCCGTTGGGCGACAGGAGCAGCTCGGACCAGGTCTGCACGAGGAAGACCGAGACGATCCACCAGATCGCGGACTTCTCACCCCCGCTCGACTGCAGCGCGGCCGGCACCATGATGAGGAAGCTGATACCGACGCCGAAGATCGCCATGGCGAACTTGATCGGCGTCGATGGGGCGCGCGAGCCCAGCTTGGTCCACAGCACGGCGAAGATCGGCGCGAAGATGATGATGAAGACCGGGTTGATCGACTGCAGCCAGCTGATCGGGATCGTGAAGACGCCTGCGTCCATGTTGGTGAACTGCTCGGCGAACTCGTTGATCGTCGATCCGCCCTGGTCGTAGATCGCCCAGAAGACGACCGCGGCAAGGAAGAGGTAGAGGAAGGCCCACAGCCGGTCACGGTCGACCGAGGTCAACTGGGGCTGCTTGAAGAGCCGCCAGAAGTAGATGATGGCGATGGCGACCACCACGAAGGTGAATAGAATCGTGATGTCGGCGATCCCCATGCCCAGGACGCCGAAGGCGACGGCCAGGACCACCACGATGACCACCAGGCCCGCGAGGCTCTGCAAGCCCGCGCGCCGGCGTTCCGGTGGCGTGGCCGGATTGGGCACCGCCAGGCCGACGGTGCCCAAGCCCCGGTATCCCGCGAGGTACTGCGCGAGGCCGATGAGCATCCCGACGCCGGCGATTGCGAAGCCCAGGTGCCAGTTGATGTCCTCGCCTAGGTAGCCGACGATGAGCGGGGCGATGAGGGCGCCGAGGTTGATGCCCATGTAGAAGATGGAGAAGCCGCCGTCTCGGCGCGTGTCGTCGGGCGCGTAGAGGCCGCCGACCATCGCGCTCACGCTCGGCTTGAGCAGGCCGGTCCCGACAGCGATGACGAGCAGCCCCATCCAAAAGAGCGGCTCGAGCGGCACAGCCATGACGAAGTGCCCGAGGGCGATGATGATTCCGCCCATGAGCACAGCACGCCGCGGGCCCGTGAGCCGATCGGCCACCCACCCGCCCAGCAGTGGCAGCAGGTAGATCAGGGACGCATACGTGCCATAGATCGCCGCAGCGTCCGCATCGGAGAAGCCGAGCCCCCCACCGGGAGGCGTCGCCCCATCGGGAGGCGCGATGAGATAGAGCACGAGGATCGCGCGCATCCCGTAGTAGGAGAAGCGCTCCCACATCTCCGTGAAGAAGAGGGTAGCCAGCGCGCGCGGCTGGCCAAAGAAGGTCCGCTCGCCCGCGGGCAAGCTCACGCGGCTCCCTTGAGCGGGCGCCACCACTGCGGATGTTCGCGGTACCACGCGATGGTGGCGTCGATGGCCTCGTCGAAATCGCGAGAGGGGGCGTAGCCGAGGGCTCGCAGCCGGGAGTCGTCCACGCTGTAGCGGCGATCATGCCCGAGGCGGTCCGGCACGTAGTCCACCCACTCGTCCCAGTCGCAGCCCATGTGTTCGAGGATCCGCTCGGTGAGCTGCCGGTTGGTCAGCTCAACTCCGCCGCCGATGTTGTACGCCGCCCCCGGCTCGCCGCGCTCCACGACGATCTGGATCCCGCGGACGTGGTCGTCGACGTGCAGCCAGTCACGGACATTGAGGCCATCGCCGTAGAGCGGCACCTTGATCCCATCGATGAGGTTGGTGACGAAGAGCGGGATCACCTTCTCGGGGAACTGGTACGGCCCGTAGTTGTTGGAGCAGCGCGTGCTCGACACGCTCATCCCGTAGGTGCGGTGATAGGCGCGGACGAGCAGTTCCGCCGCGGCCTTGGACGCCGCATACGGGGAGTTGGGCAGCAGCGGCGACTCCTCGGTCCACGATCCCGACTCGATGGAGCCGTAGACCTCGTCCGTGCCGATATGGACGACGCGAGCGGTCTGGTGGCGCCGGCACGCATCGAGAAGGGCCTGGGTGCCGACGACGTTCGTCACGACGAAGTCCTGCGGCCCCGTGATCGAGCGGTCGACGTGGGTCTCGGCAGCGAAGTTGACGACCACGTCCTGGCCAGGGACGACCTCGTCGAGCACGGAGCCATCGCAGATGTCCCCCCGGACGAAGGACATGCGCGAGTCACCCTCGACGGGCGCAAGATTCGCGAGGTTGCCGGCATAGGTGAGCTTGTCCAGCACGGTCACCCTCGTGACCTCAGAGCCGAGACTGCCGTCGAGCAGGCTGCGCACGTAGTGGGAGCCGATGAAGCCCGCTCCACCGGTGACGAGGTACCTCACCCGCGCATCCTACGGATGGGTGAACGCCCTACGGGGTGATTCGCACGACCCCGGTGAGCGTCCGCGTCGACGACGCCGAGGCGTACGCCGTGACGGTCACGGAATAGGCGCCCGCGAAGGGCAGCATGCCCGTTGCCCGACCCCTCGACAGCGACCAGGTGAAGGGTTCAGCGAATCCCGGAAGGCGCCAGGTCACCTGCCCGATCGCCTTGCGGAGGTCGCCGCGCAGCCGGAGCGTGCGCGTGCCCACGCGCGTGCCCGACAAGCCGACCGTCTCGCCCGAGAGGCGCACGCTGGCGGGCGAGGAAGCCGGATCAGGAAGGCGGACCGAAAAGCCGAACGCCTGGGCGACGGTGTGGCCGTCGGCGCTCGTCACCCGGTACGCCATGGCGTACCGCCCGGCGGGGAGGCTACGGACAGATGCGGTCACGGACGATCCGGCCACCCGGGCGGGCCCGGCGAGCGAAGCCCCGGACGAGTTGAGGATGCGAAGTGCCGAAGCAGCGCCGCTCACCGGCTCGTTGAATGTGATGCGCGCGGACGTGAGGGTGGTGACGATGGACCCCTCAGCGGGTGAGCTGGAGACCACGCGTGCGTGGGCCGCGGCGGGTGGAGCCTGGATGAGCGACATCGCCGTGGTGGCGGCCAGCACGCTGGCCGCCACCACCCATCCGTGATGCCGGAGGTCAGTGACCATGGCCGCCACTGGCAGGACCGACCTCGACCGTGGGCACGTCCGCGCCGATCCAGGCGACCCTGCCCTTGACGCAGTGCTGCACAGTGGGCAACTCGACCTTGCCCTCGGCCGCGGGCCACTTGACGGAGACGCCGAAGTCGACGAACTGGTCATCGGGCAGGGGATCACCCGTGGCACTCCAGATGAGCTGGCGTGAGCCGTCGGCTCGCTTGACGACCCTGGCCTTCCAGCCACCGATCATCTGCGGCTTTGCGGACTCGATGGACGCCGGGATGGTGATGGTGACTCGCTTGGTGGGCGAGCCGTCGCATCCGTGCGGGATGCGCATCCACAGCGCTCCGTACCCCCCGGCGGTGGCCTTGCCGCCGTACATCTGGACGGACGCATGTGCGGAAGCCGGCGAAGCGACGAGGAGTCCCGCGCCAGCGATCAGGGCAGCGGAGGTTGATGCCGCGACAGCGCGGCGAAGCGAACGAGCAAGCATGGTGAGACCTTTCGTGAGGGCGCGCACGCGCGCGCAGGATGGGGACCGATGGCTCGGTGAACTGCGGACTAGACGCAGTACGCCGGCGGTCCCCTCCTCACGAGGTCATGGGTCAGGACCCTTGGGGTGCGCGGGGCTGCCGGTCGGCCGAACAGCGGCGCGGGCGCACTTGCGGCCGGGGGTGCGCAGACGGGGACGTGAGTGGGAAGGGTGCCGCCGAGAATGGCGGCTGCCGCGCTGAGCAGCCAGTCCGCGTGCACGAGCAGCAGGGCGAGGAGTCCCGCGGCGGCGAGGTGAGCGAGCACCATGCCCGGCTCGGGAATCAGTCCGCTGAAGTCGCGTGACGCAAGCGAGGCAGAAGGCGGCCCGTGGTGCAGCGCCAGCGTGGTCGCTCCCTCCCCCGTGACGGGCAGGGCAAACCAGGCGAACCATGCGTGAAGGATGAACTGGCCGATCACCATCGCACCGGCGGTGCGAGCCATGCCGAGCCGGCGCCTGCTCATCGGCAGGCAGGCGACGGCGACGGCCAGCGCGGTGGCGAGCAGGAGCGTCCACGATGGCGCGTGGTCGTGAGTCGCGTGAGCGGCCGCAGTCACCAGGGTGATCACCAGGCTCAGGGCGAGCGCGCGCAGCACCATGGCGCCATGCACATGGGGACGGCCGAGCACGCCGAAAGTCTATCCACGAGGCGCGTTGCCGGGCGGGGTTTCGCCCCCGCGGCCGCTAGGCCAGCCCCTGTGCGGCTGCGGCCTCCCACAGGGCATCGCGGACGTCCGGGTGCGCAGCGTGCTCGATGAGGGCTCGCGCCTGCTCGCGCTCGCTGCGGCCCACGACCGGAGCCGCACCCTGCTCGGTCACGACGTAGCTGTGCTGGAAGGAGGTCACCGGCTCGTCGAGCCTGGGCACGATGGTCGACACCTGCGCCTTGGGATGCCACGACGGCAGGGCGATGAAGCTCGCGCCACCGCGGGAGTGCAGGGATCCTCCGATGAAGTCGACCGAGCCACCGAAGCCGCTGTAGATCCGGCCCTTCAGGCGGCTTGCATTGGCCTGATCGAACAGGTCGACCTGGAGAGCGGAGTTGATGCTCGTCATCTGCCGCTGACGCGCGATGCGGCCAGGATCATTGGTCGTCTCGGTGCGCCGCATGAGCACGCGTGGATTCAGATGCACGAAGTCGTAGAGATCCCGCGAGCCAAACAGGAAGGAGGCGGTCAGGGGGATCTGCGGATCGAGGACGCCGCGATGCTCCAGCGCGAGCAGGCCGTCGGAGAACATCTCGGTCCAGATCCGCAGGCCCTGACGCTCGACGAGGCGATGCAGCACGGCGTCAGGCACGCCCCCGATGCCCAGTTGCAGGGTCGAGCCGTCGAGGACCTTGGCCGCGATGCGGTCACCGATCTGCTGCGCCACGTCGGAGGGCTCGGTCGGCGTGGCCTCCACCAGGGGCTCGTCCACCTCGACGAGGTAGTCGATGTCGGTGTCGTAGACCTGGGCATCGCCGTAGGTGTAGGGCATCTGGGGATTGGACTGGACGATCACCGGTGCACCGCATGCGCGGGCGGCCTCGATGGCCCCGGGCATCACGTTGACCTCGATGCCGAGGCTCACCGTGTCGTATCGCGGGGCCGAGGCGTGGACGAGGACCGCATCAGGAGCCAGCGGTCCGTGGAAGAGCCCAGGGACGAGGCTGAGGCGGCTCGGGACGTAGCGCAACCGCGACGAGTGGCGCATGGCCGTGCCCACGAAGCACGACTCGAAGGTCACGCCCTCGCGGTCCGGGATGCCGGGCTGGGCGTTGAGCATGTTCAGCGTGAACTCGGGCAACTGCTCGTCCACGGCGCGCAGCAGCGTGTGCGGGGTGGCGAAGTTGCCGGAGGCCACGATGCGCGGATTCGGAGGCAGGTGCGCGAGGACGGTCGCGAGCTGCTCGAGGGTGATGCGCTTCACAGCGTCAGTGTCCCCCAGGCCACGTGACGGCTAGAGGGTCAGGTCCTCGCTGAGCACCTGCTCCTGCAGGGACATACGCAGGGGGTCGAGCCGCAAGATCGCGGGCGGAGCGCTCAGTAGGTCGGGCAGTTCGGTCATCAACTGCGCGAAGCCCTGCGCCGCGCGGTGCTCCTCCTGGGCCTCGTCATCGTGGAAGATCTCGTAGAGCCACACGATGTTGTCGTCATCGGGGTCCAAGTGCACGATGAAGAGCTCGGTGCCGGGCTCCTCCTCCAGCCCGTCGCTGTAGCGGTGCACCGCATCGAGGAGCGCCGGGCGCATGCCCTCCGCCGCAGTGAGACGCACGAGCATGCCGCGTCGACCTGGGGTGAGGGACTGGCGCAACCGCATGACTCGAGCCTACGTCGCCGGGAGCAGTCCCACCCGTCGCAGCCACGCCGCAGTCCGCTCCCGCCCCTCCGCGAGATCCACTCGGGGAGTCCAGCCCAGGCCCCGCAGCCGCGAGGTGTCGTAGGCGCCGTGGCGGCGCAGGTAGCGGATGGACTGCCGGTCGAGGTCGAGGCGCTGCCGCAGGCTGTCAGGGAGGACGGTGGCGAGTGCTCCGACCGCGGGCTCCGCGAGCCAACCGGGAACGGTCGGGGCGAAGCGCATCCCGAGCAGGTCGGCGTAGTAGCCGTAGAACTCCTTCGCCGGTGTCGCGACCCCGTCCGTCGCCGTCAGCGGTACGCCGCTCCACTCATCCCCGGCAGCCACGACCGTCTCGATCGCATCGACGAGGTTGTCGATGTAGACGTGGTTGATGGAGGACGGGTTGACGTAGAGGAAGGTGCGATCGCGCATGTGCTGCACGGGGCGCACGATCCAGGGCGTGGAGTAGGGACCATAGACATCGCCGGGTCGCACGATGTGCACGGCGAAATCCCCCGGCACGTCCACATCCCTGAGCAGGTGCTCGGCCCGGATCTTGGTCGCGCAATAGGGGTTCGCGGCGTGATGCACGGGCCCGTCCTCGGGGACACCGTTCGGGAAGCTGAATCCGTGCACCATCACGCTCGACAGGTGCACGAAGGACCGGGCACCCGCGTCACGGGCGGCGAGCGCGACCCACAGCGGTGCCTGAGCATTGACCCGGTCGAAGTCCGCCCAGTCGCCCGACTCGGCCACGATGGCCGCTGTGTGCACGACGAGTTCCGCGCCCTGCACGAGCCGGCGGATGTCCGCGGGACGCGTCACGTCGCCGACGACGTACTCCACCCGGGGGTCGGCATCAGGAGTGAGCGGGTCGCTCGGGTCGGGAAGCCGTCGATCGAGGCCCCGGACGGTCGCGCCCGCGTCGGCGTAACGGCGGGCGACCGCGTCGCCGATGAAGCCGGAGACACCCGTGACCGCGACGGTGGTCATCAGCTGAAGGGGGGCCGGTCGTCCAGGCGCACCGAGGCGCGACCGGCGGACCGCCACAGGCGGGCGGTGAGGTCTCGGTCCTCGGGCGTGACAAGGTTGCCCATCACGCGCAGGGCGATGGTCATGAGGAGTTGCGAGCGCATCCCGACGGGGCCGAGGGTCGGCAGCAGTCCCGGCACGGTGATGAGCCCCGCGAGGCGGCGCGCGATGGAGAAGGCCTCGCCGTACCGCTCGCGCAGCAGCCCCGGCCAGATCGTGGACAGGTCGTAGCTCGGCCCGCGCGAGGTGATGACCTGCGCGGCGAGATGGCCGGTCTCGAGGCCGTAGTCGATGCCCTCGCCGTTGAGCGGGTTGACGCATCCGGCCGCATCGCCGACGAGCACCCAGTTGGGTCCGGAGACACCGGTCACGGCACCGCCCATGGGCAGCAGGGCCGACCAGGGGGCGCGCACGTCGTCGTGCAGCTCCCAGTCGGCGCGCTGACTGTCGGCGTAGTAGCCCAGAAGCGACCGCAGGTTGATGTCGGCGGGGCGCTGCGCGGTCGCGAGCGTGCCCACGCCGATGTTCACCTCGCCGTCTCCGAGCGGGAAGATCCAGCCGTATCCCGAGAGGATCCGGTCGTCCTCACCGCGCAGCTCCAGGTGTGAGGAGATCCACTCGTCGTCACTGCGACCGGACTTGATGTAGCCGCGCGCGGCCACCCCGTACGCCGTGTCGCGATGCCACTCGCGACCGAGCACGCGGCCGAGCTGCGAACGCGCACCGTCGGCGACGACGAGTCGCCGGCAGGCGATCTCGCGCACGCCGTCGGCGGTCTTGACGGTGACGGAGGTGACGCGATCGCCCTCTCGTGTGACGTCGACGGCCCGAGCTCCCTCGATCGCCTGGGCGCCCGCGTCGAGCGCGACCTGACGGATCGCGTGATCGAGCTCCAGGCGCGGGGCCGCCCCGCCATAGTCGGGCAGGTTGCCTCCGGGCCAGGGGAGATACAGGAGTTGACCGAACCCGGCGGCGCGCAGCCCGCGGTTGCGGGCGCGTCCCTCGAGCCAGCCACCGAGGCCGAGGGCGTCGAGCTCCGCGATCGCCCGGGGGGTCAGGCCATCGCCGCAGGGCTTGTCGCGGGGGAATTCCTCCGCGTCGAGGAGCACGGTGTCCAGGCCGGCCCGGGCGCACCAGGCTGCCGCCGCCGAGCCGGCGGGCCCGGCGCCGACGACGAGGACGTCCGCGGTGGTCATGCCCCCATGGTGGCGGTCCCGCGAGCAGGCTGCCACCGGGGGGCTGTCGGACGTGACCCCCCTGGTGCTCGTTGTCCGAGCCAGAGGTGGCTGTGGGTCTCGGACCCCTAGCTCGTGCTCATGCCAGGCACGGCGAACAGGCCTGCCGAGGTGCCGATGATGAAGATCACGAGCCACACCACAACGAGGACGAAGCCGATGATGGCGAAGACGCGCGCGGTGCTCGCGGCGCTGCTCGCGCCAGGCACATCGCCCGCGCTCCACAGCGTCTGGGCCTTGTTGGCGTAGACGAGGCCGAGGATGCCCATGAGGATCGTGAGGCAGCTGCAGGTCAGGATGCCCACGACGAGCGCGATGATCGAGAGCGTCTTGTTGGTCTGGAACGGCTCGGAGTTGGGCAGGACGGGAGGATTCTCTGCGGACACGGTGGCTCCGTTGGTCGTCGGATGAGTCGCCGCCGACGCTAGGGGGAGGACCCGGGCCGGATGGGCTTATGCGTCAAGTCGCATGTACTGGTGTCGCTTGGCGCCGGGCCGCCGCCTACAGTGCTCGGATGAGGAAGGTGGCGATCGCGGCCGGGCTCGGCGCCCTGGCCTTGAGCGCGTGCGGCAGCCCCGCCTCGACCCTGTCCCCGGCGGACAACATCTCCATCGACTGCCAGGCAGCGGCCCAGGCGATCGCCGACTACTCCCTGGCCTTCCGCGACATGGCCACCGCCCTCGAGGCCTCCGACCCCGGGGTGGCCGGGCCGGCGGCTGCGGAGTTCGGCCTCTCGGCCCGGGCGATCGTCGATCAGCTGCCGGGACTTCCGCCGGAGGCCCAGGGCTTCGTCGCGGTCTCGCAGCGCTTCGCCGACCGCGTGCGCGATGTCATCAGCGGCAACGGCGACCTTCCTCCGCTCGCCGTCGAGGCGGAGACGCAGTTCGGTGACCCGGCCTTCGTCGACAGCGTCGACGTGGTGGAGGGGTTCTTCTCGTCCAACTGCCCCACCACGATCATCCCGACGCCGTCGCCCACGCCCTCCTGAGCATCAGGGGCGCAGCGCCAGGGCGAGCGCGCTGACCTGGCGCTCGATGGCGGCGCGCGCCACACGCGAGTCCGGCAACAGGCCATCGAAGCCGTGCACGGTGCCTGGCACGAGGTCCACCTCCACCGCAACGCCCGCCTCGGCCAGGCGGCGGGCGTAGCCCAGGCCCTCGTCGCGCAGCACATCGTGCTCCGCGAGCGTGAGGTGCGCGGGTGCGACATCGCGCAGGTCACCCGCGAGTGCAGGCACGACGTAGCGCAGCTCGGGCGCATCTGCTGCTGCGCCGCCCAGATAGTGCTCCCACATGGCCGCCACCGAGTCGCGCGTGAGGGTGGGGGAGAAACCGAGCATGGAATGCTCAGGATCCCCGGTCCCTGGCGAGCCTGAATCCAGGGCCGGGCACGTGAGGGACTGCAGGGTCAATGGCAGGCCGATATCGCGTGCGTGCAGCGCGAGCCCGGCCGCGAGCGAGGCGCCTGCGCTCGAGCCGTGGACCGCGACACGACGTGCGTCCACTCCCGGCACATCACCCAACGCCTCCAGGGCGCGTCGAGCGGCGTCGCGGGCTGCGGGCGCGCGGTGCTCAGGCGCAAGCGGATAGGCCAGGCTCACCGTGCAGATGCCGTGATGCGCGGCCAGGGGCACGGCGATCCGCTCGGCGCCCAGGGGGCTGCCGACGATAAAGGCACCGCCGTGGAAGGCAAGCACCACCGGCATGGGCTCGTCGGCGTCGCGCGGGCGCCATACGAGAGCGTCCACGCCCGCGATCGACAGCGACTCCAGTCGCACGTCGTCGCGCGGCCACCGCGGAGCAGGACCGCCCTGCTCCGCCATGTAGCGCTGGGTGAGCGCGCGCACAGCCGCGACGTCGCGATAGTCGACGTCGGGCGCGGGAAAGGCAGCGAGCCATGCCGCGATCTGCGAATCGACAGCGCCTGCCACCCCCGCAGGATGGCAGGCGCTGTCGGACGACGTGGATCAGGCGGCGAGGGCGACCCCGCTGCGCACCTGGCCGGAGACGGCGCAGGCGATGCGGCTGAAGGCGCGCTCGCGGGCCACGATCGGCTGCGAGGGGTCGACGAGGACCTCGCCCAGGACAGGGTTGAGGCCGGCGACCTCGGCGGTCTCGGCGAGCACGTTGAGGTCGGCCGGGGTGGCGGCGGCGAGGCCGGACTCCGCGACGCGGAGGGCCAGGCCCTCGAGAGAGGTGCGGGTGAGGGTCATGACTGCTCCTTCGTGTGCTCGGGGGGAAGTGCCTTACGGGGACGTGCCGATAGATCGAGAGTAGGTCGCGGATTACATCACGTAAAGCGATGAATTCTCATCGTGTCGATCGTCTTCGCTTATCGCACGGGTAGACTTCCCCCATGCTGTTCGCTCCCCCGCGCTACGAGGTCCGCCACCTGGAGGCCCTGCGAGCCGTGGCCGAGGAAGGCACCTTCCGGGGGGCCGCCGACGTCCTCGGCTATAGCCAGGCCGCCATCAGCCAGCAGATCGCGGGCCTGGAGGCCCTCGTGGGCAGCGCGGTCTTCGAGCGGCCCGGGGGACCGCGGCCGGTGATCCTCACCCCCGTTGGGAGGGCGCTCCTCGCCCACGCCGAGGTGATCCTTGATCGCCTCGATGCCGCGCGCGAGGAGGTAGCTGACATCGCTGCGGGGACGGGCGGACGGCTCATCATCGGCACGTTCCAAAGCGTCGCCGTCGAGTTGCTCCCCGACATCGTGGGCCGCGTGCGCCGTGAGATCCCCGGCCTGATCATGCGCGCGATCGAGGAGGACGAGAACTCCATCCTCATCGACCACTTCCACGCGGGCGACATCGACGTGGCTTTCGTGGCCGGTCCGGTGAGCGACACATCCGTCGAGCTCGTCGACCTCGGCACGGACCCCTTCGTCGCCGTGCTGCCCCGACGCGAGCCCTACGCCAGCACCACCTCGATCAGCATGCGCGAGATCGCCGACCTCGGTCTCATCGGCGAGCACGTCGGGACGACCCAGGACTACATCGACCAGCATGTCCGCGACGCAGGCGTTGCCGCAACCTACGCCTTCCGCACCAACGACAACGGCGCGAAGCAGGCCATGGTGCGCAACGGCATGGGGGCGGCGATCATGCCGCAGCTGGCGGTGGATCTGGCCGATCCCGAGGTGATCGTGCTTCCCACCGAGCCCCCCATCGCCCCCCGTTCGATCCTGCTGGCCGTGCCACCGGAGCAACGGCGCACCCCGGCCATCGAGCGCTTCCTCGCGATCGCGCGAGAGGTCGCCGCGGAACGACTGAGCCCTCCTGCGAGCTAGGCTCGACGCATGGGGGGATCGACGCATGCGGGATCGACGCGCAGGCGCGTGATGGCCACGGTGCTCGCACTGGCCGCGGCATTCGGTGCCCTGTCGCTGATCGCGCCGCCCGCGAGTGCCAAGGAGCGATCGGTCCTGTCCCTGCTCCGCTCGCTCACGGTCTCCCCGGAGCGCCCGGCGGGCTACGACCGCGATCTCTTCCCGCACTGGGACTACGTCGGCAACGACTGCGACGTACGCGATCTCGTGCTCATCGCCGAGGCCCAGCGCGGTCCCTCGACCGGCCGATCGTGCCCGGTGGGCGCGGGCCAGTGGTTCTCCGCATTCGACGGGGTCACGGTGCGCAACCCCTCGCAGCTCGATGTCGATCACATGGTGCCCCTCGCGGAGGCATGGGGCTCAGGGGCGCGGGGGTGGACGACGGCGGTCCGCGAGGCATTCGCTAACGACATGGGGTACGCCGGCTCGCTGATCGCGGTCACTGCCTCGAGCAATCGCTCCAAGGGTGACCAGGACCCCGCGGAGTGGCTGCCGCCTCGCGTGTCCTATCGCTGCACCTACATCAGCGAGTGGATCGCTGTGAAGTGGCGCTGGCGTCTCGCAGTGGACTCCAGCGAGCAGGCCGCGCTGCGGGTGCAGGCCAACGCGTGCGGCAACCCACGGATCGTGGCGCCTGCGCGGGCGCGCTAGCCCTGCTGGTCGAACTTGCGGAAGCCGAAGTAGTAGACGTAGACGACCGCCAGGATCGGCCCCACGGTGATCATGAGGAAGGGCACGATGCCGCCGGTGCCGGCGCGAATATAGGCCATGGCCGTGGCCACGACCGCGATGCCGATGACGACGGCGAGCGCCGCGAAGACGTAGCGCTGCGGCGAGCGAGCAGACCAGGGCACGGGGACGGTCTCGGGCGACGGCGTGTCGGACATGGCCCGAGAGTGGCACATCGAGCCTGGCCGGACAAATGATCGGACCTCAGAAGGGGATATCGGACTCGATCTCGATCGTGACCGACTCGGCGTAGGCGAGTAGGGACATGCGCGGACGCTGGCCGTCGTCGGCGAGCGCGAAGTCGGCGGGCTCACCCTCGCCGGCATTGCCGCGGAGCTCATCGGCGCTGCCACGGTAGGCGGTGCACCAGCGCGACACCGGGCACCATGAGCAGTGTCGGCCCACCGTGGGCTCCGGCGGCGAATAGAGAATGGTGTCGACGGCTTCAGCGATGGTCGCGCGCGCGATGAGCACGGTCTCGGCATCGGATGCGTCGAAGCCGCGCACCTCGTGGCCGTCTGGGCGCAGGATTTCGACTTCGACGCGTGCCGGGCGAGACTCCGCGACAGCACCGGTCACCGGATCGAGCCCGTCCGCAAGCAGGCACAGTGTGACGGCCACCTGCGGATACCGCTCGAAGACCTCTGCGGCTGTCTGCGGCATCTCGTGATGCGCACCGACGCTCTTGGTCTCACGCACGAGATAGCCGGCGGACGTCTCCACGACGAGGTCGGCGCGCGTGCTCATCACGACATCGACGTCGGTGTCCCACGCGGTGAGTGACTGCTCGGGATAGGCCGCCACGACATCGTCTCGGCGAAGCGGGCACGCCTGGACATGCTGGAGCAGGAAGGGGCGAAGGGCGGCGTAGGTCGACTCATCCCAGCCGAGCAGGGCGGCGACGTCCCCAAGGCCGTCGCCCGGCAACGGCAGATCGTCGGTCGAGCAGGCCACGAGGCGGGCGTGAGCGTGCTCAAGCCACGAGTGCAGGTGCGTGCCGCGCACCATCGCCTCGGTGGTCTCGCGGCGGGCCCGCGGCAGCGACAACTCGCGCTCCAGGTGCACCTGCCAGGTGCAGGTGCGCGCGGCCGTGAGGTCACCCGGGCTCAGGGCGCGGGTCCATAGCGCGGGACCCGCGACGCCCAGCACGCCGGGCATGCGCGCGATACCAGGGCACTCGTAGCGGACCGGGCACGATGCGCAGCGGCCTCCCGGATTGAACGCGCCACCTCCGAGCACGTGCACGCGCTCGGAGACAATGCCCGCGAAGCCCGAGCGCGCATCCTCGGCGCTCATGTCGAGCAGCAGCTCATCGGTGGCGTCCAGCATGCCGATCTCGCGCACGCGCACGCGCTGCGCGGGGCCGGGCTGCGACGCTGCGGCCGGCCAGCGCTCGCGCCAGAGGCTGCCCTCCTGTTTCATGATCGCGTCGGCTGCCACGCGCGCGTAGACGGCGAGGTACGCCGGATCACGGCGCCGCGTGCCGGCCTGTTCCCAGGTGAGGACATGGAATTCGCGGTCCGCGCCATCACGACTGACATGCAGCAGGCCCCAGGCGGACCACTCGACGCGCACGTCTGTCTGGCCCGGCGGAGCGGCAAAGCCGCCTCTGTCGGGCTCATCGGCGGCGAAGAACTCGCGCACTACGGTCTCGTCAGGCAGTGCGCCCGTGTCGCGCAGGCGAGCAACCGCAATGAGGTAGCCCTGCAGTGCCTCGCGGGCGACGTCTCGTGCCGCCTCGCCCACGTCGCCCGAGGACGTGGCACAGACCTGCTCAAGGGCGACCTCGGGATCGGTGCCGGCCGCCATGACCGAGTAGGCGGCATCGCGGGCGAGCCCGAGCGCGAAGGAGTGGAAGGGCGGGTAGGTCGGGCGCACGGCGGGATCTCGGTCCACCTGCAGGGTGGGGCGCGCCTTGACGGCGATCTGCGTGGGGCACTCCCATCGCTCCTCGCCGCGCACGTGCGCCGCGCTCACGCGGATGAGCCGATCGCGCACGACGACACGCCACGGCGGGGTCCAGGGCGGGATCTCGACCTGGCTCACTCGGCCGCTCCCTCACTGAGGACCTCGTCGTCGAGGATGTCGAGCAGGTCACCTGCCTGCTGAGCGACCGGCTCTGCCACGCGCTGCGTCAAGCCCCGCTCGACGAGGACGGCGTTGCTCTCCGGGGTCCCGGGCTTGGGAGCACCGCTGCGCTGCGCCGGGCAGACGGACTGGAAGTCGCAGTAGCGACACAGCGGTCCCGGCCGCGCCTCCCACGCACCCGCGGTAGCCATGGCGTCGCGCTGCTCGTGCGCGGACTCCAGGTCCGCTAGCGCCCGGCGCACTGCCGCGGGATAGACCGGACGCGTCACGGCACGCGGCTCCTTGAGGTAGAGGAGCTCGATCTCGGCGACCGGCTCGTCCATGTCCTGCAGTGCTGCGGCGTAGAGCAGCTGCTGGCGCCAGTAGGACCACCAGTACTTCGGCTTGGGGGCTCCGGTCTTGTAGTCGGTCACGCGTAGGCCGGCGTCCGCGACGGCAATGCGATCGATGTGACCGAGGAAGGGCAGGCCGACGAGGTCTGTGCGCACCTCGCGTTCGAGACCGTCGGGTGCCACCTCGATGCGCGCGGGCTCCTCGGTCTGCCAGTACGCCGCCATCGCGCGCGCACTTCCCTCGCGCACCTCGGCCTCGTCGATGCCCTGCCCCTCGACCAGCGCGAGCTCGGCGGCCAGTGCGTCGGCGAGGTAGGTGTCGGCGCGCTCCGGCAGGCGGTCCTCGGGTGGCAGGGCCAGCAGGTGCTCGAGCGCAGCATGCACCGCGCGCCCGATGACGAGCGCGGCGGTGGAGGGCGTCTCCCAGCGCTCGATGCGCTGCCACCAGTAGCGCAGCGGGCAGCCGAGGAACTGCTCGACGGCCGTGGCCGACCAGGGCCGATCCGGGGCGGAGACCTCCGGCACGCGCACGGTGACGGGCGCTCGGGACGCACGGGGGCCAGCCATGCCCCGAGCATGTCAGGTGGGTGCGACGTTCGGGCCTGACGGCACGAGGGAGTCGCCCCACACGGGCTCCATCGTCGGCACTCGGGAGACGGATGGCACGCTGGCCCCATGGCCACTCTCGTCCTGGAGCCGACGCACCTGTCCGTGCGGCTGAGCGGGTGGGAGCGCTTCGGCACCTTCCAGCGCAGTTTCGACATCCCCTGGGATCACATCATCCACGCCGAGGCGTCGACCGACATGTGGCCGCGGGTGCGCGGGTGGCGCTGGCCCGGCATCGGCATCCCGCACGTCATCCTCGTGGGACGGATGCGCTTTCGCGGGGGCCGCGACTTCTGCGTCCTGCTCGGCACCAAGCCGGGAGTGATCCTCGAGTTGAGGGATGAGCCCTACGACCGCCTCCTGGCGACGACGCCCCAGGGGCCCGCGATCGTGAAGCGCGTGACGCAAGGTCGCTGAAGAACCACCGGTCGCTGCGTCCGGCCGGGAGCGCACCGGCACGATCGCCCCGTGATCACTCCCGCGGTCCCCCCGCGCACGACCTCTCGCATCCCCTCCCGCCTCGCAGCGGTCGTCGCGGCACTCGCCGCGCTCGCCCTCGTCGCCGGAGTGCCGCTCGCGAGTGCCGGCAGCCGCACCGGATCCGACCTGCTCGGCGTAGGCGCACCGGGGCTCCACCTGCATGGGCTCACGAAGGCACGCGACGCTGGCGGCCACATCCTCGGCTCCACCACAGGGCCTGACGTTCGCCTGTCGATCCAGCGCACCCTCGGGGTCCGCATCCTCGCGGGCCCCTGATCCCCGATCTATTCGAAGCGCGACTGGGCGCGCCACAGGTCGATGCCTGCCTCGACGGCGTACTCGTCGATGGCGGCGATCTCCGCCGGCGTGAAGTCCAGTCGCTGCACGGCAGCCGCGGTCTCGCGCAGCTGGTGCGCACTACTGGCGCCGAGGAGCGTCGAGGTCACGCGCGGATCGCGCAAGGTCCACGACACCGCCATCTGGGCGAGGGACTGGCCGCGCCCCCGAGCGACCGCAGCGAGCCCGCGCACGCGTGCGAGGTTCTCGTCGTTGGCCATCGTCGGGTCGAGGGACTTGCCCTGCTGGGCTCGCGATCCGGCAGGGATGCCTTCGGCATAACGATCGGTGAGCATGCCCTGCGCGAGTGGGCTGAAGGTGATGATGCCGACGCCAAGATCGGCGCACGTCTCGATAAGGCCGTCGCCCTCGATCCACCGATTGAACATCGAGTACGACGGCTGATGAATGAGCAGGGGCACGCCCATGTCGCCGAGGATGCGCGCAGCCTCGATCGTGCGCGAAGGGGAGTACGACGAGATACCGGCATACAGCGCCTTGCCGGAGTGCACGGCGGTCGCGAGGGCACCCATCGACTCCTCGATCGGAGTCTCGGGGTCGGGCCTGTGGTGATAGAAGATGTCCACGTAGTCCAGCCCGAGCCGATCGAGCGACTGATCAAGCGAGGCCAGAATGTACTTTCGCGACCCGAGATCCCCATAGGGTCCGGGCCACATGTCCCAACCCGCCTTGCTCGAGATGATGAGTTCATCGCGCAGGCCGGCGAAGTCCTCGCGGAGGATGCGGCCGACGTTGATTTCCGCCGAGCCGTAAGGCGGCCCGTAGTTATTGGCCAGGTCGAAGTGCGTGATGCCGAGGTCGAAGGCCGTGCGCAGCATGTCGCGCTGCGTCTGCAGGGGCGTGTCGTCGCCGAAGTTGTGCCAGCAGCCGATCGTGACGGCCGGCAGCTTCAGGCCGCTGCGCCCACAGCGGCGGTAGGGCATGCGCCCGTCGTAGCGATCGGGGTCGGGAGCGTAGGCATCAGGCATGGGCCGAAGTCTGCCACCGGCCAGATGGCCGGCCGATGGGTGCCGCGGCCCTCAGCTTTCCTGCACCTCGGCAGCCTTCTCCACGGTGAGGAGGGAGACCTCCTCGTTCTCCGCGCGCTCGGCCGCGAGGCCACCGCGCACGCCGAAGAGCCGCTTCGCGAAGACGAGCCAGACCACGGCGGCGACATTGATGAGCAGCAGGCCTATCTTGAACGCCGAGACGTGCTCGATGAGCTCGTAGACCTCAAGCGGGATGAAGGCCGCCGTCGCCACGGCCGCGAGGTATTCACCCCAGCGCTTGCCGAGCCATAGCCCGATCGCTTCGGCCCACTTCACCGCGCCGAGTGCGGCGATGGCCGTGCCAAGCAGGATGATCGTGTCCGGGCTGACTTCCGACCATCGGTCAAGCCCGCGCGCCAGCCATGAGCGGTCGATGTCCCAGCCGAGCGTGCGGGTCGCGGGCTCCAATGCGGGCACGGCCTGCTTCAGATCCGCAAGGAACTCCGGCACGCGATCGCTCACGAACCAGGCCGTGATGCCGACGGCGAGCCATGCCGTGCCCTCGATCCCGCGGAGCACCGCGAGCAGCCGGAGGATGATGAGTTGCCGCAGCGCCCGACCGCGGGTGGGCGTCGGCGCAAGGTCAGCGGGGCCCGACCCTGCCGGCGCCTCGGCGACGTAGGTGCCGCAGCGTAGGCAGCGCCAGGCCTCCCCTGCGACCGTGCCGGCCCGCAGGCGGTCGGCGTACTCCTGCTCGTCAGGGCGATAGGTGATGTGGCCGCGGATCCCGCAGGAGACGAGCGACCAATCGATCACGGGGCCATCCTGCCCGCTCGCCACAAGGGTGGTGGGATATGCCCATGACCAAGCCCGTGCACTCCTCCGGCCAGTTCACCCTCGGCACGACGGATCCCATGACCGTCTATCGCCTGGGCTTCGGCGCGATGCGCATCACGGGACCGGGTATCTGGGGAGACCCACCGGACCACGACACGGCGATCCGCGTCATCCGTGAAGCCGTCGACCTCGGTGTCGACTTCATCGACACCGCCGACTCGTACGGTCCCTACATCAGCGAGGACCTCCTGCGCGAGGCCCTGCACACGGGCAAGGCCGGCGATCCGTACGGCGGCGTCATCATCGCGACCAAGGGCGGCCTCACGCGCCAGGGCCCCGATGAGTGGGCGTCAGTGGGAAGGCCGGAGTACCTCCGGCAGTGCGTGCAGATGTCCCTGCGGCGACTCGGCGTCGAGCGCATCGACCTGTGGCAACTGCATCGCATCGACCCGCAGGTCCCCGAGGACGAGCAGTTCGGGGTCATCAAGGAGATGCAGGACGAGGGCCTCATCCGCCACGTCGGCCTGTCGGAGGTCTCGATCGAGGAACTCGAGCGCGCGCGCAAGGTCATGGAGATCGTGAGCGTGCAGAACCTCTTCCATGCCGGTCTGCGCCAGAGCGAGCCCCTGCTCGAGCACTGCACCGCCGAGGGCATCGGCTTCATCCCGTGGTTCCCGCTGGGCAATCGCGCGCTTGTCGCGCAGGACGGTCCACTGGCACAGATCGCCGCGCGCCACGACTGCACGCCCGCCCAGGTGGCGCTGGCCTGGCTGCTCCAGCGATCCCCCGTCATGCTGCCGATCCCCGGCACCGGATCCCCGGAGCACCTCAAGGAGAACTGCGACGCTGCCCTCGTGACGCTCGACGACGCGGCGATGGAGGAACTGCAGACCGCGCCGGATATGCCGTGACGCGCCGCTCGCGCTCGGCTGCGGCGATCGCGTCCATCGGCGTCTGCCTGGCGGTCCTGGCGCCCGCTGCCATCGCGCAGGCAGCGGCCTTCCCCGTCAACCCCGGTCCCGTCGCCGCCGGGCGCACGATCATCGGCACCGGTCAGAATCTCCCGCCCATCTCGGACTCGACCTACAACGTCGGTCCCTACATGGCTCCTCAGGTCGAGGCCTACTACACCGGCGCGCAGATCGATCGGGATCGTGCCGACGTGGCTCTGGCAGCCTGGCGCTTCGTGCGCGACTGGACCCGAGAGCGGTGCGGCACGACGCCGGCCGCGGTGCGCGAGTGCAAGGCCATGGTCGTCTTCGACGTGGACGAGACGCTGCTCGACAGCTACTCCTACTCCGTTGCCCAGGATCCGCAGTTCACCTTCAATCCCACAACCTGGACCGAGTACGTCGACGCGTGCTCATACGAACCCATTCCGCAGACACGCGACCTCTTCAACCGGCTCAAGGCCCTCGGCGTTCACATCGCGCTCGTGAGTGCCGGCGACCGGGACACGAAGCCCGACATGGTCGAGTGCCTGCACGCCAAGGGCATCAAGGGCTGGGACCGCTACATCATGCGGGGCGATCGAGCTCCTGACGCGAGCAGCGCCGAATACAAGGCCATCGCGCGAGCAGGATTGCAGCGCAGTGGATTCACGGTTGTGGCGAGCGTCGGGGACCAGGTGAGCGACATGTCCTTCGGGCACCTCAAGCGCGGCTTCCTCATGCCCAACACGATGTACTACCTGCACTAGGAGTCGGCTGCGCTAGGCGCCGGATCTCCATTGCACGGCGGGCCCCAGGTGCAGTGCGTACGCCGGCTCCACCGGCACGCGCTCGGGCAGGGTGACCTCGACCATCCCGTCTCGCTCGCCGATGCCGACCTTCGCGCGACTGCCGACGATGTGCGCGGCGTCGACTGAGCGGCCATCCACCCCACGCAGGCCAAAGGTTCGCGATCCGGGGAGGCCGAGCAGGATCGCGTAGACATCGTCTCCCTGCTGCACGAAGCGCACGGGCGTGCCGTCGGTCGTCTCGGTCGCAGGCTGAACCCACGGCCGGGAACCGCGGATGACCTTGCCATTGGCCTTCATCCATGCGCCCAGACCGTGCAGTGGCTCCTGCTGCTGGGCGATGATCCGGCCGTGTTCGTCGGGGCCAATGCCGATGAGCAGGTTGCCGTTCTTCGACACGACGTCGACGAGCATGTGCACGAGCTCGGTGGCTGTCACGATGTCCTGCGGGCGCTCATTGCGATTGGCCCCGAAGGAATGCCCCACCCCTCGCGTGGCCTCCCACTTCTTGGCCTGGATCGTGTCGAAGACGGCGTACTCGGGGGTGTTGAAGTCATACCAGTGCGCGCCGGGGAAGGTGAGCTTCTTGTCCTGTTCGGGGATGTGCTTCCAGAGCAATTGAATGAGGTCACCCGCCGCCTGGGTGAGGGTGTCGGTGACGATGTTGCGCCGCCCACTGGGCTCGATCCATCGATCGTTGATGACGCCCTCGGGCACGCGGTCGTAGTAGTACGCGAAGAGCTCGGCCAGGTTGCCTCCGGGCGGCCACGCGACGTCATTCCACAGCACGTCGGGGGCGTAGGAGTCGATGAGCTCGCGCACATGTGCCGTCGCGTAGGCGAGGTACTCGGCGGAGGCGGGCACGGCGAGCATGGAGTCAGCCGGGCGCTTGAGGACGGCGTCGTTGAAGGGCCAGTCGTAGCCGCCCGAGTAGTACAGGCCCATCCGCATGCCGTGCGCTCGCACTGCGGCACTCATGTCGCCGACGATGTCGCGCTCCGCGTTATAGAGGCCCTTGCTCGGGTGCGGGATGGCCGATGGCCAGAGCCGGAAGCCCTCGTGGTGCTTCGTCGTCAGGACGACGTATCCAGCGCCCGCGCTCGAGCACAGGTCGGCGATCGCGTCGAGGTCGGCGGCCTTGGCGCCTGAGTTGAAGGCGGGGATGAAGCCGTCGTAGGGGAAGTCCGCCCCGTAGGTCTGCGCGTGATGGACCTGGGTGGGGCTGCCGTCGATCTGCATCGTGTTGCGGTACCACTCGGCATAGGGGTTGTCCCGCAGCATGCCCACAGGGCCCTCGTCGTGGAGCAGCTGCTGGATATCGCCGACCTGCGGTGCCCACCCTGGGACGGAGTAGAGGCCCCAGTGCAAGAAGACGCCGAGTTTGGCGTCGTCGTACCACTCCGGCAGGGGATGCGTGCTCACAGACTCCCAGGTGGGTGCATATGCCATGGGTCCTCCTCGAGTCATTCGCAGGCTAGGGCATCGGGTGACCTCCCGCTGACCGTTCGCTGACCGTGCGGCACCGTGAGACAGGCCCGACCGTGACGAGACTGTTTGGGTGCACATAAGTCTGCGCAACGGCGCAACCGTGGGTGCGGTCTGGGTGGTTGTGGCAGGCGCTCTCGGGATGCTCGCGTCATCCGCCTCTCCGATCGCTGCGAGCGGGGAGCGTGCGAGTACGACGATTCGCGCCTGCGTCGACCGTGCGACCGGGGACATGCGCATTCCGCGCAGTGCTCGCCCCTGCTATCAGCGCGAGCGCGAGATCACCTGGTCCATCGCAGGTCCGCCGGGGCCCGCCGGCCCGCAGGGTCCGGCAGGTTCGCAAGGTCCGGCCGGCGCGCAGGGTCCTCCCGGTGCGCAGGGCCCGACTGGCACTGCCGGCGGCCCCGGCCCAGCTGGTCCAGCGGGCAGTCCCGGTGGCCCCGGTCCAGCAGGTCCAGCGGGTCCAGCGGGTCCGGAAGGAACGGCGGGGCCCGCAGGTCCGATCGGTCCGGCAGGACCAGCGGGAGGCTTCGGCGCTTACGGCAACTTCCTCGACCTGCAGACGCAGACCAACACCTCACCCGGCAATCCCCTGCCGATCCTGCTGCGCACGACAGAGCTGAGCAGCGGCGTGAGCGTCGTCAATGACGCTGACATCACCGTGGACGACACCGGTGTCTACAACATCGCGTTCTCCGCCCAGATCACAAAGACCGATCCGGGCACCGACACCGTCTACCTCTGGCTGCGCATCGGCGGAGTCGACGTCCCGGACAGCAACACAGCATTGGTCCTGAGCGGCAGCGGGGCCAAGCAGGTCGCGGCGTGGAACTTCTTCGCTTCCCTGGGAGCCGGTGGGCACGCAACGCTGATGTGGGCCAGCCTGGATGCGAATGCGCGCATCGTCTACGAGAGCGATGGTGCGACTCCCTACGGCCCCGCTATCCCGTCGATGATCGTCACGGTCAGCCAGGTCGGCTAGCGGCGCGTGGTGCTCGCGCGACCGCTCACCGTGCCGGTGAGCAGGCGATCGTCTCCGGCGAGCAGAGCGCCCGATACGGAGTCGATGCGGAAGCTGATCCACGCACCCGGCGTCGCCTTGCGGGCGAGTGGCAGCCTCACCCTGAAGAGCCCGGGCGCGACCTTCCACGACATGAGAGTGAGCAACTCGCCGGCGGCGATGGGTCCGCGCGCCGGCAGGCCCATGGCGGATCGGAAGCGCGGCCGCAGGTCGGAGTAGTCCATGGCCGCTTCCTCCAGGGCCAACTGGATGCTCACCGGTCCCCGATCGGAGGATCTGAAGTCCCAGGCGAGGGCGCGTGACGGTCGGGCAGCCACCATGGGCTTGACCACCTTCACACGCCGCACCTGCGTGCCCTCTGGCACCACGTGGACGTAGCCGGTGTTGGCACCACCGTTCGCCCCGCTCAACGGATAGACGTAGACCACGCCGCCGAACTGGTCCTCCGGGCCCGTCACGCGTGGCATGGTGACGCGCAGGGGGATGGTCGCGCTGGTCTCCCCCGGCTCGACGGTCACTCGCGCAGGCGCGACCGAGCGCAGGCCCGGGTCGAGGACGACCTCGACGACGAGCTCTGCACCGCGGGGCGCGGGGCCGTCGAGCTCCACCCTGACTGCGACCGTGGAGGCACCGGGCCCGACCCGGAACTCCTGGATGAGGGGCATGGTGATGAGGGGCAGCGGCGCCGCCGCGGGCGCGAGACCGCCCAAGCGCTGGCTGACGTCGAGGATCCACGCGAAGCCGGAACCCGTCACCGATAGGCCGACATCGGTCACCTGGGTCAGGTCGATCCCGACGGCATCGCGCGGGTCGATCCACGCCTGCTGAGGGACAAGGCGTGTGGGCAGGGTTCCCCGGGAGAGGGGCCGCAACGGCAGCCCGCGCAGTGGAACCACCGCGGTCGCACCGGCGGCGTCGCGCACAGCCATCGCGAAGGTGCCGCGCGTTGCCGGATCGACGACGACACGCGCGGAGAGCCGGGATGCGGCACTCAGGTCGCGAGGCCCGCCCAACGAGACCAGGCCCATTCCCTCGTCGAACCAGGCCAGGCGCACAGCGGTGCGGTCGGGCAGGGGAACGGCGAAATAGGTGGGCCCGAGCCAACTCGTGTCGTAGCCCGGCTCCACTCGACCGAAGCCGCACAGGTGCGACAACCGATCATCGTCCGGGACGGACAGTTGGCTTCCGCGGCAGGGCCGGGCATCGAGGCCGCTGTCAGAGATGCCCGTCAAGGGCGACGGCACCACGAGCAGACGATCGGGTCCGGACAGGCTGGCGACTCTCGTCTCGATCCCCTCTGTCAGCACGGTGGGAGGCACATCGCCGGTGCCGTCGAGGAAGGGCAGCATGCGCGCGTCGGCGTCTTGCATCCATCGCGTGCTCGCAGCGACGTAGGCGAGTCCGACCGCCTGCTCTTGGCCGGGCGTCAGGCGATGCTTGGGGCGGCAGGACCCTGAGGAGGGCCTGTCGGCGTAGAGGTACTCCGCGTCGTCCGTGCCCGTGCGTGACTGCGACGTGCCGGGCGTCCACTCGGTGTTGAGGTAGTTGTGGTTGCCGCCGCCGAACCACACGCTCGAGCGCAAGAAGCCGCTGTCGCCGTAGAGATCCCGGCCGCGGTCCACGAAGGTCTGTCCCTGCAGATCGCGTACGTCGCCATCGCAGGCCGGGAGGAGCGTGACCGTCGGGGTGTTCGCGGGCGCCGCGGCAACCGAGGCGATAGGCGCGAGGTTGACCACGCCCACGACGGTGGCGGGCGCATCCGCCTGTCGCTCGAGCTCCTGCGAGGCACGCACGACGGCATCCCCGCCCCGGCTGTGGCCGACGAGCACCGTGCGCGCCAGGTCGAGGTGACCCACGAGCAGGTCCTCTAGCACGGGGACGCGACCGGCATCGGCTGCCTCGAGCTCGACCAGGTGATGGCGGATGAGCGTGGCGCGAGCGAAGATGCCGAAGTCGGTGAAGATGTCCTGGGCATTGACGCCGTTGGCGCTGATGCTCACCACGACGCGCCCCTGACTGGCGAGCGTGTCCGCAAGGTAGCGGTATCCCTGGTAGCTCGGCACAGGCCGTGGCGCATCCTCATGGCACCACCACGGGGCGGGAGTGACCTCGGGTCCTGTCCGGGCGCAGAATTCATGCATCCCGTGCAGGATCACGACGACGGGGTGTCGCCCTGGCACGACGTCGCCCGTTTCCGTGACGGGGTAGGTGACCTCGGATACATCCTCGACGCGGCGCTCGAACCCCACGTCGACGGCGTTCCAGGAGCGCACCACATCGCGCCGCTCGATCGCGTAGGGACCCTCGGCCGCCGGATCGGGTGCGGACTCGGCGACAGGAGTCGGCGCCGCGGTGGTGTGGGGTGGCTCTTGCGCCGAGAGGGGCACTGCCGTGATGAGCGAGGCCATCAGGACGCCCGCGCCGATCGCGGCCAGGGGAGTGCGCACGCCCTGACAGTAGGACACCGGCCGATCCCATGTCCTGCGCTGTGACGTCCCCGCCGCCTAGGGGATGACGTACATGAGGTTGCGCAGACAGGCGTACGCCGTAAGCCGGGCCTTTGAGCGTGGGAGGATGACGACATGTCCGTGACCCTCGAAGGCGACCCCGGCTGCTCGGCCCTCGGGCATCTGTATCGCGTCGACGGCGAGCGCCGTGTGTGCATCACGTGCGGCCATGTCGAGCAGCCCGCGGCAGCTGCCGACCCGGCCGACGACACCGCGTACGACGACACCGCGTACGACGACACCTCGGGCGACGACTGACATGGGATTCGAGCGCTTGCTCGCCGACCGCATCGTGCTGGTGAGCGGGGGGACGATGGGCGTGGGCGCGGCCACGGCCGTCGCGGCGGCGCAGGCGGGCGCGGCAGGAGTCGTCATCACCGGGCGGCGCCCCGAGACAGCGGACGCCACGCTCGAGCGCATCCGAGCGGCCGGCGCAGATGCCCGCTACCTGCAGGCCGATGTCGCGGACGTGCAGCAGGCGATCGCCAGCGTGGAGCAGACGGTGGCGGAGTTTGGGCGCATCGACTGCCTGGTCAACGCGGCGGCGGTCGTGGACCGCGGCACCCTGCTCGAGACCACGCCGGAGTTCTTCGACTGGCACGTCGCGGTCAACCTCAGGGCGCCGTTCTTCACCATGCAGGCGGCGGTCCGGGACATGCTGTCGCGCGAGGCGCCCGGGAGCATCGTCAACATCCTGTCGACGTCCATGCACGTGGGGCAGTCCATCCTGGCGGCATATGTCGCCAGCAAGGGCGGCCTCGCTCACGTCACCAAGAACGCCGCGCACGCGCACCGCTTCGACCGCATCCGCATCAACGGCCTCAACATCGGCTGGACCATCACCGAGGGCGAGGACGCGGTGCAGCGCAGGGCGCACGGCGCCACCGACGGCTGGTACGAGAAGGCAGCCGCCGGCATGCCGATGGGCAAACTCGGTCAGCCCGACGAGATCGCCGACTTCATCGTGTTCTTGCTATCGGACCGCTCCGGCGTGGTCACCGGCTCGATCATCGACTGGGATCAGAACGTCATCGGCGCGCTCGACTGACGACGTCCCGCTCGCCCTGTCTCCCTCGTGAGCGGGCCAGACCCCAGCGCGTCAGATCGGGATGCTGATCTGGCTCGTGACCCAGGTGGCCCAGGCGAAGACGCCAAGGGTGAGCACGCTCGCCGAGCCGATGACGACTGCAGCGACGGCCTTCTCACGCGTCGTGTGCTCCGGGGTGGCCGGTGCGGTCGCGACGGTGCGAGCGGGGGTGGACGGGCGGGTGGCGGTGGCGGTAGCCATGTCATTCCTCCTCTTAGGGCGCCGGGCGGTCAGTTCGGGGGGAACCCGACCGCCCGACGCTTTCAATACGTTATCGTATTCAATACAGATATGCATCCTGATCCGGTCATGCATCGAGTGGGCTGCGTCACTGCCCGCCGCGGCGCTACGGTCCCCCGGTGAGCCAGACGCGGCCCTCGTCCGCACGTCCGTCCTCGGCACGACGCGAGGCGACCCGGGCGCGGCTGCTGGACGGAGCCCGGCAGGTCATCGCTGACCAGGGGGTGCACGGGGCGAGCGTCGAGGCCATCTGCGAGGCCGCGGGCTTCACCCGCGGGGCCTTCTACTCCAACTTCGCCAGTCGCGACGAGTTGGTGCTCGCCATCATCGCGGATGATCGCGCCCGGATCCTCGCCGAGATCGAGACCGTCCTCGCTGATCCGCCCGACGACCCGGGAGACATCGTCGCGGCCATCCAGGAGCGTCTCGTCGACGTCGACTCCCTGCGACGGCACCTCGTGCGCACCGAGCTCACCCTCTACGCCCTGCGCTCACCGGCCGTGCGACCCGACTTCGTGCGCGTGCGCCGAGAGTTCCGCGAGGGCTTCGCTCGCGCGATCGAAGCGGCGGCTGCGGCGAAGGGACTCTCGCTGCTGCTCGACACCGACCTGCTCGTGCGCACGGTGGAGGCACTCCACGACGGCGCGACGATGCAGTCGCTCCTCGAGCCCGACGAACTTCCCTTCGGCACGATCCAGCAGGAGGTCATCCCCCGGATCCTGCTCGAGGACTGACTTCGTCGGCAGGCATCGCGCAGGCGGGGGTGCCCCCCGGCAGGCGATGGCGATTGACCGCGATCCAGCGGTAGACGCGGTCGGCAACCCAGGCCACGCCCGGTGCGTCACCGATCGCTCCCAGGACCGGCCACGGCTGCGGCGCGATTCGCAGCATCTGCATCACGGCTCGACTGCCGGAGTAGACGCGAGCATCTTCGGTCACGAACTGCACGGCGGTGGTGCACTCGTCGGGGGTGAGCCCGAAGGCTGCGATATCGGTGCGCTGCCAGGGCTCGATATCGCACCGGGGACGGATGCGCCGGCGCATGAAGTTGGCCGAGGTCGTACAGAAGGCGCAATCGCCGTCGAAGATCATGAGCGCTCGCATGGAACCTCCCTTGCTGCCACCCTAGCCGCGCTCCAGGTAGGGGTCGTGCAGGTAGGCATCCACGAGCTGTGCTGCGGCTGCGAGGGCGCCGACATCGTCGGGCCTGCCCTCCAGGATCGATGCGAGCCGGCGAGCCTCCACCTGTTGGGCGGGGGCACCCTGCTCGGCGACGCGCGCCAGGCCTTCCGCCAGCGAGGCATCCACGTCAGGCGCCCGCCTTCGCGACGTACCCCCACGCCAGGCTCGCCGCGAGCGCGACCCACACCTGGTAGGGCACAAGCAGTGCGCCGAGCCACCAGCGCTCGGCGAAGGCGATCGCCGTGATGGGCAGGGTGAGAGCCGCTGTCGCAGTGAGCGCGATCGCCGCCCAGGTGAGCTCGTGGGGCACATAGAACAGGTAGGCCCAGGCAAGGGCGAGCGCAACCGTGACGGCGAACAGGGCAAGCACGGTGATGACGCGCACAGGCGCGGCGTTCCATGCAATGACGGAGCCGACGACGCCGATGGCGACGAAGTTGTAGGGCCAGATCAGCCCGAAGACCCACGGCGGCGGCTGCCACGCGGGCTGATCGAGGGAGAGATACCACGCGCTGCCGGTCGAGACCCACACTCCTGAGCCGACGGCATAGATCACGACGGTGATGATCACCGCGGCGATCGCGATTGCGCGCCAGGTCATGCGTCGAGTGTCGCATCCCCTTAGCACGCGTGGCCTGTGGAGCGCCCGCTCCGTCCACAGGGATCTGCGCGGATGCTCACGACATGAAGCGGCCTGCCTTTGACGACCCCGGCGCCTTCCGACGTCGCTGGTCCCACCTGTCCTCCGCCCAGCTGCGCGCAGAGTCCCTGCGCGATCCGCTGCTCTTCGCCGCCGACCACCTGCCCGTCGAGGACCGACGCGAGGGCACCGTCGTCATCGTCGCCGAGCTCGACGACGCGGCCGCGCCCGTGGTCGTCGTCATCCCCGATGGACCCCCGGCACCCGAGGAGGAGTCCTGCCTCGGCGTGCTCGCCAGCGTCATCGCGCAGCTCGACGCGGCGGTGACCGAGGCCGAGCCCTATCCGGAGGACGACGAGGAAGACGACGACCGAGGATGGTTCGACGAGGGGACGGCCGTACGCCGCATCGGCGTCGTGGCGCACCGCCTTGGATCACCGGCCATCAATGACATCGACCGGCGGTGGATGCGTGCCCTCGGACTTGTCTCGGTCGCGCTCGGCATCGACACCATCGGCGTTCTCACGCGCACGCGCTCGGGTGCACTGGTGCGCGTGCCCGAGTCAGCGGCCGCGTAATGACCCGCATGCGTCCGTGCACAGACGAGATCACACCGCGTCACCTCACGCTGCCCTTGCCCTGACCCGAGAGGCATTCGTCCGCACGGTAGCGTCCGCCCCATGGATACCCCCGGTCTTGACTTCACTTCCCTCGGACTGAGGGGGGATCTCCTGGCCACGCTCACCTCGCTCGGCTACGAGGAGCCCACTCCGATCCAGGCCGCCGCTATCCCCCTGCTCATCGGCGGTGCCGACATGCTCGGGCAGGCGGCCACCGGCACCGGCAAGACGGCGGCCTTCGCGCTGCCGATCCTCGAGCGCCTCGACCCCGGGGAGCGCGGCAAGGAGCCGAGCGCCCTCGTGCTCGTGCCCACGCGCGAGCTCGCCCTGCAGGTGGCGCAGGCCTTCGCCAGCTACGGCAAGGGCATCGGCGTGCGCCTAGTGGCGATCTACGGCGGTGCGCCCGCGCGCCAGCAGATCGAGGCCCTGCGCCGCGGCGTCGACGTCGTCATCGCCACACCCGGCCGAGCGCTCGACCTGTGCGATCGGGGTTCACTCAAACTCGGTGATGTGCGCACCGTCGTCCTCGACGAGGCCGACGAGATGCTCGAGATGGGATTCATCGAGGACATCGAGACGCTGCTGGCCAAGACGCCTGCGTCGCGCCAGACGGTGCTCTTCTCCGCCACGATGCCCAAGCGCATCGACAAGCTCGCGAGCAAGCACCTGCGCCACCCCGAGCGCGTGGCCATCGCCCCGCCGGCGAAGCGCTCTGACGACGTGCCGCGCGTGCGCCAGGCAGCCTTCGTGGTCAAGAGGTTCGACAAGCCGGCCGCGGTCATGCGCATCCTCGACGCGGAGGATCCGACAGCGGCGATCATCTTCTGCCGCACTCGCGGAGAGGTCGACGACCTCGCCCAGGCCCTCGCGGCGCGCGGCTACCAGGCCGAGGCGCTCCACGGCGGCCTCACCCAGGACCAGCGCGACCGCGTCATGGGGCGCCTGCGCGCACGCACCACCGATCTGCTTGTCGCCACCGATGTCGCCGCACGCGGCCTGGACGTCGATCACCTGTCCCACGTCGTCAACTACGACCTGCCGTCATCTCCGGAGGTCTACGTCCACCGCATCGGTCGCGTCGGCCGCGCCGGGCGCGAGGGCGTCGCCCTCAGCCTGGTCGAGCCGCGTGAGCGCCGGATGCTCTCGGCGATCGAGAAACTCATCGGCACGACGATTCCGATCGAGAAGGTGCCGAGCATCGCCGATGTGCGCACCCTGCGGCTGGAGCGCACCCGGGAGGCGATCGAGGACATGCTCGACGACCCCGATCAGCAGTCGCGACTGGAGTCCTACCAGGACGTGGTCACCGACCTGCTCGACGAGCGCGATCCCGAGACGGTCCTGCTCGCCGCATTCGCGCTTGTCCACGCGAGCACCGGCGGGGACATCGAGGACGACGACCGCGAGTTGACCGCGTCACTCGACAGCACAGGCACCTCCGGCAAGCAGGGCAAGCGGAGCGCTGGCGCGACTGGCGCTGGCGGAAAGGCCGGCAAATCGGCGGGCGGCAAGCAGGGCAAGCCCGCGCCCGGCAAGGCGCGCATCTGGGTCTCCCTCGGTCGCAAGTCCGGTGTCACGCCGAGCGATATCGTCGGCGCGGTCACCGGCGAGGCGGGGCTGAAGGGCCGCGACGTCGGTCCGGTGAAGATCCAGGACTTCTTCTCGCTCGTGGACGTGCCCGAGGACAAGGCGCGCAAGGTCGTCAAGTCGCTTAATCACTGCACGATCCGCGGACGCAAGGCCAAGGTGAAGCTCGACCAGGGCTGAAGTCTCACCGCGCGCAGGCGCAGACGGTCTAGACCAGATAGGCGTCCATCGCCTCGCGCGTCGCGACCCGCGTCGCACCGGCCGGCAGCGCGGCAAGCACCGCGGCAGCAGCGCTACCGAGGCGCATGCACTCGGCGAGGTCGGCCCCCGACACGAGCGCCCAGGCGTACCCGGCATGGAAGGCGTCCCCGCAACCGGTTGTGTCGACTGCCTCGACGGCGAACGCCGGCACGTGCACGCCCGCATCAGGCGCGGTGAAGCCATAGGCCCCCCGCGTCCCCTCGGTGAGGACGATCGCGGTGCGGTGCTCCGACCACAGTTCGTAAGCGATGTCGCCGGGTTCCTGCGCGCCGGTGAGCATCTCGCCGAACGCGCGCGGGATGACGAGGTGGTCGGCCGCCCCCACGAGGGCGCGCACGACAGGAGACGGGTCACGCTCGGCGTCGAGCACGACGGCCACGCCCCTCTCGCGCGCTTGCTCCACGACGCGCAGGGATCCGGGCGGGGCGACGCAGGCGTCGATGAGCAGTGCGCGTGCCGCTCCCAGGGCCGCGTCGACGATCTCCTGGCGAGGCAACGGAGTTGACGCGAGCGGGGAGTCGTCGAAGGCGACGTATCTCTCGCCGCCGGCGGTGACGGTGATCCGGGACATCACCGGGTCGGCCCCGGCGACGCGCTCGACGAACTCCGCCGAGATGTCGTGCGCGGCGAGGTCGGCGATTGCCTCATCGGAGGATGCCGACAGCCCGATGGAGCCGAGGTAGGCGGCCGGGTGGCCGAGGGCGGCGACCGTCGCGAGTGCGTTGCGCACATTGCCGCCGAACCTGGTCTCGGCGTGAAGGACCCGGCCCTTGCCCGACTCCCACGTCGTCTCGGTGACGAGGATGTGGTCGTGGGCGAGGCAGCCGAGGCCGATGATCATGTGCGGGCGATGGCCTGGTCGGCGTCGAGTCCGTCGTGGATGACCGCGGCGTAGGCGCGCGCGGCGTGCTCCATGTCGGTCTCGCCCCAGATATTGCGACCCACGACGGCGCCGCGCGCTCCCGCGCGCATGCCGGCGTGGATCTGCGCGAGCGCTCCCGCGAGCGTGGGTTCCTTGGGACCCCCGGCCATGACGACGGGCACGGGGCATGCAGCGATGATGTCCGCGAACGCTCGCTCGTCGCCTGGATAGCCCACCTTGATGACATCGACGCCGGTCTCAATGCCCACGCGCACGGCATAGGCGATCTCGTCCGGGGTGAAGACGATCTTCACGCCATCGGTGTAGTCACGGGGATAGATGTGCGCGACGACGGGAATCTCGTACGGCGCAGCGGCACGCACGGCATCGGAGAGCCAGCGGATGAAGTCGCCCTCGGTCTCACCCCGCACGGCGATCGCGACGGCGAGCGCGTCCGCGCCGAGCCTGATGGCGTCGGCCGGTGTGGCGAGCTGCCCGCGGATGCGGTCGTCGGGGGTCCAGTAGGAGGCCTGCACGATGAGCGCCGCCTGGCCGGCGTAGTCGCCCCAGAGGTGCTTGGCGGTGCCAGGCGTCATCGTCATGGTGTCGGGCCGCGCCGTCATGCAGCGCTCCACTGCCTGCGGCAGATCGCTCAGGCCACCCTCGCGGACGTTGCCGTATCCCACGAAGTGGTCCACCGCGATCCCGAAGAGGTTGCCGGACGGATTGGCGAAGAGACGAGACAGGCGGATATCCGTGCCCAGGCCCACGTGTGCACCTTTCGAAGTGAGGATCCCCGAGCACGTGAGTCTAGGGCAGCGCACAGGCTACCCGCCGGTGATCGGGGCCTCGGCTACTCCTGCGGTAGCGGAGGCGACTCCACGAAGGAGCAGAAGACGTTGTTCGGTGGCAGCTGCCTGCGGAGCACGTAGCGGGTGACCGGGTCGTTGACGCAACGTGATGGCGTCGACATGTAGGTCACATGCTGCGAACTGTTGTAGTTGATGATGCGGGAGCCGGCGTACTGATTGGCCATGCTCTTGCCCCATAGCCACGGGGTGGCCCGGTCCCCCAGGGAGAGCACAACGACGGGGGGCGTGGCCAACTCGATCGTCGCCCAGTCACTCGGCACTGGCGGGGAGTAGTCGGCCGGCAGCCCCTGGCAGCTCACGATGTTCTCGGTTGCGACAGCGAAGGTGGTGCCGTAGTCGCGCGCTGCGCTGGCGGCAACGCGCCCGGCCGTCTCGGGCGTCGGCCGGTCATGCAGGTCTGCGCAGTTGATAAAGGAGAAGAGATAGCTCTCCGCCGGATCCGGCTCCGGATCGTCGACTGCCTCTACGGCCCGGATAGCCGCCTTTCGCGTCTGGGCCGAGGGCCGGGCGACGAGCGCGTCGTGGGCAGCGTTGACCGCGTCACGGATGTCCGGGTAGTTCATCTGGGAACCCAGCAGCGCGAAGACGGTCCCGGAGAAGCTCCAGCGCGTCGTGATGACGCCTTCCCCTCTGTCGATGTATGTGTCGTCGAGCACCTCCAGGATCTGCTCGAACTTCCGTGTCTGCGCACGCCCCATGACGGAGGAGTAGACCTGCAGCGCGGTCTGCCACGCCATCGGCTGCTGGCTGGAGAGGCGATAGACCGTTTCCTGCGGCCACAGGCTGCCGTCGACGATCACCGTGCGCAGGCTGTCGGGGAAGGTCTTGGCGTAGGTATAGGCGATGCGGGTGCCGTAGCTCATGCCCCAGAAGTTCCACTTGGGGTAACCCAGGGCGATGCGCATGGCCTCCATGTCGCGCACGACCTGCCACGTGCCGAGATAGGGCGCGGAGCCCGGGTTCTTCGCGAAGCAGTCCGACAGTGCCGCGCCCGTGGCGACGGCGTACTCCGACCAGACCTTCTCCCAGTCCACCGGGCCCGTGAGCGGCAGTTCCGGAGTGGGCTTGGGGCTGCACCCGCTCAGCTTGGGACCGCTCAGGCCGACCCCTCTGGGATCCCACATGACGAAGTCGAACCGCTCACGGATCTGCCGCGGGAGCTCGGCGTGGACGTAGTCACCGATATCGATGCCTGCACCACCGGGGCCTCCCGGGTTGTAGGTGAAGCCACCGCCAGCGCTGTTTCCGGCCGGGATCACGCGCAGGGCGATCTGTGTCGTGCGGCCGTCATCGGGGGTCTGCCAGTCCAGCGGCACTGTGAGCTCCGCGCACTTGGTGTTCGCAGGCTCGACGTCCTGGGGGCAGGCGACGTAGGTGAGGGTCGGCTCGAAGGCTGACGCTGCCGGGGCCACGGCGACACTGGTGAGGCCAGCGGCCAGAAGCCCAAGGGTGACGAGCACGGCGGGGACGGGAGGGCGCATGCTCGCGACCGTAACGGTCCTGGGAACTCACCGGGCGGGAACGATGGACAACGCCGCGGCGCCACCTCACGGCCGGCGCGTGATCGGCACGACCTCTGCTCGGCGCGCGAGCGGGTTCAGGTGGTGCATCACGAGCAGTTGCGGATCCTGGGCCATCGCGTCGGACGCCACCGAGACCCGGAGAGTGTCACCGGGCATGGCTCGCGAGGGCAGGGGCCGCTCACCCGGCCCGAAGGCAGTGACGGCGGGGGCGAGCAGGTCGATGACGAGCGGGCGCTGTGCGCTGCCGATGGAGTCGATCTCGACATCTCCAGAGCTGGTCCCCCATGTGGATACGACCCAGAAGTGCACGCGCGCGTCGTCGGCGGAGATGAAGGGCTGCGGAGAGGTGCCCTTGGCGAACGACGAGGGATCGGCCAGCGCCGCTAGGCGGATGGGAAGCACCACGACATTGCCGCGGAACTTGCCCGTGTCGGCGCGCCCATCAATGGCGTTGAGCGGGACGGAGTTGATCGTCCGCGTCGGTCGATCCCCGGCCCGCAGACTGTAGAGCGAGGACAGCATGAACTGGCCGGGGCCCGTCGTCGACGCCTTGGCATCGGCGGTGCCATCTCGATCGGTATCGAGGAAGACAGTGAAGTGCCCGGGCCCATACGGCGTGCGCCACGGTCCCCACGTCGCTATGCCGATGTAGGCCATCGCGCTGTCATCGACGGACAGCGCCGTCCCCGGATGCAGCAGGGCGTCGGACGAGGCGCCGACGTAGCGCAGGTCAGCCGCGGCATCGACGCCGGTCGCGGTCCGGGGGCTGCTTCCGAGCAGCTGGACTGCCGACACCGTGGATCGGATCCGCTCGATCGGGACCGGTGCCCGATTGTCGACACCGGTGCCGCGCAGAGTGAGGGTGCCCATCAGGCGATCGCCGTCGACGCCCACTCGCACTGAAGTGCCAACAGTCAGGTCGGAGGTCGGGCGGGGCGCGGACGCGACGGCAATGCGCAGTGCCGTGCCGTCGGAGGCCCGCAGGTGCACAAGCGCCGACGATGGCGCGAGGAAGTCGCGCAGGCCGGGGGCATCCGCGTCTGTCAGCACGAGTGTGGGGTCAGGCCGATGGTTCAAGCGCGCGGGATCGACGCGGAGGGTGACGGTGACTCGCGCGGATCCGCCTGGGCGCAGGTTGATGCGGGCGGGCTTCGCCGAGTACGTCGCCCCGGGAAGCGCGTTGACGTCATCGATTCGCACGGTGAAGGCGCGAGGGGCTCCCCTGGTGCGCTTATCGGTGATGACCACCTGCTGTGACCGCACCAGCGGCTTGGCGACATCGAGAATCCCGAAGCCGACGCTCGTCGATCCCGGATGAGCGGGGAGCGATACGAGCGTGTCGGCCGCGACCGCGCGCTTGGCATCCGATCGTCCCGTGCCCACACGCAGGGGATCGACGCGCGGGCCCTGCATGTCGTCCTGCGCATAGATGTCGGAATCGACGCTGTTGACGATTGCTGACTTCACCTCAGTGGGTGTCCACGTGGGATGGCGCTCGAGCACGAGCGCGGCCTCTCCGGCGACATGCGGGGCAGCCATCGACGTTCCTACCGTGGCGTAACCGCCGTAGCCCGATCCGGATGCGGCGGAGTAGATGCTCTGGCCCGGCGCGGCGACATCCGGCTTGACAGAGCCGACAAAGGGCGCGCCCATCGCCGAGAAGGGCGAGATGCGGGAGGAGCGCGACTGCGCGCCCGTGTAGGTGAATCTGCCCGTGTCAAGGCCGAAGGATCCAAGCGTTGCCTCGACGCGCTGGCTGGCATCCAGCGCGCGATCGAGTGCTTTTGTCGTCTCACCGATCATGCTGAAGCCGAGCACGGCGCGCAGGGGCGTGATCTCCGCCGGCGTCGGCGCGCTCCGGGCAAGCAGCACCCCCACGGCTCCCGCCTCCTGGGCGTTTGTCATCGAGGTGCGGTCGGCGCAGCGCGGTTTGGCCGGCACAACGACGGCGAGGAAGTGATCCCTTGCCTTCGCGCGCTGCGCAGGGGTGAGCGGGGCGCAGGCGTCAGAGTTGTTGTCGGCGCTGGGCGGCAACGTCCAGTCGCCGATGCGGCGTACAGGCGCGGTGGTCTCTCCGGGTCGATCAGCGGAGAAGAACGTCGTCTGACTGCCCACCGCGGTCGACTCCCTGCCGTCGATCGTGAGGCGGAAGGCATCGAGGACCAGTCCGTTCGAGATGTGCGACGCCACCGAGATCGCCCCGGGAGCGACCGACGGGCTGCCGCTTGAGAGGTACTGCGGGCCGGTGTTGCCCGCAGACACGACCATGGTCGCCCCGGCGAGCGCGGCGTTCTGCGTCGCCACGGTCACCGGATCGTCTTCATTGCCAAAGGGCGAGCCGAGCGACATGTTGACGACATCGAGATGGTCACTCACATCGCCGTCCTGGTTGGGGTCCATCGCCCAGTCGATCGCGGCGATGACGACGTTGGTGCTGCCCCTGCAACCGAAGACCTTCAGGGCGTAGAGGGTCGCCTCAGGCGCCACCCCCGGCCCGATGCCGAAGTCCGCCCACGGCAGGTCGGCCTTCCACGGTCCGCGGTAGGTCGTGCGGTCGGCGGTCACGCCATAGCCGGCGGCACTTCCCGCGACGTGCGTGCCATGCCCGGGAGATCCGGGATAGGCGCAGTCGAGGGGGTTGGCGTCGGGCTGCGGCACGGAGGTGGCCGGGTCCCGAGAGTTGTAGGCGTTGCCGACGAAGTCATATCCCCCGGCCACCTTGGCCGTGTCGGGGTAATCAGCCGGCTCACCGCGCTCCTTCGCCGCGAGAGCTGCTTGGTACGCCGCAACCGTGCCGGGGCCGCCGAATCCCGCATGGGTGTAGTCGATCCCAGTGTCGATGATGCCGATCGTGACGCCCTTGCCCGTCAGGCCCGCCGACTCCCACACCTGCGGCGCTCGGGTGAGCGGCACCGACGCCCAGTTGGCGGGCTCGTAGTCGGCGAGCACGCGGACTCCCGTGACGCCGGGGATCTCCTCCAGGTCGTCGAGGCGGGACGCGGGCACCTGCACGGCCACTCCGGCATATGCCGCCGAGACCCGGAAGAGCTCCGTGGCGCCGAGCGCAGCAGCCGACCTGGTGACCGAGGCCTGCATCCGCTCGACCACGCGCGTCGCCCGCACGCTCGCCGTCTCCGCCGCGCGAGGGCTCACCCCGGCACGTGAGCGATAGGCCAGTGCCGCCGGGGTGGCGTCCAGCTGAAGCATCACCGAGACCAGCGGGCCCGCGATCGGCTCAGCCGCGGCGACCGAGGCGGACGGCGGCGGACTGCTGAGCACCAATGTGCCTGCGATGAGGCCGATGAGTGGTGCGAGGACGAGGGGGGCGCGCACCCGCCGAGCATAGGCATCCATAACTCGACGATGCGCCCGGCCAGCGGATCCGGCGAGATCGACCACTTCCTCGACGACATGTCGGGGCGAGCGGCACCTGCGTGTGGACGCCTGATGGCGAGAGGCCCGGCGCGGGCGCCTTGCGTGAGTTCATCGACGAGGGACGTCGGTGAGACTCGCGGTCGATACGTACTCCGCACTCGTCATCATGCGCGCTCCCACCTGGGCCATCTGCCCGAGTGCCCGCTGGGTCGTGTCAGGCGCGACACCGGCGCAGAGGTCGCTGAGCAGGGTGACGTTGTACTTGAGTGCATGTGCGTCCATCACGGTCTGGTGCACGCAGTAGTCGGTGGCCAGTCCGCACACAACGAGGTTGGCAATGCCCTGGGCCACCAGGAGCCCTTCGAGGCCGACGCCGTCGTCCGTCTGGCCTTGGAACGCCGAGTACGCCGGCACTCCCAGACCCTTCTTCACCTCGACATCGATGTGCGTCGTGTCGAGGTGGGGGTGGAAGTCAGCGCCGTGTGAGTCCTCGACGCAGTGCAGTGGCCAGGAGGTCTGGAAGTCGGGCGCATGGCCGGGGAACGGGAAGTGCCCACCGTTGACTGAGTCCGGAAGGTGCCAGTCTCGGGACGCACACACGAGCGTGAAGTGCGCGCGATGGGAGTCGAGGAAGGCGGAGATGCCCGCGGCGACCTCTCCCCCACCGGCCACCGGCAGGCTCCCCCCCTCGGTGAAGTCGTTCTGGACGTCGACGATCATGAGCGCGGTCGGCATGGCCCCCTCCTGAGATGGGCAAGTGTGTCACCGCCCACCGCGCGATGCGGAGGGCCTCGAAGCTTGGACCGGCCGGCCCAGAGATGACGGAGGGCCCCGGCTGAGTAGCCAGGGCCCTCCGTCGCCGATCGCGATCGGCTCAACTGACCTTGCAGAAGTTGCTGTTCTGCGGGTCCTTCACCCTGTCCTTGTTGTAGAAGCAGGAGCCGTCCTTCTTCACACCCCACAGGAGGTCGGACGCTCCGATGGACCCGTCATAGACGGCGAACTGGCCGTCGGCGACGACGAGCATGGGTTTGACCGTCAAGGTCCTGATGGTGTCCACCGAGATCCGACTCTTCTGGACGTAGGCGCCGGACTTCTCCCTCACCCAGTGGATGAGCAGCATGCTGGCCGTCAAGCCGCGCAGTTCGAAGTGGCTGGCCATGGGATCGCCGCTCGGCTTGGACCCGAAGGACCAGACCTTCTTGCCTTCCCCGTTGACGAGTTGGAGCTGGAATGCCTCCGCACGCAGCGAGCTCTTGCCGTCCCAGCCATCGATCACGGCGGGGCTTTGCCCCTGGTACTCCAGGATGCCCCCAGGCGGCATGAAGCCGGGCGGGGTCGTCAGGCCCGTGAGGATCTGATCGCGGGCGTACTGGTCCTTGACGCGCTTATCCCACGCGGTGCTGTCCCTGCGAGGTACCAGTTCGAACGTCATGCCGATGTTCTCAAGGCGAAGGTCGCAGGAACCGGCTCGGCACTGGACGAAACCCGTGCCGAAGTCGCCCCCGGTGTTCGCGTACTTCACCTGGATGCCGCAGACCTCATCGCCCGCCATCGGATAGACATTGCTCGGCTGGAGTGCAGGGTTGGGGTCGTCTGCGGTGGGGGTCCACGCCTCCACCCCCACACGTCCGACGTCGCAGGCCGGCACGCGGCCCTGGGCCATGCCCTTGATGGCCTTGATGTACATCACGCGGAAGCTCGGCCCGGCAGAGGCACGGACATCGTGGTTCTTGATGACGTATTCCCTCGTGACGTCCGGATTGGCGACACCCTCGGGGATCTCCGTGGTCAGGTCCAGGGGAGCAGCCGCATCTGCGGTGGGCGCCGCCCCCGGATTACCGACGGCGTTGTAGGCCTGCCAGAGATAGTCCTTGTCCCACCAAAGGACGCGATAGCGACCGGTGACTCCGACGCGAATCGAGGGACTGGCGCCGGACAGCTGCTCCTTCGGGAAGGTCGTGCACTGCGAACCATTGCCGTCCTGCTGGATGGGCGAGAGGGTCCCCTGGCACAGGTCCACCTGGATCCTCGCCTGCAGCGTCGCCACGACGACGTCGATCTTGGTGTCGACGATCGCCTTGAGCTTCACCAGCTCTCCCTCGGCGTAGTCGAGGTCGGCGGCCACCCGAAGTGACAGACCCACGACGGAGAGGGCGAGCTCGGCGCCGGCCCTAGCCGTCGTCTTGCCCTCCTTGCCCGCCTTGGGCATCGACAGGTCGATGATGAGACCGTTCTTGCCGATACTCGCCTTATCGCCCATCGTCCGCTTCTCAGGGATCTCGACGCTGATGAGGCCAAGTGCGCCCTTGGCGTAGCCCTGCATCTGCAGCGTGATGACGTCGCCACTCGTGCGCAGCTTGCCGCTCACCGCGACCTTCACACCAAAGTTGTAGTCGACCTTGCCAATCTCGATCGCGGCATCGACATCGACGTTGTACTTCTTGGCCCCGGTGTCGATGTCGAGCTTGATCTTGGGTCCGGAGTCCCCGGCGAAGTTGGAGAGCTTCACGACGTACAGATCCAGTGCCTTGGGCAGGTCGATGTCGCTCCTGATCTTCATGCTCGTGCCCAACTCGACCTCGAACTCCAGGCGGGTGGGGCTGCCCATGATCTGCCCGTCGAAGGCGAACGCGTAGCCGGGCTTGACCTTCGTGGGCGTCCCCGTGACGGAGGGCAGCGTGCACCCCGACGGAGCGATCACCAGCTTGAGGAAGTCCGCCGTGATGACACCCATGTTGGCCAGATCCAGTGCGGCCTGGCGCGCGTCTTTCTTCTCCTCGCCGATGGCGAACACCAGGCAGGGAGAGGTGAGATCGAGGGCAGCCCCGAGCTTGATGGGCGTGCCGGGCTTGATCCCGATCTGGGTGCCCCAATTCGGCGGCAGGGTGACATCGGCGTTGAGGGCGACCGCGGCCGCGGGCTTGGGGAGAGCAGCCAGGACCAATCCCACGTCGAGCTTGCGGATCTCAAGGCCAGGCTGACCGAACGCGTCCTTCACGGCGCCGGTCTTCGCGTCGACTCCTGCGCTGATGGTCAGGCCAACCTCGGTGCCAAGCGAGAAGGCCCCGGCGATCGCGAGAGGCGTGACCGACGCCTTGGTCGCGTCGCCCTGCATGGGCAGCGTGAGAGAACCCGACGCCTTGATCTCCAAGGCCGCCTTCGGGTTGACCACGTTGTATTCCAGGCTGAGGGCGACAGCATCCATGGTCACCTTCGACGCCACGTCGCCATCGGCCACATCCTGCGTCTGCTCGTAGAGGACGATGCCGTCCTTGGCCTCCAGCGCAATCTCGAACTTGGCCGAGCTGAGGTCCTTCACGAACTCCGCGGTGTAGGTGACCGCACCCGAGGTCCCGAGGTAAGACGTCACGGAGTCAGGCAGGTCGAACTCCCCGCTCAACTGGATCTGGTCAGGACCAACGACCACGGGGGGTCCCTCCTTCACAGCCACCTGTGCCCCGCCGGGGAAGCTGCTGTAGACGAGGAGACCGCTGCTGGTCTTCAGGCCCCCGGAGCCGACCTGCAGGGGACCGCTGTAGCCAAAGAGGCAGTAGCCGTCGGAGTTGAACTGGGCGTTGACCGTGAACTCCTTGTCGAGCAGGCTCACCTGCCCGGAAAGCAGCGCCGTATAGCCGGTCACCGGGACGTCAGCGGCGCCCTTGGGGCGGCACATGGCGTCGGACTCGTTGCTCAGGACAAAGCGCGCCTTGGTCACACGCATGCCCTCGGGCCCGAAGGAGACGTCCTCGGCCGTGCTCTCGAATCGGAACTTCAGGGTCGAGAGGTTGGCGTTAGCACGCACCGTGAACGGTGACGCCTTGTCGTTGCCGGGAAGCGTCGCCTCGAGATCGGCCTCGACTCGCAGTCGCATCTGATTGGGCGCGCAGGTCTTGTCCTCCTCCGGGCAGACGTTGGTGACTTGGGAGGTCAGCTTCTTCACAGAGACGGACCGGCCAAGCTGGAGACCCTCCAGGTCTCCCGAGACATCCACGAGGAGGTCCGTCGTATTGCGTCCGCCCGCAGCAGGACTGCGCGTGACGCTGGCGTTGACGTTCTTGAGTGTCAGTCCGTCGCCGAGGTTCCAGTCATTGGTCGTCGAGCCCTCGAGCGTCCACGTCTTGGCGTTGACGTACGTGCCCTTGAGGGCGAATCCGAACTCCTGGTCGTCGGCGTACTTCACTACTGCATTGGCCGACATGCTGATGGTGTCGTCCTCCAGGGTGACCTTGAAGTTCCCGAGGTTGAGCCCACCCGCAACCTCGCAGGTCTCGCTCGGCTTCTTGTCACGCTTGCACTGCACCTCGAGCTCGATCTTGCGCTCAGCCGTGGCCTCATTGAAATTGAGGCGTCCGGACCCCGAGGCGACGAGCGAGTCGTTGTCGCTGGTGTCCCCGAGGACGATGTTGGTGACATTCACCTCGACGCTGTCCAGCGAGCCGTTCACGGCATTGGCGTTGATCGTCGCCGAGCCACCGGTAGGCCCGTCGACTCTCTGAGAGATCACAAGGGTGTTGTCAGCGGGTGCCCTGTCGTCCTTCTGCGCGAAGACGAGTTTGGTGCCGTCCTTCGGCACCTCCCAGTCCGACGGCAGGGGGATGAACTCAGGGCCGTAGACCGTCGCTCCCAGAAGGTTGACCAGAGGCTGGAGATCGACCGTGCCGCTGAGCAGGCCCCAGTTCCCCTCCGCCAGTGCCGCCGTCAAGGTGCCACCCCACGTGACGTTGAGCTTGTTGAAGAAGACCTTCCTCAACGCCGGCGGGGGATTCCACTTGAGTTCCGTGATCGTGAGTCCGGTCTTGTCGATGCTGCCTGAGACATCCTGGAAGGTCCATGCCGACGGGTGCTGCAGTGTCGCGCCTGAGAAGGTGAGGCCGTTCTCGCCGGTGCACTTGCCTTCGCTGAAGACCTTGCTGATGTCGGCGGTGCCGGTGCCTGTCGCGATGCTGAGCGTCACCCCGCCGAGTGCGATCTCGACGGGATTGCTGGTGCCTGCAACGCGCTGGTCCAGGATGTTCTGGGCGATCGCACAGAACGTGTCCAGGTTGGGGTCGGCGGACGGCGACGGGGAGGGAGACGGCGACTCCGACTCCGACGGCTCGGGTGAGGGAGACGGCGACTCCGACTCCGAGGGCTCGGGTGAGGCAGACGGCGAGGGGTCGGGCGAGGGAGACGGCGAGGGCTCCGGAGACGGTTCGGGTGACGGCTCCACCGAGGGCTCCGGCGAGGGGTCGGGTGTCGGCTCGGGTGAAGGGTCCGGCCCCGGATCGGGATTCTCCTCGTCGTTCGTCGCCAGCGGCTGGATGATCACGCCCTCGGATTGCTCGTCCCCGTTGGCCATCGTGACGAATGCCTTGATGATCTGGGCGTCACCGAACTCATTGCTCACGGTGATCGACGGGGTGAGCCCAACCGCGACGAGCCGCGGGTTGTTGTCCTCGTCCAGTTCGTACCAGCTCGCGGACTGGATGGGGACGCGCGTGAGGGAGCGCACGCGGAGCGTCGTCGTCGACCCCGGAGTCAGCGGTCCTGCGGGCCCGTCGATAGCGATGTGGTCCGCAGCACTGTCGATGAAGCCCTCGACGGGGACCGGGACGCGTGAGGCCTTGGCCACGCGGCTGAAAAGGTGCGCGCGATCGTCCACCTCGCCCAGGAACTCCCCCGCGCGCAGTTTGAGCGCCACTGTCCGGGTCACCGTGCGCCCATCGCCCGTGACGCGCAGGCCGATGACGGAGGTCCGCTCGCCCTTGAGTGTGTCGGGGTACTGGATCACCTGGGTGACCTGCTCCTGGGCATGCATGAGCGTGCGGGGGTTGAGGAAGCGGACCTTCGGGCCGGACTGGACGAACCACTCGGCCTCGACGTGCCCACCGCCGACGCCCGCGATCGTGCCGCTGAGGAGCACCTGACGGCTGGTGGCATCGCCGCCGGTGAAGATGGCGATGCTGCGGCCCGCGGGGCTGGTCAGCCGTGCGTTGAGTGCCGGGTAGACCGTGAGCGCACCCACGTCCTGGACAAGCCACGGCTTCGGCCAGGGACTGGTCTTCGCTGCCCGGTCGCCCACCCAGGTGCCGCTTGCGGTGATGTCGGTGAGGGGAGTGTGTCGCTTGGCAGCTGCATCCACCGCCACCTCGACGTCGATGGGCTCCGGCGCCTCACTCGGGGCGATGGGTCCCTCATGCCGGCACGTCAGCGCACGAGCGCCGGCCTCGGGTCGGGGACACGTCCACCCAGGGCCCGCGGCCTTCGTGATGGAGGTGCCGCTCTCGAGACTGATGCGGACCCGAGCGTCCCGCATGACACGGTCCTCGACGCCGCGACGCGTGAGCACGACCTCCACCTGACCGGAGCCACCGAGCCGCGCAGGGTCGCGCTGCATGACGGCGATGGAGAACTGCGGTGCCGGAGCCGCCGTGCCCTCGACCTCGGGCACCTCTCGCAGCGCGGAAGCAGCGTCGGCAGAGGGAACGCTCGCGCTGGGCGTGGGCGGAGCTGCCTGGGCGATCGCCCCGGCTGACGCTGGCACCACGAGGGCGGAGGAGAGCAAGGTGATGAGGAGGGAGCGCACAGAATTGGTCACCGTCCGACTTAAGCGATGGTCGACTCCCAGTGTCAACCCGAACGGGCGGACTCCGCGCTATCGCGTGAAGCGACTTCGGACAAAGGGAGCCTTTGGCGCACCCTCCTCAGCCCTGCCTCTCACCTGCCGCTTGGGGCCGACGCGCTAGCGCGTCCGTGGTCGGCCTGTGACCTGAGGTAGGCCAGCATGACCAACCCGGCCAGGACATAGATCGCCGCACTCACCACTCCCACGACCGTGAAGGAAAAGGACTGCGCCTCCAGCAGGCCGGGTCCGCGCGAGATGAGGTCCTCTCGGGCAATCGGGTTAGCCAGCGTGAGGGCGAGCTTGTCGACGACCGCTCCATCGCGGATGAGCTGCGCGATGCCCGCCGCCTCATCCGGCGACATCCCATCGTTGGCCAGGATGTCCGCCAGGCGTGCTTGGAAGGCGCCGAAGGCGAAGGCTCCCGTCAGAGCCCCGCCGATGACGCTGCCGAGCGTCCACGTGGCCTTGCGCACCGAAGAGGCTGCTCCAGAGGCGTCGACCGGTGCCCGAGAGAGCAGCGTGTTTGTGAGAGGACCAATGATGAAGCTCATGGGACCCACGATCAGCGCCAGGCACAGCACGGGAACCCAGATCGGTGCCTGACCACTGACAATGAGCGTGCTCAAACACATGAGAGCGGTCACGAAGAGCGCCGCTGTCGCCGCACGAGCCGGGCCGATTCGGGCACTGACCGGTCCGGAGAGCAAGCCACCGATGACCGCACTCGCCTGCGGCACCATGAGAAGGAGCGCGATGGTGAAAAGCGACACCGTGTAGCGGTACTGGAGCAGCAGGTTCGTGTAGAAGAAGAGATTGGGCATGGCCGCCAACACGACCGCAACGAGCAGGATCGCCATCCCGCGCTCCCGGCACCAGCCCAGGCGCAGCGTGGGGGTCTTCAGGCTACGCATGAGGGCCACCAGGACGGCGAGCGCAACCGCCGCCATGAGGAAGGCGGTCGTGGCGAGCGTCCGGTTGGTCGAGAGGTTCGTCATCCCGAGCGCGAAGCCTGCGAGCCCGACTCCCGCCAGCAGTGGAGTCCACAGCTCACCCGAGGTCCCCGCGCGCTGCCGCGGCACGAAGCGCAGTGTCGCCAGCAGAGTCCCCGCGCCCAGGAGGACAGGACCCAGCGCCAGGACACGCCAGCCCACCGACTCCACGATCGCCGCTGACAGTGGGGGCACGAGGAGGAAGGTCAAAGGCGTGATCGCGGCATACGCGCCGAAGACGCGCGCCCGCTGGCCCTCCTGCCGGACGGTGGAGTTGATGACGGAGAGGGCCACGATCGCCATGGACACGCCTCCGACACCGTCAAGGATGCGGCCGACGATGATCCACGCCACGTTCGGAGCAAGGCCGATGACGGCGGCACCCGTGGTGTAGAGCGCGAGCGCCAGGATGAGCAGACGCCTCGGTCCCCACCGATCGGCCAGCGAACCGGCCACGAACACCACCAGCAGGGAGCCAGCGGCAGGCATGTAGGCGAGCGCATTGACGTCGTCAGTGGTGAAGCCCAGATCCACCTGCATCTCCACCATCGCGAATCCGAAGCTCGACAGCGTGACGTACATGGCGGCCGTGGCGACGAACGCCGTGACGATCGTGCCCCAGGGGAGCCGGGTCGAGGCGTCAGGCACGGAACGACTCTAGGCAATCCGCGGGTCACGCCCGCGGACTTCACCCGGATGCGCGGGATCACTCGTCGATACGCTGAGCGGACTCCGGCCGTCGGGTGACCTAGGGCGCGACGCCGCATTTGGTATCGAGGTAATCCTGGAGCTCCTCCTGGCCGCTGGTGTAGCGGTCCTCGTCGCCTTCGAGCAGCGCCTCGATCTCGGTCGCGGCCGCGGCGAGTGCAGCGGGATCGCCCGACTCGCTGGCGGTGAGCGCGATGCGCGTGGCCTCCTTGGACAGCGCGAGGAAGACCATGGCGTTGTCGCTCATGCCCGGCAGGGCGACCTGGAAGCCGTTGAGCACGTCGGAGAACTGGCGCGCGGCCGAGAAGACCTCTCCGGGATCCCCTGAGGTCATGGCAGAGGCGAAGCCCGAGAAGGCAGGGAAGTAAGCACCGAAGGCATCCGCAGCCAGGGCGCAGTCGACGGTGCGCTCTGCGGGCTGCGAGGGCTGCGGACTTGGCTGCGTCGGCTGCGGGGCGGGTGCGCTGGACTTCTTGTCCTTCTTCTTGTCCGCGGTTGCGTCCTTGTCCTCGGTCGCGGTCTCCGGTGCGGACGGCGTGGCGGATGCCTCGGAGGTGGCCGGCGACGCGGACGGCGACGCATCGGTCGATCCGCCGCAGGCAGACAGTACAAGGGCGCCGGCCAGTGCGGCGGCGAGGGCGAGTGCGCGGACAGGTGATGCGGTCATGGGGCCTCCCTTGGCGATGTCCGCACGCTAGGAGCATCCGCGAGGCAGTCCCAGCGGAGCGGGACATATGGGGGGCTAGTACCCCGCACCCGGACACGAACGATCGACTAGGCGGGCACGGCCACCGGTTCGGCCACGGTCGGCAGGCGCGCGGTGAGCGTTGTCGGCCCGTCGCTCGACAGCGACCAGTCGTAGGTGCAGCGCGTGAGCAGGGCGGTACCGAGGCCGGGCATGCCCTGCTCGGGGACCCTGCCGTCGTCGACGACGCGCAGTCCCACGAGCGCGTCCGCATCGCGGTCGACGAGTACCTCGACCCGGGTGGCGCCGCCATGGCGCACGGCATTGGACACTGCCTCGGTTGCCAGGTCCGCGAGCGCCTGCGTGCACAGCGCGTCACGGCCCAGGCACTCGGCCGCCGCCGGCGTGACCTGCCACGCCACCTCGGCCAGCCCCTGCCAGGTCTCGGCCACATCGGCGAGGACATCGGCAACGGGCATCGGCTGGGCGGGGGACAGGGCCGTGCTGAGGGCCTGCTGGAGATCGGCCCGCAGGTCCGTCAGCGTGATCGCAATCTCCTCACCTGAGTCGAGCTGCTTGCGCAGGCGCAGCAGCCGAGCGTGCAGCATGCTCTGCACCTGGCCATGCAGGGCCCGGGAGAGCCGGCCGTTCTGCTCCCACTGCTGGGTGTTCACGCGCGCGAGATTCCACTTGAGTCGATCGGTCGTCGCCTCCAGCTCGGCGGTGATGTCCTGCATGCGGGCACCCATCATCGACACCGTCGCGATGATCAAGCCGAAGACGGGGACGGCGAAGAGCGCCAGACCCGGGATCGCGCCGGCACTGGGATCGCCTCCCTCGGCCAGGCGCCCCGCGGCACTGGTGAGAATCGCGGCGACCACAAGGATGACCGCGACCGCGGCCCACACCAGGGCGGGCCGACGCGGAGGGCGGCGGACCAGCCACGCACGCCCCAGGGCGAGTGCGCTCACGAGCACGACCAGGCTGACCGCCACGGTGACGAGGCCATTGAGCGGGTCGTAGACGAGCGCCGCGGCCGGCACTGCGATCACGAGTAGGGCGACAGGCAGCGCAAAGGGGCGGATGGCTGCCTGTGGCACCGGCGAGCGCCACACGTCGACCCAACTCACACGCGGAGCCTCATCGGGCACCTCGGCATCCCAGTGCGGAAGCTCGCTGGCGAGCGAGTGGCTCAGTGGTCGCACGACCTCGCCGGCAAGGTTCTGCAGCGAGGTAACCGCCTCCGGTGCCGTCTCGAGGGCGAGATCGCGCAGTTCGGCGTCGAGGCGGCTCTGCACGCGCCCCAGGGCGTCGGACTGCCGCTCCTCGATGCCGGACGCCGAGGCATCGAGCAGGGCGACGAGGCGGCGCTGCTCGGCGAGCAGCAGGCTCGCCGACTCGCGGTAGTCCCTCAGCGAGGCCACGCCCGCGGCCCCGACGAGGAAGGCGAAGGAGATCGTGAAGAGGCTGGGCACCATGCGCGCGACGTAGCCGTCGGCAGAGGACTCGGCGAATCCCATCGCGACGAATCCGGCCTGCACGACCAAGCCGCGGACAAGGCCGGCCACTGCGACCACGACGAGGGCGGTCACCGCACGCGCCAGGCTCTCGAGCCTGCGCAGCATCAGCCACCACGCGCCCACGACGATCGCGCACGCGGCGAGACCTGCCACGAGGGCGATCGCCACTCGAAGGATGAGGCTGCCGGTCGCCGTCGAACCGCTGCCCAGGAGGCTGAGCACCGCGCTCCACACCACGACGAGCACGAGGACCGGCCAGCTCACCAGGGCCGGGCCCGTCGCGCGGAGCAAGAAGGTCACGGGGTGACCTTAGGCCGCCTGTCAGTCGCGCGGAGGCAGGCCGACGTACTCGACGAAGATCCGCATGGCCTCGGCGCGGCGGCTGATGCCGTCGTCCTTGGGGATGCCCAGGGTGTCGTAGATGCTGCCGAGGACCTTCTCGACCGCGCTCGTCGTCGTGCCGCGCATCTCGGCGATCCTCGGGGTGGTGTAACCCTGGGTCGCCAGACGCAGCACCGCGAACTGGGTCTGGGTCAAGGCCGCAAGAGGGCTCGCCTGGTCAACCTGCCCCTTCATCCGCTGCACCTGGTCGGCGAGGGCACTCTCGACGGCTTGCACGAGCAGGTCGGCATCGGTAACGGCCTCCTTGCGGATGAATCCGCATGTCGGGGGGAGGTCGGACTCGGTGTAGCCGGCCGCCCGCAGGTCAGGGAGCTTGGTGAGGAGCAGCAACGCCACGCCGGGCGCCTGGACGTGCAGCACGTGCGCGAGATCCACGCCATTGGGTCCGGCCCCGAGGTTGAGGTCGATGAGCGCGGCATCCGGGTCGAAGTCGGACAGGGATCGTCGGGCTTCGGCCGCACTCGAGGCCGCACGGACCTCGAAGCCGGCTCCGCGCAGGGCCGCGCAGACAAGGCCGGAGGTGAACCCCTCGTCCTCGACCACGAGAACCCGGCGCGGCTGCATGCGGTCCAGGGTGTCGTAGTCCTCCTGACGCCAGCCCGCAGACTCCGGGATCCAGCAGGTGGACCCATGAGTGGGGGCGGGCTACAGCGCAGGGTCAGTCGAACTGAGCGGAGACCAGGTCGACGAGCAGCTTCTTGTCGACCTTCCAGTCGGCAGGGACGCGGATCGTCTTCTTGTTGACGTGGTAGCCCTCGAGCCGGGGCCGGAACTGATCGATGATGTCGGCGTCGAAGGGGGCGATGAGGATGTGCTCCTTCTGCGCGCCGGCACCGAAGAGGTAACGGCCGTCCTGCTTGAGCATGGGCTGGTTCCACGCGATGACGACCTCGGCCTTGGGGAACTTCGCCGTGAGCGCGGCGAAGATCGCGCGCATCGTCTTGGCCTTGGTGGCGTCGAGGGTCGCGAGGTAGTCGTCGAAGGTCTCGTAGCGACGTGAGCTCGTCGAGCCGCGTGTGTAGAGGACGAGCGCGTTGGCATGGGCCCGGCTGAAGCCATGCTGCTCCTGCAGGAAGACCATCTGGTCGGCGTACTTCTCGCCCTTGACCTTCTTCATCTGGGTGAACCAGTAGGACATCGGCTTGCCGTAGCGCTTCTCGATCGCGGGGAAGTGCGCGGCGCGGTCGGAGCTGTCAGGCACGGCGGGAGGCTAGTCCACTGCCGAGTAGGCGATCAACTGAATGGTGCGGTCATCCGGGTCAGAGATGGTGACGACTGCCCCGCCCGGGATCTCATGCGGCTCGGAGCATGCGATGCCCGCAGCAGTAAGCCTCGCGGTCTCGGCGTCGAGCGAGTCGACCTCGAGCAGCAGCATCTGCGACCCGCCGCTCGTCGTCATGCCCGGCCGCCATGGCGTGTGCAGCGCGAGCCAACTGCCGTCGGAGAGCGAGAATCGCGCCCAGCCCGCACCGGGGCTCGACTCCGCCCCCAGCAGGGTGGCGTAGAAGCGCTGGCATTCCTCCAGGCGATCGGTGATGAGCATCGTGCCGTCGTACCTCATGCCCATGACACTAGCGAGAGGCAGCACGCTTCCCTAGAGTCCCGGCATGCCTGAATCACGCCTGTGGATCGCCGGTGCCTACGCCGACCCGCGCGGGGAGTCGACGCCCGTCGTCTCTCCCGTCACCGGGGAGCGGCTCGCCGACCTGCCTCGCGCGAGCACCGACCAACTCGACGCCGCCGTCGCCGCCGCGCGGCGGGCATTCGACGACTACCGGCACTGGTCCACCTACGAGCGCGCCGACCTGTGCCACCGCGTCGCGGCCCTCATCGAGGAGCACCATGAGGAGCTCGCGCGCCTGACGACCATCGAGCAGGGCAAGCCCTTCAAGGCGGAGGCGCTGGCCGACGTGGAGGACGCGGCATCGCTGTTCTCCATCTCCGCGGAGGACGCGAAGCGGCTCTACGGAGAGACCATCCCCAGTTCGGCGCGCAACAAGCGCATGTTCACCTACCGCGCGCCCGTGGGAGTGTGGGCAGCCATTACGCCGTGGAACTTCCCGCTCATGATCATGTGCGAGTTCCTCGGGCCGGCGCTGGCGACCGGCAACGCCATCGTGTGCAAGCCGCCGGACACGACACCACTGGCCTGCCTGGCCCTCGGGGCATTGCTCGAGGAGGCCGGCGTACCCGCGGGCCTGGTCTCGATCATCCCCGGCGACGGAGCGGTCGGCGAGCACCTCATCACCCACCCGGGCATCGACGCGATCGGCTTTGTCGGGTCTTCGGCGACCGCGGAGCGAATCGTGCGCACGGCGGGCCTGAAGCGCACCCTGATGGAGGCATCCGGCAATGGCCCGGTGATCGTCTGCTCTGACGCCGACCTGGCGGCCGCCGCGGAGGCGGCGGTCTTCGGGGCCTACTGGAACGCCGGACAGGTCTGCTGCGCCACCGAGCGCGTGCTCGTCGACCGACGTGTCGCGCCGGACTTCGCCGACGCGGTCCTCGAGGCCTCCGCCGCCGCGGTGCTCGGCGACCCCTTCGACGACGCAACGACCATGGGGCCGCTTGCCAACGCTCCCACCGCAGCCAAGATGGACGAGCACATCGCCGACGCGCTCGAGCGGGGTGCACGGGTGCGCCTAGGCGGCGGGCGCGCGACCGGCTATCCCACCGACCTGTACTACGAGTTCACCGTGGTCGACGGCGTCGACCAGTCCATGCGTATCGCGCGCGAGGAGAGCTTCGGCCCCGTGGTGCCGATCGTCGCCTGCGACGACGACGAGGGAATGCTCGCCGTGGCCAACGCCGATCCGCTGGGCCTTCAGGCGGCGGTCTTCACGAAGTCGCTGTCGCGGGCGTTCACCTTCTCCGAAGGACTGCGCTGCGGGAGCGTGGTCGTCAATGACTCGACGGACTACTTCGAGAGTGCGCAGCCCTTCGGGGGCGCGGCCGGCACGCGCACGGGCTGGGGCCGCGTCGGTGGTCTCCAGCAACTGCGCGACATGACCGACGTGCGCTGCACGATCATCAGCCTCGACGAGGAGTAGCCCGGTCGATGACCAACTGCCCCACTGGATGACCGGGCAACCCGCCTAGCGTGGAAAGCGCAGCGCTAGCGGAGGGAACCTCATGGACAGACTGACCGGACGCACCGCCATCGTCACAGGCGGCGCGAGCGGGATCGGCAAGGCCACCGCGCAGCGCCTGGCGTCTGAGGGCGCGCAGGTCGTCGTCACCGACATCAACGAAGCCGCAGGCAACACCGTGGTCGAGGAGTTGAAGAAGGCCGGCGCTACAGCGGCCTTCATGCAGCACGATGTGGCTCGTGCCCAGGACTGGGACCTCGTGATCGACGACACCCTCGCGGCGTACGGCGGGGTCGACATCCTCGTCAACAACGCCGGCATGGGCGACCTGCTCGATATCGATGAGTCTCCCCTGGAGGACTGGGACCGCACGATCGCGATCGACCAGACGAGCATCTTCCTCGGCATGAAGTTCGCGTCTCCGCACCTGAAGGCGTCCGGTCGCGGCAGCGTCATCAACATCTCGTCGATCTTTGGCATCTCCGGGGGCTTCGGCACCTCGCCGGCCTACCACGCGGCCAAGGGAGCAGTGCGCACGATGACCAAGAATGTCGCACTGCTGTGGGCGCAGCAGGGGGTGCGCGTCAACTCCATCCATCCCGGCTTCATCGACACGCCGCTCCTCGACACGGCCAAGGGCACGCCGTTCGAGCAGGTGATGATCGACATGACGCCGATGGGGCGGCTGGGCCGGCCTGAGGAGATCGCGGCCGCGGTGGCCTACCTCGCAAGTGACGATGCGTCCTTCGTCACCGGAAGCGAGCTCGTCGTCGACGGTGGCTACCTGGCACGATGAGAGATCAGTGGGTGCGCGAGGGGGGAGTTGAACCCCCACACCCTTTCGGGCACACGGACCTGAACCGTGCGCGTCTGCCTATTCCGCCACTCGCGCGTCGCCCTGTCACCAGGGCAGTGATGAGGGTACCCCCCCAGAGCAGGCCCCTCCTGCCCGGATGCCTCCCCTAGCCTGACCGCATGCGATCCGATCCGCCCATGCCCCAGGTCCGGCTGGGTTCCTCCGAACTCGAGGTTTCGCGCCTGGTGCTTGGCGGAAATGTCTTCGGCTGGACTGCGGACGAGCAGACGTCGAACGCCATCCTCGATTCCTACGTCGCCGCCGGCGGCAATGCCATCGACCTCGCCGACTCCTATCCGTACTGGGCGCCGGGGTGCGCGGGCGGGGAGTCCGAGGAGATCGTCGGACGGTGGCTGGCCTCTCGGGGCGCGCGCAGCGACATCGTCGTGTGCACCAAGGTCGGCAAGTTCCCCAACAACCACGGCCTGTCCTACGCCCAGGTGATGAATGGCGCCGAGCGATCACTGCGTCGCCTGCAGACCGACTACATCGACCTGTACTACTGCCATGCCGACGACCCGCACACCCCGCTCGAGGAGACGCTGCGCGCCCTCGGTGAACTGGTGGGCGGTGGCAAGGTCCGCGCGATCGCGCTGTCCAACTACTCCGCGGAGCGTCTTGCCGAGGCCCTGCGCATCGCCGACGAGATTGGGGTGCCGCGGGTGTGCGCCGTGCAGCCCGAGTACAGCCTCGTCGTGCGCGACGCGTTCGAGGGCCCACTGCAGGATCTGTGCGAACGCGAGAACCTCGCCTGCCTGCCCTACTGGCCGCTCGCCGCCGGCTTCCTCACCGGCAAGTACACCGAGTCCACACGCTCGGCACGCAGCGAGACGGTGAGCCGATTCCAGACGCCGCGCAATGAGGCGATCCTCGATGTCGTGCGTGCCGTCGCCGCGCGACACGCCGTCGAGCCCGCGACCGTCGCCCTCGCCTGGCTGCTCACTCGCCCGACGGTCGCCGGCCCCATCGCCTCGGTGTCGCGCGTGGAGCAACTGCCCGCGCTCATCGCCAGCATGACCCTCGCGCTGTCCCCCGAGGATCTTGCCGACCTCGACGCCGTGTCGTCCCCCTAGCGGGACGACGTACGCTCACCGCATGTCGCGCACCGCCGTGGAGGTCGCTCCCGGCGTGCACGTGATGACCTCGCGACGCTATGCGACCACGTCCACCGTGGTCGTCGGCGACGGCGACGCTCTCGTCGTCGACCCCTGCTGGGACGCCGATGAGCTCGCTGGTGTCGCCGGCTTCCTCGGGTCGAAGGCCACGGGGTGCGCTGCTGGCCTCGCCACGCATCTGCACTACGACCACGTGCTGTGGCATCCCGAACTCGGCGACGTGCCCCGATGGGCCAGCTCCTGGGCCGCCGAGCAGTGGGCCGGTGATCGTGGATCGCTGGTGCAGCCGCTCATCGGCGACATCCCCGACGACCTCGTGGCGCTCGCCGGCCACGTGACCGCAATCCCGGGGGCGAGCCTGTCCCCGGGGGGTGATCCCCTCGAGCTGCCCTGGCGGGGCCGCGCGATCACGCTGCACGAGCACGACGCGCACGCCCGCGGGCACTTGGCGATCGAGGTCTGCGACGCGGGCGTACTCCTCGCCGGGGACATGCTCAGCGACATCGAGTTGCCCTATCCCGACGCTGACGAGCCCGACCTGGCGAGCTACCTCGCCGGCCTCGACCAGCTCGCGGACGTGGTACGCCGTTCCCGCGTGCTCGTGCCCGGGCACGGGACCCCGACGCACACCCCGATGGAGCGCCTCGACGCCGACCGCCGCTACATCGATGCGGTGCTGGCAGGGCGCCCCGCCGACGATCCTCGACTGGCCGACCCGGACAACCAGGAGATCCACGCGCGCACACTCGAGCAGGCTCGCGCGACACGCTGAACCTTGGCGTCACCTAGGGAAACCCCACCGTCCGCGAAGGCCGTCCCAGCCGTGAGCGACAATGAGCGACGTGACTCACGGGGCAGACGAGGAGAGGGCGGCGGCTGAGCGCACGCGCCTCATCGGCTGGTTGCTGGTCGCCACGCAGACCGCGCTGCTCGTCCTGTTCCTGGTGCTGCCGAAGCGTCGCAGCCTCTTCGCCCCGCCGGACGTGCTCGACGTGCTCGGCATCCTGTTGATGATCGCCGGCCTCGCCCTGGTGATCATCTCCCTCGTCAGCCTGGGCGCCGCCCTGACGCCGACCCCGGTGCCGCAGGACGGCGCCGCGCTGCGCACGGGCGGCGTCTACTCCTTCGTGCGCCACCCGATCTACACCGGCATCCTCGTCGCCGCGCTGGGCTTCACCCTCGCCGTGGGATCGATGTGGCAGGTCCTGCTGTGGGTGGCCCTCGCCGTGTTCTTCTACGCCAAGGCCTTCTGGGAGGACCGCCTCCTGGCCGAGCGGCACGGGGTCGCCTGGTTCGACTACGCCGACCACGTGGGCGCCTTCATCCCCCGCTTCTGGGGTTCGCGCTAGCCGGAGACGTACGATTCACCGGTGGGCCTCCTGGATCGCTTCGAAGACCGCCTCGACCGCATCGTCAACGGCGCCTTCGCCAAGGCCTTCAAGTCGGAGGTCCAGCCGGTCGAACTCGCCGCCGCCCTCCAGAAGGAGATGGACGACCGGGCTGCCATCGTGGCCCGCGGGCGCACCGTCACCCCCAACGTCTTCACCATCGACCTGTCGTCCCATGACGACGAGCGCCTGAGCGTCTACCGCGACGCCCTGCAGGGCGAGCTCGCCACCGTGGTCACCGAGTACGCCGCGGAGCAGGGCTACGCGCTCCTCGGGCCGGCGGAGGTCAGGCTCGCGCTCGATGACGCGCTCGACACCGGCATCTTCCGCGTGCACTCCGAGGCGCGCGCCGCAGTCGTCTCCGCCGCGGTCTCCGAAGCCCTGCCCGGGCAGCCCTATCTCGAGATCGGCGGCACGGCGTACCCCCTCGTGCGCGCCGTCACTCGCCTCGGTCGCGGCAACGAGGCGGACATCCGCATCGAGGATCCCGGGGTCTCGCGCAGCCACTGCGAGGTGGTCCTCGGCACGCCCGCCATCGCGCGCGATCTCGGCTCCACCAACGGCACCATGATCGACGGCACGCGAGTCGGCCAGGCGGCCATCGTCGACGGCTCGGTGATCCTCATCGGCACGACGTCGATCACCTACCGGACGGGCTGACGCGGTGACCGAGTTCGCCCTCACGCTGCTGAGGCTGGCGTTCCTCGGCGCGCTGTGGCTCTTCATCATCATCACCGTCATCGCGCTGCGCCGTGACCTCATGCAGCCGCGCGAGGCGCGCCCGGCCACGAGCACGAGGCCGCCCAAGCCGCCCAAGCCGGCCAAGGCCCCGCGACCGCCCAAGCCTGCGAAGGCCCCGCGCGCGTCCAAGCACGCCAGGTCCGGACCCTCGCTCATCGTCACCGAGGGCCCGCTCGCGCAGACCGTCATTCCACTCGGCACCGCGCAGGTCACGATCGGCCGCGCACCCGACTCCACGCTCGTGATCGACGACGACTACGCCTCCAGTCGCCACGCACGCCTGTATCCCGGCGACGACGGGTGGATCGTGGAGGACCTCGGCTCGACCAACGGCACGTGGATCGACCGCACGCGCATCACCTCGCCCACCGTCCTGCCGCCCGGAGTCCCGCTGCGGATCGGGCGCACGACCCTGCAACTGCAGCGGTGACCGTGAGCCTCGCACTGCGCTACGCCGCGCGCTCCGATGTGGGAGTCGTGCGTCAGGGCAATGAGGACTCCGGCTACGCCGCCGCGCGCATGCTCATCGTCGCCGACGGCATGGGTGGCCACGCCGGCGGCGAGCTCGCCAGCGCGACCGCCGTCGCCACGCTGGCAGAGATGGCCGACGAGGACCTCGCCCAGGGCGAGGCGCTCACGCGGCTCGCCGGCGCTGTGGACGGCGCTGGATCGACGATCGGCCTCGTCGTCACCGACAGCCCCGAGCTGGCGGGCATGGGCACGACCGTGACCGCGCTCTACTGGCTGGCCGACGGCGACGGTGCGCGCATCGCGATCGTCCATGTCGGGGACTCGCGCGGATACCTGCTGCGCGACGGCGAACTCAGCCAGATCACGCATGACCACACCTACGTGCAGACGCTCGTTGATGCCGGCCGCATCACCGAGGAGGAGGCTCACACCCATCCGCGGCGCAACCTGCTGATGCGCGCACTCGACGGGGTGCAGGTGGCCGAGCCCGATCTCTCCGTCCGCGAGGCGCGCCTCGGCGACCGCTACCTGCTGTGCAGTGACGGTCTGCACGGGGTGGTATCCGCGGACGAGATCGCGCGCATCCTCGGCTCGCGGGAGCCGACCGTGTGCGTCACCGAGCTCGTCGACCTCGCGCTGTCGCGCGGAGCGCCCGACAACGTCACGGTCGTGGTCGCCCACGTGATCGAAGGCGTCGACGCCGATGCTCTGCCCGTGGTGGTGGGAGCCGCTGGCGAGCCGCGCGTGCGCGCCCGCCTGCCCCGGGTCCACTTCCCCCGCGACGCCCAGGTGGATCCCAACGCCCCCGACCCGCCCCCCGTCATCGACGGCGGGCCGCCGACCTCCGAGTTGCCCATGGTCGACGCCGCCGCACCTGCGCCCTCGCGACAGCCGTGGTCGCGACGCCGCAAGGCGGTCGCCTGGGGCCTGGGCATCGGCGCGGCCGTGCTCCTGGTGGTGCTCGTGGTCGCGCTCGCCGGGAGCGCGTGGGTGCGCGCGCAGTGGTACGTCGGGACGAGCAACGGAGCGGTCGCGGTCTACCAGGGCGTGAGCACCTTCCCCTCGCTCTCCACTCTCGTGACCGTCACCGACATCCCCGTCGCCGACCTGCCGCCCCTGGAGGCGGGCTTGGTCACCAATGGCATCTCCGCTCAGGGCCGCGAGGGAGCGGATGCGATCGTCGCGGGCCTGCGCGACCGCGCGTGCGTGTCACTCCCGCGGCCGACGTACTGCCCGCCCTCACCCATGCCGGATCCGATCCCCGCACCCGCGCCGGCCCCGGCGGTGGGCCCATGAGTGCTCCCGTCCAGCCCGAAAGGCGCGGCGCGGCGGGCTCGCAGAGCCAGGCAGCGCCGCGACAGCGCACCCGGCGAAACCTCGAGCTCGTCCTGCTCATCCTGGCCTGGGGCCTCGGCGTGCTCGGCACGCAGCAGGTGGCCTGGTCCACGGGCGAGGGACTCCACTCGCGCTTTTGGATCACCGCGGCCGTCGTCGGTGTGCTCGCGCTCATCGCGCACATCATCGTGCGCTGGCGCGTGCCCTACTCCGATCCCTTCCTGCTGCCCATCGCCACTCTCCTCACGATCCTCGGGCTCGTCATGATCTACCGGCTCGATGTCGCCGCCGTGCAGCGAGCCGAGCGCAACGACAATCCGGTCCCCACGCCGGACGTCTACAACCAGCTCACCTGGTACGCCGTCGCCGTCCTGCTCTTCGTGCTCGTCCTGCTCGTGCTCCGCGACCACCGCGTCCTGCAGCGCTACACCTACACCTGCGGGCTCCTCGGCGTCATCCTGCTGCTGCTGCCGCTCGCACCGGGCATCGGCGCGACCGTCAACGGGGCGACCCTGTGGGTCCGGGTCGGCGGCTTCACCTTCCAGCCCGCCGAGGCCGCGAAGATCCTGCTCACGATCTTCTTCGCGGGCTACCTCGTCGTCACGCGCGACTCCCTGGCACTCGTGCGCACGCGCGTGCTCGGCGTGCCCCTGCCGCGCGCGCGTGACCTCGGCCCCATCCTCATCGTCTGGGCGGTCTCGCTCGGAGTCCTGGTCTTCGAGCGCGACCTCGGGACGTCGCTGCTGTTCTTCGGGCTCTTCGTCGCCATGCTCTACATCGCGACCCAGCGATGGTCGTGGCTCGTGCTCGGCTTCGTGCTCTTCTCGCTCGGCGCTGTCTTCGCCTACCTGATGTTCGGCCATGTGCGCACGCGCGTGCAGATCTGGCTCGACCCCTTCGCCTACTCCGACACCGGCGGCTACCAGATCGTGCAGTCGCTCTACGGCTTCGCCAACGGCGGCCTCTTCGGCACGGGCCTCGGGCGCGGCTACCCCGAACTCGTGCCGTTCGCCAATACCGACTTCATCCTCGCCGGACTCGGCGAGGAGCTCGGCCTCACGGGCGCGATCGGCATCCTGCTGCTCTACGCCGTGCTCATCGAGCGCGGCCTGCGCACGGCGGTCGCCGTACGCGATCCCTTCGGCCAGCTGCTCGCGGCGGGCCTGTCCATCACCCTCGCCCTGCAGGTCTTCGTGATCGTGGGAGGCGTCACCCGGCTCATCCCACTCACCGGCCTCACGACGCCCTTCCTCTCCTACGGCGGGTCGTCCCTGGTCGCCAACTGGGTGATCATCGCCATCCTGCTCGTCATCTCCAATCGCGCCCGGCGCCCCGCTCCCCCGTCCCCCGCGCCCGACTCGACCGCCACCCAGGTGGTGCGCCGATGACCCGTGCCATTCGTCGCATCAGCCTCGTGCTCGCGATCCTGCTCGTGGCCCTCATGGCCAACATCACCCTCATCCAGGTCTTCCGCAGCGACGACTACCGTGCACGCGCCGACAACCAGCGCGTGATCCTGGACGAATACGGTCGCCAGCGCGGCCCGATCCTCACCGGTCCGGATGCCGTCGCGCTGTCCGAGGCGACCAAGGGCGCGCTCAAGTGGCTGCGTGTCTACCCCGAGGGCGAGCAGTACGCCTCCGTCACCGGCTTCTACTCGATCGTCTACGGCGCGACGGGGCTCGAGCGCACTGAGAACGGCGTCCTCTCCGGCTCCTCCGACCTGTTCTTCGTCGACAGGCTGCAGCAGCTCATCGCGGGGGCGCAGCCGCGCGGAGGAGCGGTCACCACGACGATCGATCCCGCCGCCCAGGCAGCGGCGTGGGCCGCCATGGCGGGCACGCGCGGAGCAGTCTTCGCCATCGAGCCCTCGACCGGGCGGATCCTCGCCCAGGTGCAGTCCCCGTCGTTCGATCCCAACGTCCTGTCGTCGCACGACCCGGCGTCGATCCGCGACTACTACGAGGAGCTGCTCGAGGACCCCGATCAGCCGCTCATCAACCGGCCGATCGTCGCGCTCAATCCCCCCGGGTCGACGTTCAAGCTCGTCACCGCGGCTGCAGCGCTGTCGTCGGGCCGCTTCACGATGGACTCGGTGCTCCCGGGGCCGGCGGAGTACGACCTGCCCCTGTCCGAGCGCACCCTGCGCAACTGGACCGGCGAGGAGTGCGCCCCCGGCGGGGAGATCACGCTCGAGCAGGCCCTCGCGGTGTCGTGCAACACCGCCTTCGCGTGGCTGGGCAACGAACTCGGTGCCGACGCACTGCGCGAGCAGTCCGAGCTCTTCGGCTTCGACTACAAGTTCGAGACCCCGCTGCGCGCCGCCACATCGCGTTTCCCCGAGAGCCCGGACGATCCGCAGACAGCGATCAGCGCCATCGGTCAGTTCGATGTGCGCGCCACTGCGATGCAGATGGCGATGGTCGCGGCGGGCATCGGCAACAACGGCGTCGTGATGGAGCCCTACCTGGTGCAGGAGATCCGCGCGCCGGACCTCACCATCCTGCGCACCGCCGACCCGCGCATCTTCCGCACCGCGCTCTCCCCCGAGGATGCCGCGCAGCTGCAACAGATGATGGTTGCGGTCGTCGAGGAGGGCACCGCCGGCATCCTGCAGGGCATCGTCGACGGTGCGGGCAACCCGGTCCTCGTGGGAGCCAAGACGGGGACGGCACAGACCGGCCGCGACGGCGACCAGCCGATCTCCTGGATGGTCGCGATGGCCCCGGCCACCAACCCGAGCATCGCGGTCGCGGTGGTCGTCGAGGACGGTGGCCAGACCGAGCTCAGCGGGGGCGCGCTGGCGGGCCCCATCGCGCGCGCGGTCATCGAGGCGTCGCTGCGGTGAGGGGCACCGGCCCCGGGAGCGCCGCGCTCCGGTCGGGGGGAACTCGCTGCGACACTGGGACGTCAGCACCAAGGCAATCTGGGAGGCAGGCGTGACGCAGGACCCCGGCGTGGGCCGGACCCTCGGCGACCGCTACGAGCTCGTGGCAGTCATCGGCCGGGGCGGCATGGCCGAGGTGTGGGAGGCGCGCGACACCCGGCTGGGGCGCCGCGTGGCGATCAAGATCCTGCGGCCCGATCTCGCGCGCGACCCGGCGTTCCAGGCCCGCTTCCGCCGCGAGGCCCAGTCGGCCGCCTCGCTCAACCATCCCAACATCGTCGCCGCCTACGACACCGGCGAGGACGTCCTCATCGACGGCACCGAGTCCACGGTCGTGCCCTACATCGTCATGGAGTTCGTCGACGGCATGACGCTGCGGCAGCTGCTGTCCAGCGGACGGCGCCTACTGCCCGAGCGCTCGCTCGAGATCACGGCGGGCACCCTCAGCGCCCTGGACTATGCCCACCGCCACGGCATCATCCACCGCGACATCAAGCCCGCCAACGTCATGCTCACGCGCACGGGCGACGTCAAGGTCATGGACTTCGGCATCGCGCGGGCCATCAACGATTCCGGGCACACCATGACATCGGCGCAGACCGTCATGGGCACCGCGCAGTATCTGTCGCCCGAGCAGGCCCGCGGCGAGATCGTCGACGCCCGCAGCGACATCTACTCCTCCGGCGTACTCCTCTACGAGCTCCTCACGGGCAAGCCGCCCTTCACCGGTGACTCGCCGGTGTCGATCGCCTACCAGCACGTGAGCGAGCAGGCGGTCCCGCCGTCGCAGGTCGATCCTGAGGTGCCCCGCGAGGTCGACGCGGTCGTCATGCGCGCCCTGGCCAAGAGCCCCGACGATCGCTACCAGACCGCGGCCGACTTCCGCGCCGACGTCGAGCGGGCGGCCATGGGCGCACCCGTCTCCGCGCAGATGACCGCTGCCGTCCCGATGGTCGTCTCGGATGCCACGCAGCGACTGGACGTCGTGCAGCCCACCGAGGTCTACGCCATCGACACCGAGCCCCCGCGGGGGCGCCGGGCGCAGCGCGGCGCCGGCTTCGCGGCCGCCATGACGATCGGCGTGCTCGCCCTCATCGGCATCGTGATCCTTGGCGCCACCCTCGTGCTCAACCGCTCGTCCGCCAACACGGTCGCCGTGCCTGACCTCACCGGTCTCACCGTCGCGCAGGCTCAGTCGGTGCTCGAGCGGCAGGGGCTCGTGCTGGGCTCGCAGACACCCGAGGTGTCGGAGAAGCCCGTCGACACGATCATCGGGCAGCAGCCCACTCCCGGCGAGCAGCTCGAGGAGGGTCAGGCCGTCAACGTCACCATCAGCGCCGGCAAGGAGAAGACGGTCGTGCCACCCCTCACGGGGCTCACGTCCGTCGCCGATGCCGAGACCGCGCTGGCCGATGCCAAGCTCGTGCTCGGCAGGGTGACGGAGCAGGACGCGGCACAGCCGGCCGGATACGTGCTCTCGTCGAATCCACTCGAGGGGTCGTCGGTCGACGTCGGCAGCAAGGTCGACATCGTCGTGTCCACCGGTCGACAGGCAGTGCCGTCCGTGGTCGGGCAGACCGAGGAGGTCGCGCGCGGTGCGCTGTCCGCGGCGGGCTTCCAGGCCAATGTCGTCTACCAGGAGTCCGAAACCGTGCCCCAGGGTGTCGTGCTCGAGCAGGACCCGCCCGCGGGGACCAACGCCGACAAGGGCGCGGTCGTGACGCTCGTCGTCGCCATCGCTCCACCGTCGCCGACGCCGACTCCGACACCCACGCCGGAGCCGACACCCACGCCGACCCCCGAGCCGGAGCCCACCGCCTCACCGGCCTGAGGGAGTGCTGCTAGCCGACGACGGGGGCGAGCCCGGAGGCGCGGCGCGGGGCGTCGGCGTCACCGCACGCGACGAGCCAGTTCGCGAGAAGTTGATGACCGCCCTCGGTGAGAACTGACTCGGGATGGAACTGCACGCCCTCCACGGCGAGCTCGCGGTGTCGCAGCGCCATGATCACGCCGCTGTCGGTGGTGCCGGTGACCTCGAGCACGTCGGGCACGGAGTCCGGGCGCACCGCGAGGGAGTGGTAGCGGGTCGCGGTGAAGGGCTGGGGGAGACCGGCGAGCACACCCTCGCCGTGGTGCTGCACCTCGGACGTCTTGCCGTGGAGCAGCTCGGGCGCGCGATCGACAACCCCGCCGTAGACCGCGGCAATCGCCTGGTGTCCTAGGCAGACGCCGAGGATCGGCACCTCGCCGGCGCACGCGCGCACGACGTCCATGCAGACTCCGGCGCCTTCGGGCGTGCCGGGGCCGGGTGAGAGCAGGATCCCGTCGTACGCACGGGCCTGTTCGATGGTGACCTCATCATTGCGGCGCACATCGACGTCGACTCCGAGCTGGCCGAGGTACTGCACCAGGTTGAAGACGAACGAGTCGTAATTGTCGATGACGAGGATGCGCGTCATGGGATCGCCGTGCGCGTGTGGGCGGCTAGCGCCACTTGGTGGAGACGACGAAGCCCGCGGTGATGAAGGCGAAGCCAATGAGCACGTTGACAAGCGCGTTGTAGGCGCCGCCGATCGTGTTCATGATGGGCACGTCAGGCCCGGCGATGTAGAACACGACGATCCACAGCAGGCCGATGACGAAGAGCGCCACCATGGTCGGCGCGACCCAGGGAGCCGAGCCGATCCTGACCGGCTTGCGGTCGGTCTTGTCGGGGGGCGGGACATAGTCGTCGCGCTTGCGCCCCTTGGACTCCGGCACGCTGGTCCTCCCTCCGCGCGCGAGCCCGGTGGCCCGCTGCCGC
>CAZICY010000005.1:0-68688 GCA_964537955.1 uncultured Actinomyces sp. | reverse complement strand
GGCCGACGTACTCGTCGATGGTCTTGCCGCCGGGCACGGGGATGCGCACGGGTGCCTCGATGATCTCCGCCATGGGGCTCCTTCGTCGGTGACTGCTGCGTGGCGCGTCAGGGAGCCGGACGATAGCTGAGGACCGCCCCCGCCTCGACCTGGAGGTCGTAGGCGCCGGAGGGCGTCAGCCAACCGGAGAAGGGCGGCCGCACGCGATCGGTCATCGCGACCAGCACGACGTCATCGCGCAGCGACACGGCAGTGAGCCGGCCGTCACCGGGGTCCCGCCGTACGTGTCGCTCCACGGCCGCGCGTATCCCGGTCGGGTCGAGTCGGATGCGCGAGGCGGCCCCGTCGGCGTAGTAGGCACCCAGATCGATCGCCTGAGCCCCTGCGAGCGCAGCCGCGTCGGCCTGGGCCTGCAGTGCGCGCCGCGCGAGGAAGAGGCTCGATGCATCCACGACGACGGCCAGCGCCAGGATGCAGATGACGATGAAGCCCAGGCTCAGCACGAGGATGCTGCCCTCGTCGCGGCGGGGCTTGCTCATGACGCGTCCCTGTAGTCGTCGATGACGGCGAGGTGCTCCGCGCTCACCTGCACGGCTCCGACGGCCGACTCGGCGAGCGACTCGGGCAGGAACGGCAGCCGCACCCGCGTGCTCACGCTCACGCGGATGGCACTGCCGGGCGCGAGGCACGCGCCCTCGCAGTCGATGCGCAGTTCATCGCCGCGCAGGGCAACTCCCTGATCCGACAGCGCCATCCGCGTCGCTGCGCGAGCGGCCGAGCGCGCCTCGGCGAGACTGGCGGCCTGGGTGAAGGCACGAGCGGACTCGCGCGCAGCCTGTGTCACGGCGTAGGCAGCCGACTGCACGCTCATCGCTGCGATCACCGCGTAGACGATCGGCACGATGACGAGCACGACGAGCACGACGAACTCGACCACGGCAGCACCGTCGTCGCGGCGCAGTCGGCGCACAAACCTATGTCTCACGGCTGCTCCCCGATCGCGTGGCCCTCGACGGTCAGGGCCGTCGGGCCGAGGGTCCCGAGGAGCGGCAGCCGGGCGGTGATGCGCACGCGCACGACCTCGACGCCGTCGAGGCTCGTCCGCGACGCGTCCACGTCCTGGGCGGCGTCACCGCCCAGGACATCGGCGAGGACGTCCCGGGTGCGGGACTCCGCGACAGCGAGAGCCGACCCTGCGAGAGCGCCGGCGCGTGCGCCCTCGGCGGCGGCAGCCGTGAGGGTCGCGCGCACGTGCAGGGCGAGAGTCACCTGGAGGACCGCGAGGGCGACGAGCAGGAGCAGCGGCGTGACGAGAGCGAACTCCACCACGGCGCTCCCGCGGTCCTCCTGCAGCCGGGAGCGGATGCTCACGGCCCGGAGACGCTGTTGATCGCCCGGTCGAGCACGCTCGTCAGGGCATCGTCGGCGACAAGCCACAGGGCGGTGACGAGTCCCGCGGTCATGACTGCGACGAGGACCCAGCCGGGGACGTCGCCCCGGTCACTGGTGGTGATGCGTGCGATGAACCGGGCAAGGCCGGTGCGGATGCGTGACATGAGTTTCTCCCTTGTGTGTTGAGTTGCGAGCGGACAGGGCTTCGTGGACGGGCTAGACAGTGAGCTGGAGGCCGTGAATGCCCGGGTAGAGCGCGATCACGACGACGATGGGCAGGATGAAGAACACGACGGGCACGAGCATGAGGACTTCCTTGCGACCGGCCTTCTCGAGCAGTCGGCGCCGCCCTGCTGCACGCGCATCCGCCGCCTGGGCGCGGAGGACCTCGGCCATCGGGGTGCCGCGCTCCGTCGCCACGGCGATGCCATCCGCGAAGCGGGCAGCCTCCAGGCTCGGCACGGCGTCGGACATGTCACGAAGGGCCGCGGGGAAGGCGACTCCGCCGCGCACTCGGCGGACGGCGATCCCGAACTCCGACGCGAGCTCGCCGCGCACCGTGGTGGCCACGCGATCCAGTGCTGCCAGGGGGCCCTCTCCCGCAGCCACGGCGAAGGCAACGAGCTCGGCCACCGTCGGCAACTGCTCGGACATGCGCGTGGCACGGGCCCTGGTGGCCTTGGCCAGCGCACGGTCGTGCAGGAGCCAGCCCACCACCCCACCCACCACCAGGAGCGCGGCAACTGCTCCCCCCGAGACGGCGCCGTTTCGCGCGCCGAGGAGCAATCCGATGACGGCTCCCAGCCCCGCACCGGCCACGCACCACACGAGGCGCTCGAGTCTGTAGGCGTCGGCCGCGGCGTCTCGACCTGCCCGGCGAAGGCGTGCGGTGAGGTCGATGCCGTCACGACTGACCAGGCGCAAGAGCGGCGAGCCGAGGATCTGGCGCAAGGCATCGAGCGGCCCGCGCTCTGACGCCAGCGTCCGTGGAGCACGCAGCCGGTCCGCGAGCCGCAGCGGCCGGTGCGCGAGGACCGCAGCCGCGATGAGCACGATGGCACCGCCGAGGCCGAGCCCCACGAGGGCTCCGACGGCGCTCATGCGAGGACCCTCGGCTCGTCCGGGAGCCGACCAATGGCGGTCATCACGCGATAGGCGACGACCGACAGCGCCGCGGATCCGATGAGGATGGCGGCCCCCGCCGGCGTGGAGTACGCCGCGACGGTCTCGGGTCGCGTGCACAGCAGCAGGAGCGTGATCCAGGGGGCGGCGACAGCTACACGCGCAGCGTTGACCGTCCAGCTCTGACGGGCCTCGATCTCGCCCCGCGCCCTGGCGTCCTGGCGCAGGAAGTCGCTCAGGGTCGCGAGCACGCGACCGAGATCGCTCCCCCCGACCTCGCGGGCGATGCCCAGCGACACGATGACCCGATCGGCCACCGGATCGCGCAGTGATTCCTTGAGCCGCTCGAGTGCCAGTGCGAACGAGCCGGACGCGCGATAGTCCGCGGCAAACGCCGTGAAGGCCGGGCGCAGCGCCTCCGGCCCGCGGATTCCCATATCGATGACTGCTTCGGGAAGGGACATCCCCGCGCGTACGGCGGAGCCGAGCATGTCGACCGCGTCGGGCCAGGCCGAACGCAGCGCCACGCTGCGCGATCGCGCCCTGCGTCGCAGCACCGCCAGGGGAAGGTAGCCCGCCACGACGGCCGCAAGGGCCCCGACGACGGCGACGCCGGAGATGGCCAGCACCAGCAGGCCGGCCACGATCGCCAGTCCCACGCAGGCGCCGATGACCCCGCTGGGCCCGACCCGCTCGAGCCCGGCGCGGTCGATCAGTCGGCGAAGGCGCGACACCCGCGCCTCGCGATCGCTCCGGGTCGAGGTCGCACCCAGCAGCACCAGCAGTGCACCCAGCCCGACGCCGAGTCCGACGAGTGCGCCGGTCATGCGACGGCCCTCGCGGGACGCAGGAGGTGCGCGAGGTCATAGCCCGCCGCCTCGAAGCGCTCCTCGTGGGGAGGGAATCCCGTGCCGCGCACGAGGTGAGGTCCCCTGCGAGTGAAGATGTCGGCGATCTCGACCACGCCGGCCTCCACACGGCCGGGGAGCGCGGCGATCTCGCGGACGCGACGCTGACCGTCTCGTCCGGTCGCCGTGTGGACGACGATGTCCACGCAACCGGCCACGGTGGGAATCACGAAGTCGGCGGCGATGTTCTGCCCAGCGAGAAGCGGCAGCGTGCACAGCTTGGTGACCGCCTCCCGGGCCGAGTTGGCGTGGAGGGTGGCCGCGGCCGGGAGCCCGCTGTTCATCGCAATGAGCAGGTCCAATGCCTCGGCCTGGCGCACCTCTCCGACTATGAGTCGCGAGGGCCTCATGCGCAGGGCCTCCTTGACGAGCCGGCGCAGCGGGATCTCGCCCGTCCCCTCGAGGCTTGCATCCCGCGTCTGCATGGGCACCCAGTCGGGATGGTGGGGCAGATGGATCTCGAACACCTCCTCGCAACTGACGATGCGCTCGCTCGATGGGACGCACCCGAGGAGCGCGTTGAGGAGGGTGGTCTTGCCTGCCTGTGTGCCACCGGCGACGACCACATTGAGTCCGCTCACCATGCAGGCATCGAGGAACTCTGCGGCCTCGTGCGACAGCGTCCCTGCCGGGACCAGCTCGTGGACGTCGACGGGGCGACGAACGAACCGGCGGATGTTGACTGCCCAGTGGGCGCGCGTGATGTCCGGGATGGCGACGTGCAGGCGACTGCCGTCGGGGAGCATGGCATCGACGAAGGGCGTGCTGAGGTCGATACGCCGGCCCGACCACTGCAGCATGCGCTCGACGAGGCTGCGCACCTGAGCGTCCGTGAGGACCGCCGTCGTCAGTTCGCTGCGCCCGCCGCACGCGACGAAGACTCGGCCCGGCTCATTGATCCACACCTCCTCGACCTCGGGGTCGTCGAAGAAACGCTGGAGCGGACCGAAGCCCGCGACGTCGTCCAGCACGCGGCGCGACACGGCAGCGAGGTCCCCCTCGCCAGCATGCGGCGCCTCTCCCTGCGCCACCACACGGTGCACTGCCGCGCGCACCAGTTCCTCCACCGCTGCGCGATCCCTCAGTGGATCCAGGCCGGTCCGGCGCACGGCCTCCCGCACATCGGCCTCGATGATGTCCTGCGTTGACGTCGCCACGTGCGCTCCCTCCTCCGGCAAGTGCTGCCAAAGGACAGCAACTGCATGCAATGACGAAGGTAGGAACGCGATCGGTTGCCGACCAGGCGACAACGCGCACCGCACGTGAGCGTTAGCCCACGCACGCGATCCGTGAGGGGATTGGGCCGCGCGACACGCGCAATCGATCACCTGAGATGCGCGATCCCGCGCTAGTCGATGACGTCGACCACGAGGGGCAGGCGTGAGTACCCGGTCCCCGGCGGCGAGACGACCACCGCGGGCTCGGGTCCCGCGAGCAGGGGCAGCGCGGCGTCGAGGCGTGCGGCGTCCTCCGCGTGGAGTCGCAGGAGCGGGTCTCCGGCCCGGACCTGGTCGCCGGGCTTGGCGAGGACCTCGATGCCGGCGGACGCCGACACCGGGTCGTCCTTGGCTGCCCGGCCCGCACCGAGCCGCCACGCGGCCCGGCCGATCGCGAGGGCATCGCAGCGCGTGACGACCCCGTCCCGGTCGGCGGTGAGCGTCTCGACGATCGGTGCCCGGGGCAGGGGGGCATCCGGATCTCCGCCCTGGGCCCGGATCATGCGGCGCCAGTGGTCCATCGCGCGCCCGCTGGCGATGGCTTCGGCCGGGTCGGCGTCGATGCCGACGAGCTCGAGCATGTGCCCGGCCAGGAGCAGCGTGAGCTCGACAACGTCCGCGGGGCCTCCGCCAGCCAGCACCTCGACCGACTCGGCGACCTCGAGCGCGTTGCCCGCTGCCACGCCGAGGGGCACGTCCATCGCCGTGACCAGGGCACGGGTGCGCACGTCCTCATCACGGCCCAGCGCGACCATGGTGCGCGCCAGCTCGACCGCGCGAGCGGTGCCGGACATGAATGCCCCGGAGCCCGTCTTGACGTCGAGCACGAGCGCTGAGGTGCCCTCAGCGATCTTCTTGCTCATGATCGAGGAGGCGATGAGCGGGATGATGTCGACGGTCGACGTGACATCGCGCAGGGCGTAGAGCTTGCGATCCGCAGGAGCCAGACCCGATCCTGCAGCGCAAATCACTCCGCCCACATCGGCAAGCACCGCGAGCATCTCGGCATTCGACAGGTGGGCCCGCCAACCGGGGATGGACTCGAGCTTGTCGAGCGTGCCTCCCGTGTGCCCGAGTCCACGCCCGGAGAGCTGCGGCACGGCAGCGCCGCATGCCGCGACGATCGGCACGAGAGGCAGGGTGATCTTGTCGCCCACCCCGCCGGTGGAGTGCTTGTCGACCGTGGGCCGCGCGAGCGAGGAGAAGTCCATGCGCTCGCCGGAGCGGATCATGGCCTGGGTCCACCTGACGAGCTCAGGCTCGCTCAGGCCCTGGAAGTAGATCGCCATGGCCATGGCTGACATCTGCTCGTCCTGCACGTGTCCACGGGTGTAGGAGTCGATGAGCCAGTCGATCTGCGCGTCGGCGAGCACCCCGCCATCGCGCTTGATGCGGATCAGGTCGACCGCGGTGAAGGGCTCCGCCCCGGTCACGTCTCGCTCGCCGCATGACCGGCCATGAGCAGGCCGATGCGCGATCGGTCCGCGCCGTCGGCGGGCATCGTCTCGACGATCCGGCCGTCGTACATCACCGCGATCCGATCGGACAGCCCGAGGACTTCGTCGAGTTCCGCGGAGACGAGCAGCACGGCAGCGCCTCGGTCGCGCGCAGCGATGATCTGCGAGTGGATGAACTCGATCGAGCCGACGTCGACCCCGCGCGTGGGCTGGGCAGCGATAAGCAAGGTCGGCTCCGCCGCGAGCTCGCGGGCGATGACCACCTTCTGCTTGTTGCCGCCGGACAGCGACTGGACGGTCGTCTCCGTGGACGGCGTGCGGATGTCGAACTGCCCGACCAGTTCCTGCGCCAGGGCCGAGACCGCTTTGAGGTCGCGCACGCCGAAGCGTGCGAACTCGGGATCGCTGTAGCGGTCGAGCACGAGGTTGTCCGCCACCGAGTAGGCCCCCACGAGCCCGTCTGCCTCGCGGTCCTCGGGGACGTGTCCCACTCCCATCGCATGGATGGACCGCGGCGACTTGCCGAGCGCGTCCTGCCCGTTGACCGTGACGGCCTGGGCGCGACAGGGACGCAGCCCCGTGAGCGCCTGGACGAGCTCGCGCTGCCCGTTGCCCTCGACGCCCGCGATGCCCAGGATCTCCCCCGCCCGCACCTGCAGTGAGACATCGCGCACCGCCGGCAGGCCGATGTCGTCCGAGGCGGACAGGCCGACGACGTCGAGCACGACGCTCCCGGCTCGCGCCGGCGACTTATCGACGGTGAGGAGCACGCTCCTGCCCACCATCATCTGGGCGAGACCGGCGGCGTCGGTCTGGGACGGGGTCGTGGTGCCCACGGCGCGGCCGCCGCGCAGGACTTCGATGGTGTCGGCGATGGCCAGGACCTCGCGCAGCTTGTGCGTGATGAAGATGACCGAGACGCCCGAGCCGGCGAAGCCCTTGATCACGCCGAGCAGGTCGTCGGTCTCCTGCGGGGTGAGCACGGCGGTGGGCTCGTCGAGGATGAGGATGTCGGCCTTGCGGTAGAGCGCCTTGAGGATCTCCACTCGCTGCTGAGTGCCGACCGGGAGATCCTCCACCTTGGCATCGACATCGACCTGCAGGCCGAACTCCTCCGCCAACCGCGCGACCTCGGCTCGCGCCTTGCGCATGTTGACGAAGGGTCCCCGGTGAGGCTCATCGCCCAGGATGACGTTCTCGGCCACGGTGAAGACGGGGACGAGCTGGAAGTGCTGGTGCACCATCCCGATGCCTCGCCGGATCGCATCGCGCGGCCCCTTGAGCCGGACCGACTCGCCCTTGATGAGGATCTCGCCCTCATCGGGCTCGTAGAGGCCGTAGATCATCTTGACGAGCGTCGACTTGCCGGCGCCGTTCTCGCCGAGCAGGGCGAGGATCTCGCCGCGATGGACCTTCAGCGACACATCGGCGTTGGCGACGACCCCCGGGAACCTCTTGGTCAGCCCCCGGGCCTCCAGCGCCACATCCCTGGTCTCGCTCATGGCCTAGTCCTTCTCATATGGTCGGCCAACGGCGGCTGGTGGCTTGATGCGCCCGGACACGATCGCCAGCAGCACGATCGTGAGGATGTAGGGCAGCATGTTCACGAACTGCGGCGGGATATCCACCACGGCATCGGCCTGCAATTGGCTCGCGACGCCCTGGGTGAGCCCGAAGAAGATGGCGGCGGCCAGAGCCCCGATGGGATTCCACGCGCCGAAGATCATGATGGCCAGTGCCGTGAAGCCCCGACCCGCTGTGAGGCCGCGCTCGAAGGTCCCGGCCGCCTCCAGGGCGAGGTAGGCGCCGGCAAGTCCGGCGAGACCACCGGCGATCGTGACATTCCAAAAGCGCGTCGTCTGCACGCCGATGCCCGAGGTCTCCGATGCGCTGGGCTTCTCGCCGACCGACCGGGTGCGCAGGCCCCACACGGTCTTGAACAGGAGCACCCATAGCAGCAGCGCACTCACGATCGCGGCATAGGTGAACAGGCCGTTATCGAAGAAGACGGGCCCCACGAGGGGGATGTCCGCCAGTACCGGGATGCGCAGCGTCGGGGTGATGCCGGGAAGGGTGTATCCCTGCGCGTAGAAGAAGCTCGTGAGCCCCGCGGCGAGGATGTTGATGATGGTGCCCGCGATGATCTGGTCCATCTTCCAGGTCACGGCGCCGGTCGCCAGCATCGCGCCCATGATCATGCCGGTGCCGACGCCGATCATCGTGCCCAGGAGAAGGCTGCCGGTGAGGGCCGCGCCGAAGAATCCCGCGAAGGCGCTCATGAGCATCTGGCCCTCGATGCCGATGTTGATGACGCCGGAGCGCTCGCACATGATGCCCACCATCGCCGCCAGGATCAGGGGCACGGCGTAGCGAAGGGAGAAGGAGACGACCGAGGTGGTCTTGGTGGGATCCATCACGTAGAAGATGACGATCGTCACCGAGATGAGGATGGCCAGCGCGTAGGCCCACTTGGCGCTCACGAGCCCCACCCCTTGGTCACGGTGGTCTGCTTGATCGACCGATTGCGGAAGAGCAGCTTGGCCACGATCGGCGCGGAGACGAAGAGCAGCGTGAGCGCGAGGATGACGCTCACGACCTCGGGCTCGATGCCGGTCTGGAACTGGAGCGAGGACGAGCCGGCGCGCAGGGTCCCCACCAGCAGGGCGGCCGGGATCGTCGCAAGGGGGTTGGCGCGCGCAAGGAGGGCGATGGTGATGCCGTCGAAGCCGAGGCCGATGTTGAACGCCGGCTCGAACCGCCCGGTGATTCCGAGGGTCTCGACGGCACCGCCGAGTCCGGCGAGGCCTCCGCTCACGGCCATGGCCAGCAAGATGGTGCCCTTGACGGAGATACCGGCGTAGCGGGCTGCACCCGGGTTCATCCCGACCGTGTTGAAGCGGAAGCCCTGGGTGGTGCGGACGAGGAACCAGCCGAAGAACACCGCCACGAGCAGGGCGAGGATGAATCCCGACGGAATCGGCCCGATGTAGGGCAACGCAGCTGACTCGGCGATGAGAGGTGTGCGTGACAGGGGCTGATCCGGCTCCTTGAGGGGACGGCTTGCGAGGTAGTCCACGAGAGCGATCGCGATGCTGTTGAGCATGATCGTCGTGATGACCTCGGACACGCTGCGGTAGGCACGCAGGGCTCCCGCGATGGAGCCCCAGGCCGCGCCGCAGAGGATGCCGAAGATTAGGCAGAAGGGCAGGTGGACGATCGGCGGGAGCTGGAAGTTGTAGCCAGCCCAGGCCGCTCCGACCGCGCCCATGAGCAACTGACCCTGGGCTCCGATGTTGAACAGGCCCGCGCGCAGGCCCACCACGACCGCCAGGCCGGTGAGGATCAGGGGGGTGGACTTCTCCATCGTGCGCTCCAGGCCCTCGACGGAGCCGAGGGCGTCGCGGAAGAGCACCTGGTAGGCGAAGAACGGGTTGACCCCCTGGAGCCAGATGAGGATGCCGCCGATGGCGAAGGCGAGCAGGACGGACACGACCGGGATGACGATGGCCGGCACGCGGTCCAGCGGTCCGGACCGACGCGGGTCCGGATCCGTGTACCCGAGGTCCGTCTGGGCGGGATCTATCGTCGACATGGCCCGTCGATCCAAGCACATAAAGGGGAAGGGGGGTGGCGCAATCCGCCACCCCCCTTCCGGGGCCGTTCAGTGCGCTGGGCTGATCAGCCGAGCGTCACGTTGGTTGCGATCGTCCCGGCGTCGAGACCGGCGATGACCTCCGCCACCTTGGCCTTGACCTCCTCGGGAACCGCAGCCTCGGTGTCGTGGTACGGCGCCAGGCCGGTGAGGCCGACGTAGTTGCCACCGGGGGCCTTGCCGTCCTTGGCCAGCAGGACGAGGTCCTTGGTGCCCAGGGTCAGCTTCTTCTCCGCCGAGGTGAGCAGGCACTTGGCCGCCTCCGGCACGGTGAAGAACTGGTCGGTGTCGACGCCGATGCAGAAGATCGTCTCGCCAGCTCCGGGAGCCTTGGCGATTTCGATCAGGGCGCCATTGCCGGTGAGTCCACCGGCGCCGAAGATGATGTCGTTGCCCTGCTCAAGCTGCTTCTTGGCCTCCGCTGCGCCCCACTCAGGATCGGTGAATGCGTTGGCCGGCTCGTGGTAGACCAGCGTCACCTCGACCGACGGGTTGGCCGCAAGAGCGCCGGCCTTGTAGCCCTCGCCGAAGAGCTTGACCGGCGGGACCGTGTCGGTGCCGAGGACCGCACCGACCTTGTTGGTCTTGGTCATCAGGCCCGCGAGGTAGCCCGCGGCGTAGCCGGCCTTGTCCTCGGGGAAGACGAGCCCAGTGAGGTTGGGGATCACCTCGGCCTGGAACTGGTCAACGCCGATGAACTGCGTGCCGGTGTTGGCCTTGGCCGCAGCCACAGTCGCCTCGCCCATGAGGAAGCCGACGGTGACGATGACGTCGTAGCCGGCGGTCACGAACTGGCCGATGTTGGTCTCGTAGTCCTTGGGATCAACGGTCTCGATGTACTTTGCGTAGCCACCTGAGGCCTGGGCAGCCTCAAGGGCGCCCTCCCATGCGGACTGGTTGAACGACTTGTCGTCCACCTTGCCCGTGTCGGTGACGAGGCCGATGCAGAACGCATCAGCACCAGGGCAGTCGCCCTCTCCTCCGCCACCCGCGCTGCTACTGCTGCTGGACGACGCACTGCTTCCTCCGCCACCGCCACAGGCGGCCAGCACGAGTGCAGCGGCGGCAGCCGCGGCTGCCAAACCCCACTTGCGATGCATGCACATGCCCTTTCGTCGTGGTCATCCCATCCGCACGTAGCTGGGCTACGCCGCTCACGATGGGTATCGAGCGTTCCCTGAACCCTAGTCGTCACCGAGTGCAACTCCGAGGGTGGCTCGTCGTCGTAACCCTCCCGTGACCCGCGCGCGTCGCAGACGAGACGCATGTGACACGAGTGGCGATTCGTCCTGCTGTCGTCAGGCGAGGCGTGCGCTCGCGCTCCAGCCGCCGTCGACCGGCAGCACGATCCCGGACACCCCGGTCGACGATGCGAGCAGGGCGACCGCGTCGGCCACCTCGCGCGGCTCGATCGTCCTGCCCAGGGGACAGGTGCGCGCCCACCACTCCACGCCCTCGGGCCATTCCTGCGCCAGGCCGGGACGGTCGATGAGGCCGGGGGCAACGGCATTGACGCGGATCCCGTCAGCGGCCCACTCCAGGGCAGCCGACCGCGTGAAGGACTCGAGCGCGGCCTTGGCCGCGGCGTAGTGCGCGTGACCGGGGAACGCCGCGCCGGCCTCGATCGAGGTCACGTTGACGATGCTCGAGCCGGGTGGCATGACCGGCCGCAGCACTGTCGACAGCTGCACGGCGCTGAGCAGGGTGGAGCCCAGCATGTCCGTCCAGTCGGTGGGCGCGAGCGTGTCGAGGCCCCCCACCACCTGGCTCGCGGCGTTGTTGACCAGGAGGTCGACGCGGTCCACCGCATCGCGCACGCGCCGAGCCTCGGCCGGGTCGGACAGGTCGCCTGTGAGGAGCAGCGCACCCGCGGGCGGCTCGCCGATCTCCCCGCGACTGTGCGCGATGACGTCGAACCCTTCACCGGTGAGCCGCGCGATCAGGGCACGACCCACCACCCCGCGCGCTCCGGTGACAAGCGCCACGCGCCCGCTCACGCGGGCATCCCACTGCGGATGAGCGTGCGCGCCTGCGCAGCAGCAGAGGGCCACGCCTGCAGGTCGATGTCGTCGCCGGCCAGCGTGAACCCGCTGAAGGGTGGGGCGAGCGAGCACACCACGAGGCTCCACTCGCCCTGGGTGCGCGACCCCTGCCAGGCCCGGGCGGGCACGCGCACGGCCGGCTCGTGGCCCAGGGCGAGATCGGTGCCCAGCACATGATCGGAGTGGCTGCCGTCCGAGTGCAGGACGAGCATCTCCACCGGCGCTCCAGCGACATGCACCCACATCTCGTCTTCATCCAGCATGTGCAGGGCGCTGAAGTCCTTCGGTGTGAGCAGGCCGTAGATCGCGTTGCCGTGGTCGGTGCGCCACAGCAGGGAGATCCAGACACCCTCTCCCTCCAAATACTCCAGATTCAGCGCGGAGATGACCTCGGCGGCGCTCATGTCATCGAGTTGGCTCATGTCCCCTCCACGACACGAAGCGCCGCAGCCATGACGTCATCGACATCGACACGGGTCGGCTGTCGGTCGAGCACGACGGGGGCGCCGGCGACGAGGACGTGTCGTACGTCGGATCGACCCGCGCTGAAGACCACGGAGGTGTAGGGATCGTGGACCGGCACGAGGTGGGGCGCGCGCAGGTCCAGCGCGATGAGATCAGCCTCCTTGCCGACCTCGACGGTGCCGATGCGCTCGCCCAGGCCCAGTGCGCGGGCGCCGTCGATCGTGGCGGCCTGCACGACGTCGCGAGCCGACAGGGCCGCCGGATCCTCGCGCACCAGCCGGGCGAGATTGGCCGCCAGGCGCATCGCGGCGAACATGTCGAGGTCGTTGCTCGACGAGCACCCGTCGGTGCCGATGCCCACTCGGATGCCCTGGTCTCGATAGCCCACGATGTCGGCGGCGCCGCTGGCGAGCTTGAGGTTGGAACCGGGGCAGTGAGCTACCGCCGTCCCGGTCGCGGCGACGCGCTCACGGTCATGCTCGTCGAGGCGGACGCCGTGTCCCAGGACAGGCGCGAGGGCGAGGACTCCCGATGCCTCCAGTGTGGGCACCGGCCGCATGCCGGTGGCCTTGACGGTGTCGTCGTTCTCCCGGTCGTTCTCCGAGGCATGCGTATGCACGAGAGCCCCCTGCTCGCGAGCAAGGTCGGCGATCTCAGCGAGGTGCTCCAGACCGACGGTGAAGGCCGCGTGCGGCATGAGCGCCGGTGGCACATGCGGTCCGCCGAGCGACTCCAGGGCCTGGGGCCACGCGCGGGCGAGCGCCATCCGCTCATGCCACTCGAGGTGGTCCGGGCCGGGGAAGGAGAAGAAGACGGGTCCGGTGACGTGGCGCAGTCCGACCTCCACCGCCCCGCGGTGGGCATCGGCCGGATGGAAGTACATGTCCAGCGCCGTCGTGGTGCCACCGAGAATCGCCTCGAGAGCACCCAGTCGCGTGCCCGCGTAGACGCCGGCTGAGTCCATGATCCTCGCCTCCTCCGCCCAGACGCGCTCGAGGAAGCCCTGCAGGTCCACCTCCTCCGCGATGCCCCGCAGGAGAGTCATGGCGAGATGGGTGTGGAGGTTGACGAGCCCGGGCATGACGAGCAGGCCCTCGCCGTCGATGACGGTGTCCGCCTCGGCGACGGGCTCGCCCACGCTCACGATCCGACCGTCATCGATGGCGATGTCGGCACGCTCGACGACGCCTCCCGAAGCGTCGCTCATGAGCACGTAGCGCGCCCCGCGGATGACGAGGTCGACGCTCACGAGGGCACCGCCAGGATGCCGGCGGCCCGCTCGAGGATGCCCGTCACGGTCGCCGCACCCTGGGCGACGACGGCGGTGACGTCCTCCACCTTGATGGGGACATCGCTCAGTCCCGCTGCGGGATTGGCGACAAGGCACAGGCTCGCGTAGGGGATGCCCCGCTCGGCGGCGAGGACCACCTCGGGTACGCCGGTCATGCCCACGACCGTGACGCCCGCGGCTCGCGCCATGCGGATCTCCGCCTTCGTCTCGAATCGCGGGCCTTCGAAGGCCCCGTACACCCCGGAGGGGGTGACGTCGACTCCCGCGTCCGCCGCGGCGCGCAGCCATGCGGCACGAAGCCGGCCGTCGTAGGGCTGGCCCATGTCGACGTGCACCACGCCCTCGGGTGTGGACCCGTCGAAGAACGTCAGGGGACGTTGGTGGGTGAAGTCGATGAAGTCGTCGATGACGACGAGCTCGCCGGCGTCATGGCCGATGCCGCCGACGACATTGACCGCGAGGATCTCCGTGACACCGACATCGACCAGTGCCTGGATGATCGCGCGGTAGTTGACCATGTGCGGGGGCACGGAGTGGTCGACACCGTGACGGGAGACGAAGAACGTCTGGCGGTCGTGCAGCATGCCCGATCGCATGCGGACGGCACCGTATGAGGTGTCGACGACGATGTCCGCGGCGTCCTTGAGCGCGTCGAGTGCGTAGAAGCCCGTGCCGGCGATGACCCCGAGCGCTCCCCGCCCCGGGTCAGTCACGGAATCGCCTCGGGACCGAAGGCGTCGGGAATCAAGGTCCCCAGCGTCACGGGTCCGCCCTCGCGATCGACGAGGATCGCCGCTCCCCCGTGCTCATGGAGGAGCTGTCGGCAGCGACCGCAGGGCAGGAGCGGGCCGGGGGCGGGGCCGACGCACGCGAAGGCGACGAGGCGCTCGCGCTCGCCGGCCGGGCTCGTGCGCACGAGATCGCTCACCAGGCCGCACTCCGCGCAGAGGGTGACGCCCAGCGAGGCGTTCTCGACGTTGCACCCGGTCACGATGCGCCCGGCGGTCGTCAGGGCCGCGGCTCCGACCGGATGCCGGCTGTAGGGCGCGTAGGCGTGGTCGCGAGCCTCCCGCGCTGCTGCCCGGAGGGCGTCCCATTCGACGTCGGTCATGCGGTGGCGTCGGCCAGCGCAGCCGCTGCAGTGAGCTCGTCGAAGGTGGGGAAGTGCGTGGAGATATCACTGCCGGTGAAGGTGCCGACCCATCCGTCGTCGTCATGGAAGAAGCGGATGGCGGTGAAGTCGGGGGCCGTGCCCATGTCGAACCAGTGCGTGGTCAGAGCCGGAACACTGAGCAGATCGCCCGGGGTGCACAGCATGGCGTGCACGCGACCGTCGACGTGGAGGTAGAACACGCCCGAGCCTGCGACGAAATAGCGGATCTCCTCTTCGTCGTGGGTGTGCTCGTTGAGGAACTTGTTGCGAGCGGCCTCGGCCGTCGCGCGCCACTCGTCGGAGTCGACCGGGTGCAACTGGGCGACGTCGACCAGCCGATAGCCGTGCTCCGCGATGAGGCGGTCGACCAGCGTTCGATGGGCCTCGAGGACCTCGTCCTGGGTCGCGGTGTCGGCGAGGCGATCACCCACGGGGACGTGCTCGTAGACGACCCCGATGGGCGTGAGCGCCTCGGCGATCTCGGAGTGGTCACGGGTGCGCAGGATCGGCGTCTCGGGCCGGTCGTCGGCCCACACGGTCAGCATCGTCATGCGGGCATTGTGCCGCGCCGCGCCGCGCCGCGCACTAGCCCCTGCCGAGTCGATCCAGCCGCAGGGCGTGGTCGAACAGCCAGTCGAAGCTCTCCGTACGGTCGATGGCCTCGCCCAGCGAGGAGCCCCATGCGTAGAGCCCGTGCTCGGCGACGACGACGCCCGGGACTCCCGGATCGCGGGCCTCCAGGAGCCGGGCCGACAGGTCGGCCATGTCCTGGGAGTTGGCCACCACCGGGACGACGACGGCGTCGCCGTGGGCGCCCCGGCCGATGCCCTTGAGCTGCTCGACATCGACGAGCGGCACGCCCTCGGGCCAGCGCGCGGCGGCCTCGACCGCGGCCAAGGAGTGCACGTGGACCACCGCCCCGGCTCCGGCCTCGGCGATCACCGCGGCGTGGATGGGCGCCTCGGCGCTGGGGCGGCGCTCCTGACCGGGCAGTGCCGCGCCGCGCGCGTCGATGAGGACGGCGTCCTCGGGCTCCACTGCCGACTTGTCGATGCCCGATGCGGTCACGAGGATGTCGTCGCCGTCGCGCACCGAGACGTTGCCCGACGTACCCCGCATCCAGCCGAGTGCGTAGAGCCGGCGAGACGCGCGAGCCAGGTCATCGGCCGTGGACATGTAGCCTCCCTGCTTGTGAATTCCGAGCTCGCGGGTCCGGTCGAGTTCAGCGACGTGCAGCACGTGGTCGTGGACATCGAGGGTACGACCAGTGCCTCCGCCTTCGTCTACGACGTCCTCTTTCCCTATGCCTCCGAGCGCTTCCCCGCCTGGCTCGAGCAGCATGCAGGCGAGGCCGAGACGGACCGCATCGTGGCTGAGGTCGCGCGGGAGGCCGGTCTCAGCGACCCGTCCGCCGACGAGATCGTCGCGACCTTGCGCGGCTGGGTCCGGGAGGACCGCAAGGCCACTCCTCTCAAGGACCTCCAGGGCCTCGTATGGGAGGAGGGTTTCGCGAGCGGCGCACTTGTCTCGGACTTTTTCCCCGACGCGCTCGTCGCCCTGCGCCAGTGGCACGACGCCGGCCTACCTATCTCCGTCTACTCGTCCGGGTCGGTGCTCGCCCAGCGCAACTGGTACGCCCACTCCCCGGAGGGGGATCTCACCGGGTGGATCGACGGTCACTACGACACGTCCAATGCCGGGCCCAAGCGAGAGGCATCGTCCTACCGCGCCATCGCCGCGGCGATCGGCGCGGACCCCAGCGACCTGCTCTTCTGCTCCGACGTCGTCGCGGAGCTCGATGCGGCCAGCGAAGCCGGGTGGCAGGTCGTGCGGGTCCGCCGACCCGGCGAGCCGCACGCCATCGACGACTCGACGTACCCCGAGGTCGCGCAGATGACCGAGATCCGACTCGCGTGACCCTCAGCGAGGGAACGCGCCCGCGACACCGCCGTCGACGGGGATGACCGCGCCGGTCGTCCTCGACGATGCGTCGGAGAGCAGGAAGGCCGCGGTGCGCGCGACATCAGCCGTGGTCACGCGCCGCTTGAGGATGTTGCGGGCGGCGTAGAAGTCCTCGAGCTCCTCGGGCGCGATGCCATGGGCCGCCGCCCGCTCCTCGCGCAGCCCGCCGTCCCACAGCCGCGAGTCGTCGAAGACCGCATCGGGGTTGATGGCGTTGGCTCGGATGCCCGCGGCACCGCCCTCCAGCGCAGCGATGCGCATGAGCTGCACCATGCCTGCCTTCGACACCGAGTAAGCACCGAAGCCAGCTCCCGGGCCGAAGGCGTTCTTGCTCGCGACGTAGACGAGCGAGCCCCCTGAGCCCTGCGCGCGCATCGCTCGCATCGCGGCCCGCGTGATGAGGAAGCCACTGGCCAGGTTGATGCGCATGGCGGCATCCCACTGCCCGAGCGTGAGTTCCTCGAGCGTGCCCGTGACGCCGATGCCCGCGTTGATGACGGCGCCATCGAGGCCGCCGAAGGTGCGCACGGCCGCGCGCACCGTCTCGTCCACCACGGCCTCGTCCGACTGGTCGCCGGCCACGAGCACGGGGGCCGTGACGCCCGCCTCGCGCATGCGCTCAGCGGTTTCCTCAAGGCCGTCACCGTCGAGGTCGGCCAGCACGACGGAAGCGCCCCGGGTCGCGAGTTCGAGCGCGATGCCGCGACCGATGCCCGACGCGGATCCCGTGACGATCGCGATGAATCCGGCGAGGTCGGGGGACGGCGGTCGAAGCGTCAGCTTGTAGAGCTCCATCGGCCAGTAGTCGAAACGGAAGGTCTCCCGCTCGTCCAGGCCGAGCGGCGTCCCGATGCGCTCGGCCACCGTCGCCGCGACGCCATGGGTATGCACCGCGATGTCGGCGGCAACCTCGGCGTCGCGCAGCGTGGCGCCCGTCGTCACCGCACCGAGTCCGGGCACGAGCACGACGCGCGGCATGGGGTCGTGCATCCCGAAGCCCTCGGGCATCGCATCGCCATTCCGCTCGACGTACGCCGCGTAGTCGGCGGCATAGGCACCGACATCCTCGGTGGCCGTGTACGACGAGGTGGACACCGCGGAGCGCGGCTTGATGCGCAGCATGTGGTCAGCACTGCTCACACCTCCCGCAACGATCTCGGGGAGCAGGGGGTGATCGGCGACCGCGCGCAGACGGCGGTCGACCCTCAGGACGCGCCTTCCCGTCCGCGCCATGGCTCCGCGCAGGCGCAGGAGGAGCCGCTCCACCTCGTCGTCGGGCATGTCCGGCACGGCAGTGGGAGCCGCTGCCCGGATCGGCAGACCCTCGAGATAGGCGCGCGCCTGATCGACCGCCGCCTCGGTGCGCCGGTAGCACTCATCGCTCGACTCGCCCCAGGTGATGAGGCCGTGGTGGGCAAGGACGACGCCGTCGCGAGCGCCGAGGTCGGCGACCACCTTGCTCAGCGTGAAGCCCGGGCGCATCCAGTCGACGTAGGCGAAGCCCTCGCCGAGGGCCTCCGCCACGATCCGGGGGCCCTCCGCGTGATTGGTGAGGGCGCAGATGGCGTCCGCGTGGACATGGTCGATGTGCGTGTACGGCAGGAAGGCGTGGAGCAGCGTCTCGATCGAGGGTCTGCGCGCGCCGGGGTCCACGAGTGCCCGTGCGACGAGGTCGGTCATCTCCTCGTCGGACATCTGGTCGCGGTCCAGCAGCGGGAGCAACTCGTCCAGCCGCAGGGCCGGGTAGTCGGAGGCGTGCGAGCCCCGCATGTCGGCACCGGATCCCTTGACCCACATCACGCGCTGTTCGCGGCCGAGGTGGTCGACGACGATGCCCTTGGCAGAGGTGTTGCCGCCTCCGTAGACGACGAGCGAGGGATCCGCGCCGATCTCGTTGGATCGCGCGACGAGCTGCTCCAGGGGCGTGGTCACGATGCCCCGCCCGCGATCGCGTCCACGGCGACTCCCGGGCCCGGCTCGACCACACCCACCTCGGTCACCACCGCGGAGATGTACGCCGCGGGGGTGACGTCGAATGCCGGATTGAAGCCCTGCGCTCCTGCGGGAGCCGCGTTCACCCCCGACCAGGCGGTGACCTCATCGCCCGCACGCAGCTCGATCTCGATGCCTTCGCCCGTGGCGGTGGCCAGGTCCACCGTCGATGAGGGAGCCGCGACGACGAAGGGGATGCCCGCAGCCGCACAGGCGAGCGCGACGCCGACGGATCCGATCTTGTTGGCCGTGTCGCCGTTGCGCGCGATGCGATCGGCGCCGATGACGGCGAAGTCGGCGAGGCCGCGCAGGATCGTCGATGCCGCTGCGCCGTCGGCCTGGACGACGTAGGGGATGCCGTGCTGGTCGCACTCCCAGGCCGTCAGCCGCGCCCCCTGCAGCAGGGGTCGGGTCTCATCGACGTAGACGAGCTCGATCTCACCCCGCTCCGCCAGTTCGCGGATGATGCCGAAGGCCGTGCCCCAGCCGGTCGTGGCGAGCGCTCCCGTGTTGCAGTGCGTCACGACCCGCAAGGGGCGGCGTGCGCAGTGTGCGAGGACCCAGTCGGCACCGTGCCGCGATAGGGCGCGATTGGCGGCGGTGTCCTCAGCCACGATGCGATGGGCCTCGGCGAGCACCGCGTCGACTCCCCGGGCCATGAGAGGCCGCACGCGATCGACCCCCCACGCGAGGTTGACGGCCGTGGGACGGGCATCGCGGACGCGGTCGACCTCGGCCTCGAGCCGATCGGCCGGCCAGCCCTCGCGCTCCCCCTGGAGCATGGCCACCGCTACGCCGTATCCACCGACAGCACCGAGGGCGGGGGCGCCGCGTACGACGAGCCGCTGCACCGCATCCACGAGGGAGTCGACATCGGGGCAGGAGACGTACAGCTCCTCGGCAGGAAGGCGCGTCTGGTCGATGAGGACGATCGCATCGTCCTGCCAGCGGATGGCCTGGATCTCGGCGCTCACGATCAGAAGGCATCCGTCGGCGTGTAGATGCCCCAGACATCGCGGAGGGCATCGCTGACCTCGCCCACGGTCGCTCGCGCCCGCAGGGCCTCGCGCATGGGGTAGAGGAGATTGTCGGTGCCCGCGGCCGCCGACCGCACGCGCTCGAGCGCGGCATCGACGGCGGCCTGATCACGCTCGGCGCGGACACGCTCGAGCCGAGCACGCTGCTCCGCCTCGATGGTGGGATCCACGCGCAGCGGCTCGTAGGGCTCCTCCTCCTGCACCGTGAAGCGATTGACGCCGACGACCACGCGCTCGCCCGCGTCGATCTCCTGCGCGAAGGCGTAGGCGGACCTCTCGATCTCCGCCTTCTGGAAGCCCTTCTCGATGGCTGCCACGGCTCCCCCGAGCTCCTCCACCTGAGCCATGAGCGCCAGGACCGCCGACTCCATCTCGTCGGTGAGCGACTCGATGGCGTACGAGCCGGCGAAGGGGTCGACCGTCTGCGTGACGTCCGACTCGTAGGCGAGGACCTGCTGCGTGCGCAGGGCGAGGCGGGCAGCCTTCTCCGTGGGCAGGGCGATGGCCTCGTCAAAGGAATTGGTGTGCAGTGACTGCGTGCCGCCGAGGACCGCGCCGAGCGCCTGGATCGCGACGCGGACGAGATTGACCTCGGGCTGCTGGGCCGTGAGCTGGACTCCAGCCGTCTGGGTGTGGAAGCGCAGCATCAAGGACTTGGGGTCCTTCGCCCCGAACTCGTCGCGCATGATCCGCGCCCAGATGCGCCGGGCAGCTCGGAATTTCGCGATCTCCTCCAGCAGGGTGGTGCGAGCGACGAAGAAGAAGGCGAGCCGAGGCGCGAACTCATCGATGTCCTGGCCGGACGCGAGAGCAGCCCGGACGTACTCGATGCCGTCGGCGAGGGTGAAAGCGATCTCCTGCACGGGAGTGGCCCCGGCCTCCGCCATGTGATAACCCGAGATGGAGATGGTGTTCCATCGCGGGATCTCCTCGCGGCAGTAGGAGAAGATGTCGGTGATGAGCCTGAGCGACTGTGCGGGCGGGTAGATATAGGTGCCTCGCGCGATGTACTCCTTGAGCACGTCGTTCTGGATGGTGCCGTTGAGCGCCGATCCTGGGACCCCCTGCTCCTCGGCGACGAGCTGGTAGAGCAGGAGCAGGATCGCCGCCGGGGAGTTGATCGTCATCGACGTCGAGACCTTGTCCAGCGGGATGCCGTCGAAGAGCAGGCGCATGTCGTCGATGGTGTCGATGGCGACTCCGACCTTGCCGACCTCGCCTCGGGCGATGGGTGCGTCGGAGTCGTAGCCCATCTGGGTGGGCAGGTCGAAGGCCACCGACAGGCCCGTCGTGCCCGCCGCGAGGAGCTGGCGGTAGCGCTCGTTGGACTCCGCCGCGGTCCCGAATCCGGCGTACTGGCGCATCGTCCAGGGGCGCCCGGTGTACATCGTGGGGTAGACGCCCCGGGTGTAGGGGAAGGCACCGGGATCGCCCAACTCCTCGGCGGGGTCCCACCCCGCCAGGTCCGCCGGCCCGTAGACCGGGGCGAAGGGCAATCCGGACTCCGTCGTCATGCGGTCAGACTAGGACGCCCCCCGTCCGGGAGGCCTGTGACCCGGCTCACCCCGCCCTGCCGGGAACCCCTTCCCGCACTACGATGGCAAGGACCGCGGCAGCCGTGCCGTCACCGCATCTCGCGAGAGGAGTCACCATGGCCATCGCGCCCGTGGGCACCCTCTATCGGGGCGGCCAGGGCATGTGGTCGTGGGTGGCCCAGCGCATCACGGGCATCGCGGTCTTCTTCTTCCTCTACGTGCACGTCGTCGACACAGCCCTCGTCCGCGTCTCGCCTGAGGCCTACGACATCGTCATCGCGACGTACAAGACCCCGATCGTCAACCTCCTCGAGGTGGGACTGGTCGGAGCGGTGCTCTACCACGCGCTCAACGGCCTGCGGGTCATCGCCGTGGACTTCTGGGCGCGGGGACCCCGCTACCAGAAGCAGATGCTCTGGGGCGTCGTGGGCGTCTGGGTGGTCGTGATGATCCCCGGCACCTTCTACATGATGCGCCACACGGTCGAGGCGATGTTCGGGGCGACGCCATGAGCCTCGCAGACCGCTCGATGGCCCTCTCCACCGGCGCGCGCAACCGCCAGCGGAGCAACTTCGAGCTCTATGCCTGGCTCTTCATGCGCGTGTCGGGCGTCGTGCTCGTCTTCCTGGTCCTGGGCCACCTGTTCATCATGAACATCCTCGACGGCGGCGTGCAGCGCATCAACTTCGCGTTCGTAGCAGGCCGGTGGGCCAGCCCCTTCTGGCAGGTCTGGGACCTCGCCATGCTCTGGCTCGCCATGCTGCACGGCACCAACGGACTGCGCACGATCATCAATGACTACGCGGAGCGCAACCAGACCCGCTTCTGGCTCAAGATGCTCCTCTACGTCTCCTCGGCCTTCATCATCCTCCTCGGGACGCTCGTCATCTTCACCTTCGACCCGACCATCGGCTAGGAGCACCCATGCAGACCCACAGGTTCGACGTCGTCATCGTGGGCGCCGGCGGCGCCGGCATGCGCGCGGCGCTGGAATCCACCAAGCGGGCGCGCACGGCAGTGCTCACCAAGCTCTACCCCACGCGCAGCCACACCGGTGCGGCCCAGGGAGGCATGTGCGCAGCCCTTGCCAATGTCGAAGAGGACAACTGGGAGTGGCACACCTTCGACACGGTCAAGGGCGGGGACTACCTGGTCGACCAGGACGCCGCCGAGGTCATGTGCAAGGAGGCCATCGACGCGGTCATCGACCTGGAGAAGATGGGGCTGCCCTTCAACCGCACACCTGAGGGCCGCATCGACCAGCGACGCTTCGGAGGCCATACCCGCAACCACGGCGAGGCAGCCGTCCGCCGTTCGTGCTACGCCGCCGACCGCACCGGCCACATGATCCTTCAGACGCTCTACCAGAACTGCGTCAAGGAGGGCGTCGAGTTCTACAACGAGTTCTACGTCCTCGACCTCATCCTGGTCGAGCGCGACGGCCGCAAGGAGACCGCGGGCGTCGTCGCGTACGAACTGGCGACCGGCGCTATCCACGTCTTCCACGCCAAGGCCGTCATCTTCGCCACCGGCGGCTACGGCAAGGTGTGGAAGACCACGTCCAACGCGCACACCCTCACCGGCGACGGCATGGCGATCGCCTACCGCCGCGGCCTGCCGCTGGAGGACATGGAGTTCTACCAGTTCCACCCGACGGGCCTGGCCGGCCTCGGCGTGCTCCTCACCGAGGGAGCGCGCGGGGAGGGCGGCATCCTGCGCAACGCCAGCGGTGAGCGCTTCATGGAGCGCGTCGCCCCGACGATCAAGGACCTCGCGCCCCGCGACATGGTGGCCCGCGCCATGGTCGCCGAGGTCCGCGAGGGCCGCGGCGCAGGCCCCGACAAGGACTACGTCTACCTCGACCTCACCCACCTGCCCAAGGAGCAGATCGAGTCCAAGCTTCCCGACATCACGGAGTTCGCGCGCACCTACCTCGGCGTCGACCCGGTGACCGAGCTCGTCCCGGTCTTCCCCACCGCGCACTACGCCATGGGCGGCATCCCGACCAACGTCGAGACCGAGGTGCTGTCCGACAACGACACCGTCGTCCCGGGCCTCTACGCCGCGGGCGAGGTGGCCTGCGTGTCCGTCCACGGTGCGAACCGTCTCGGGACCAACTCCCTGCTCGACATCAACGTCTTCGGGCGCCGAGCGGGCATCGCCGCGGCGGACTTCGCCAACTCCCACGACTTCGTGCCGCTGCCCGAGGATCCGGCCTCCTACACGATCTCCCTCGTGGAGGGGCTGCGCTCCGGCGAAGGTGGCGAGCGCGTCGCGGCGATCCGTCGCGACCTGCAGCAGACGATGGATCTCAACGCGCAGGTCTACCGCACCGAGGCCACACTGAAGCAGGCCTTCACCGACATCCAGGAGCTGCGGCGCCGATACCGGCACATCGCCGTCCAGGACAAGGGTGCGCGATACAACACCGACCTGCTCGAGGCGATCGAACTCGGCTTCCTCCTCGACCTTGCCGAGGTGACGGTGGTGGGTGCCCTGGAGCGCAAGGAGTCGCGTGGCGGCCATGCCCGCGAGGACTACCCCAACCGCGACGACGTCAACTACATGCGCCACACGATGGCCTACCGGCTCCCAGGAGCAGGTGGGGAGTCCGCCGTGCGCGTCGACTACAAGCCCGTCACGATCACTCGCTACCAGCCGATGGAGCGCAAGTACTGATGACTGCCACCCTCGAGACTGCCGAGGCTCCCGCACGCATCGAGCCTCGCGACGTCACCTTCAAGATCCGGCGCTTCATCCCCGAGGTCGATGACGAGCCGCACTGGGAGGAGTTCGTCGTCTCGGCGTACCCCACCGACCGTGTCCTCGACGCGCTCATGAAGATCAAGGGCGAGCAGGACGGCACCCTCACCTTCCGTCGCTCGTGCGGCCATGGCATCTGCGGCTCTGACGCCATGCGCATCAACGGCCGCAATCGTCTCGCCTGCAAGACGCTCATCAAGGACCTCGGCACGGGAGACATCACCGTCGAGGCCATCAAGGGCCTGCCGCTGGAGAAGGACCTCGTCGTCGACATGGAGCCGTTCTTCGCCGCCTACCGGTCGGTGAAGCCCTTCCTCATCACCGACGGTCATGAGCCCACCAGGGAGCGCCTGCAGTCGGCCGAGGACCGGGCCGTCTTCGACGACACGACCAAGTGCATCCTGTGCGCCGCGTGCACCACCTCGTGCCCCGTCTTCTGGACAGATGAGCAGTACTTCGGCCCCGCCGCGATCGTCGCGGCCCACCGCTTCATCTTCGACTCGCGTGATGCCGGCACCGAAACGCGCCTGGAGATCCTCAACGAGAAGGAGGGCGTCTGGCGGTGCCGGACGACCTTCAACTGCACCGACGCCTGCCCTCGCGGGATCGAGGTCACCAAGGCGATCCAGCAGGTCAAGCGGGCCCTGATCTTCCGTCGCGTCTGACCCCGGGCGCCACGCCGCGCTGATCGGGCGTCCCGGCGCCCCGGCTCGTTAGTCTGGTCGCACCATGCGCCGCTTCCTCGCCCCGGCCCTCGCCGCCGCCCTGGCCGCGGGCGCGGTCCTCCTCGCGGCCCCCAGCGCGCACGCGGAGCCCATCGGGGGTCCCCTCCTCACCGGCAGCGACGTGATCGTCGACCCCGGCCCTGCGGCGGATCCCCTGCCGGACGTGCCCGTGACCGCCTGGGTCCTGGCCGACCTCGACAGCGGCGCCATCCTGGCCGCGAAGGGCCCTCACGTGCAGCGCCCGCCCGCGTCGGTCCTGAAGGCCCTCACCGTGCTCGCGCTCGCCCAGCGCATGGACCCCGACCTCGTCTACACCACCGTTTACGACGACGTCGCCGTGGAGGGCAGCCGCGTGGGCCTCGTCGAGGAGGCGACCTACACCGTCCGCGAGCTCTTCCTGTGTCTCATCATGCAAAGCGGCAATGACTGCGCTTCCGCCCTCGCCCGCGCCAACGGCGGCCTCGAGCTCACCGTCGCGCAGATGAACGAGGAAGCGCAGCGACTCCAGGCCTACGACACGGTTGCCAAGAACCCGAGCGGACTCCCGGCCGAGGGACAGCTGAGCTCGGCGTACGACCTGGCTCTCATCGCACGCGAGGGCCTTGCACGACCGGACTTCTTCGAGTACGTCACCACCCGGGTGGTCGAGGACTTCCCCGGCTACATGCCCGAACAGCCGGGTGATCCGCGCCCCACCATGCCGATCGCCACCCAGAACCCCCTCTTCATCCAAGGCTATGAGGGCGCCATCGGGGTCAAGACCGGCTGGACCACCGAGGCTGGGCGCACCTTCGTCGGAGCGGCCGAGCGCGGCGGGACGAGCCTGGTGGTCACCCTGCTCAACATCGAGGGCGAGATCTACCCGTCCGCGTCGGCCCTGCTCGACTGGGGCTTCGCCAACATCGACGCCGTGGAGCCCGTCGGCTACCTGGTGGATCCCGTCGACGTGACCGAGCCGAGCGCAGGCGACAACGCAGCGCAAAGTGCGGGAGGGTCGGTCGCCGAGGACGCCGCGACAGCCGCTGCGGCAGAGGCGGCCGAGGCCACGCCCGCAGCCGAGTCGACGGGGACGAACTGGGGATGGGTGTGGACCCTCGTCGGAGCCATGGTGGTGGGGCTGGTGCTCATCGTGCTCGGCCTGCGCAGCCTGCGCGGCCCCGCTCCGCGCAGCGGCGGACGCCGAGCGCGCCTGGAGCAGCAGGACGAGGACGAGGTCGAGCGCGACTACGCGCGCAGTTGACCGGCGAGTCGGCCCAGTCGCCTCTGTCGGGCTGGCCTGCGCTCAGCCCCGCAGCGGGTAGGACACCCGTCCCTGCCAGCCCTCGGCACCGAGTTCGTAGAGCCGGATCGCCTCGACGGAGAACTCCGCCTCGAAGTGGGCGAGTGCGTCGAAGGCCTGGTCCAAGGACTCATCGGCGAGGCCGAAGGCGACGGTGACGTGCGGGTGGTAGGGGAAGCGCAGGTCCACCGCCCAGGGGCCGCACCGCACCCGTCGCTCCAGCTCTTCGCACCCCGGAATGCCCTCGGCGACCGCCAGGAAGACCACCGGGCTCACCGGGCGGAAGGTGCCCGTGCCACGCAGCCGCATGCGGAAGGGGGAGCATCCCAGGACGGCCTGCTCGAGATGCTGCTCCAGGACCGGGATCTCCTCCGGATCCACCGAGACCGGGGCCACGATGGTCACGTGCGGGGGCACCTCGTCGGCCTCCGGGTCATCCCAGGCCCGCCGGGCCTCGCGGATGCGGGAGGCATGCGGCTCGGGGACGTCGATGACGACGCCGACCGTGATCATGGCGCGGGGAGTGGCGCGAAGCCCACGCGGTCGTAGACGGCAGCGAGGGTGGGCGTCGCCGCTGCGCGCGCGCGGTCGGCACCGAGGCGCACCAGCCGACTGAGTTCCGCGGGGTCGGACATGAGCTCGTCGACCTGGGCGCGGAATCCCGTGCAGAAGTCGACGACGACATCCGCGACGTCCTTCTTGAGGTCGCCGTAGCCGCGCCCGTCGTAGGAGGCTGCCACCTCCTCGACGGAGCGCCCGTCGAGCGCGCCGAGGAGCGTGAGCAGATTGGAGACACCGGGCTTGCCCTCGGGGTCGTAGCGGATGTCCCGATCGGAATCCGTCACCGCGGACATCACCTTCTTGCGCGTCACCTTCGGGTCATCGAGGAGGAAGACGCAGCCCGTGGGCGAGGACTTGCTCATCTTGGCGGTCGGATCGGCGAGGTCGAGCACCTTGGCCGTGTCCTTGACGATCAGCGGCTCGGGCACGACCAGCGTGGGTCCGTATGTCGCGTTGAAGCGCTGTGCGAGATCGCGGGTGAGCTCGAGGTGCTGCCGCTGGTCCTCACCCACCGGGACTCCCGATGCCTGGTAGATGAGGATGTCGGCCGCTTGGAGGACGGGATACGTGAAGAGCCCGACCGTGGCACGCTCCGCCCCCTCGCGCTGCGACTTGTCCTTGAACTGCGTCATGCGGGAGGCCTCGCCGAATCCCGTGAGGCACTCCAGGATCCAGGCGAGCTGGGCGTGCTCGGGCACGTGGCTCTGGACGAAGACGGTCGATCGCGTCGGGTCGAGCCCGACGGCGAGCAACTGCGCGAAGGACAGGAGGGTCCGCTGGCGCAGCACCTGCGGGTCGTGCTCGACGGTGATGGCGTGCTGGTCGACGACGCAGTAGAAGGCGTCGTGGGTCTCCTGCAGGTTCACCCAGTGGCGCAAGGCTCCGAGATAGTTGCCGATCTGGAAGGAATCAGCCGTCGGCTGGATGCCGGAGAGCACGCGCGGGGGGACGTGGACGGGGATCTCCGGCATGGCGTCATTCTGGCAGCGAGTCCTCGTCGCCCGCCGTGCCGGGTCCGGCCGCCAGTGCCGTCACGCTGATGCGGGCCACGCGCCGCCCATCGAGTTCGGTCACCGTGAGCAGGTGGCCGTCGACCTGGACGGTGGCGCCCACGGTCGGGAGCTCGCCGAGCTGAGACACGACGAATCCGGCCACGGTCTCGTAGGGCCCTTCGGGCAGCTCGACCCCTGTCTCATCGGTGAAGTCCTCGAGATTGAGCAGGCCGTCGACGTCGGTGCGCGGCCCGGATGCCTCCGTGTCGTACTCGTCGCGGATGTCTCCGACGAGTTCCTCCACCAGGTCCTCGAGGGTGACGATTCCCGCGGTGCCGCCGTACTCGTCGACGACGATCGCCAGGTGCTGGCGCAGTCGCCTCATCTCGGTGAGGGCCGGGATCACCTGCTTGGTGCCCGGGAAGAAGGCCGTCTCGCGGGCGAGGTCGCCCACCCGGCGCGTGGAGCGATCCGCATCAGGCGTGAGCAGATCGCGGATATGGACGACGCCCACGACGTCGTCGGCGGAGCCGCGGATGACCGGGTAGCGGGAGTGAGGCGCATCGGAGACCTGGAGGATCGCCTCGCCCACCGGCGTGCCGGCATCGAGGAAGGCGACCTCTGTCCGAGGGAGCATCACCTCGCGCAGCTCCCGGTCACCGGCATCGAAGACATCGTCGATGAGCGCACGCTCCTCGGCAGTGAGTTCCTCGGTGGCAGCCACGATGTCGCGCAGTTCCTCGCCCGTGATCTGCTCCTTGGCCGAGTGCGGGTCGCCACCCAGCAGGCGGACCAGGGCGTTGGTCGACACCGAGAGCAGCCAGATGAAGGGGCGCGTGATGCGGGCAAGGAGCTCCACGGGGCCCGCGAGGATGAGTGCGGTGGACTCGGCACGCTGAAGCGCGATGCGCTTGGGCACCAGCTCACCGATGACGAGCGAGATGTACGCGATGACGAGGGTGACGCCGATGAAGGACAGGGCCGATGCCCAGCCCTCGGAGAGCCCCCAGGACTCGAGCACGGGAGCGAGCGCCGGAGCGATCTGCGAGGCACCGAAGCCGGCGGAGATGAAGCCGGCGAGGGTGACGCCCACCTGGACGGCCGCGAGGAAGCGGTTGGGGTCGCGTACGAGGAGGGCTAGGGTGCGGCCGCGACGACCACGCTGGGACAGGCGCTCGACCTGGCTCTCGCGAAGCGAGACGAGCGCGATCTCGGCCGCAGCGAAGAAGCTGCCCAGGAGGATGAAGAACAGGACCAACGCGATGTTGACCCAGATGTCGCTCACCCGCTAGAGGATACGGGGTGCTCAGCCGAAGGTGACAGTGAGCGGTGCGTGGTCGCTCCAGCGCTGCGCATAGGCGGGCGCTTTGCCGACGACCGCCTCACGAGCGCGAGCCGCAAGGTCGGGCGTCGCGATCTGGTAGTCGATGCGCCACCCGCCATCGGTGTCGAAGCCGCGCCCTCGCCAGGACCACCAGGTGTAGGGCCCGGGCCCGGGGCCGCCGAGCGCGCGGCCGAGGTCGCGCCACGGTCCGGGCGGACCGTCGGGAGGTCCGAGCCACCTGTCGAGATAGGCGCGCTCTTCGGGAAGGAATCCCGCTTTATCGCGATTGCCCTTCCAGTTCTTGATGTCGACCTCGGCGTGCGCGACATTGAAGTCCCCCGTCACCAGGACGTGCCCTTTCCGACGGGACGCACGCCGGCGCAGGGCTGCGAGCCTGCGATCCATCGCGTCAAGGAAGCGGAACTTCTCGTCCTGCTTGGGCGTCTGCGCCTCTCCGGTGTGCACGTACGCCGAGACCACCGTGAGCGGCCCCAGGGACGTGACGAGGTCCACCTCGATCCAGCGGCCCTGCCGCGCGAACTCAGGCACGCCCAGGCCCTCGCGCACGGCAGCGGGCTGCGCCCGGCTCAGCACCGCTACGCCGTTGCGCCCCAGGCTCTCGGAGGCGCTGTGCGACACGTGCATGCCCGCCAGAGCGCTCTCTGCGATCTGCTCGTGGAGTTGCTCATGGGTCGCCCGCACCTCCTGCAGGCAGATGACGTCGGCCTTCGCCTGGGCCAGCCACGCGAGACCACCGCGACGGGCGGCCGCACGGATCCCATTGACGTTTGCCGTGATCGCGACAAGGGCGACACCTCTGGCGCGCGCCAAGCGTCAGGCCATCGCCTTCTGGAGATTGGCGTCGATGGCGCCCAGGAAGTCCTGAGTGGTGAGCCACGGCTGGTCGGGCCCGACGAGGAGCGCGAGATCCTTGGTCATCTGTCCGGCCTCGACCGTCTCGATGCAGACGCGCTCGAGGGTCTGGGCGAAGGCGGAGACGTCGGGCGTGCCATCGAGCTTGCCACGGTGCTCCAGGCCCCGGGTCCAGGCGAAGATCGATGCCACCGGATTGGTCGACGTGGCCTCCCCGCGCTGATGCTGCCGGTAGTGCCTCGTCACCGTGCCGTGAGCAGCCTCGGCCTCCACGGTGCGGCCATCGGGTGTCATGAGCACGCTCGTCATGAGCCCGAGCGACCCGAAGCCCTGCGCGACGGTGTCGGACTGCACGTCGCCGTCGTAGTTCTTGCAGGCCCAGACGTAGCCCCCCTCCCACTTGAGGGCGCTGGCGACCATGTCGTCGATGAGCCGGTGCTCGTAGGTGAGGCCCGCCGCCTCGAACTGCTCCTTGAACTCCGCGTCGAACACCTCGGCGAAGATGTCCTTGAAGCGTCCGTCGTAGGCCTTGAGGATGGTGTTCTTCGTCGACATGTAGACCGGGTACTGCCGCGCCAGGCCGTAGCGGAACGACGCGCGAGCGAAGTCGCGGATGGAGTCGTCCAGGTTGTACATCCCCATGGCGACCCCGGCCTCCGGGAAGTTGAACACCTGGAACTCCATCGGCTCCGAGCCATCGGCAGGAGTGAAGGTCATCGTGAGCATGCCCGGGCCCGGCACCTTGAAGTCCGTGGCGCGGTACTGGTCGCCGAAGGCGTGACGACCCACGATGATCGGCTTGGTCCAGGTGGGCACCAGGCGCGGGATGTTCGACATGATGATGGGCTCGCGGAAGATCACGCCGCCGAGGATGTTGCGGATGGTCCCGTTAGGCGACTTCCACATCTTCTTGAGTCCGAACTCCTCGACGCGCGCCTCATCCGGCGTGATCGTCGCGCACTTGACGCCCACGCCGTACTCGAGGATTGCGTGGGCAGCGTCGATGGTGACCTGGTCATCGGTCGCATCCCGATGCTCGATCCCGAGGTCGTAGTACCTCAGGTCGACGTCGAGGTAGGGCAGGATCAGCTGGTCCTTGATGAACTGCCAGATGATGCGGGTCATCTCGTCACCGTCGAGTTCGACGACAGGATTGACCACCTTGATCTTTGCCACGATGACGCTCTTTCGTTGAAGTGATGTGCGGTGCGGGCTACAGCAGGCCGAGGGCGGCCACGGCGTCGCGCTCCTCCTGGAGCTCGGCAACCGATGCGTCGATGCGCACGCGAGAGAATTCGTCGATGTCCAGGCCCTGGACGATCTCCCAGGAACCGTTGCGCGAGGTGCACGGGAAGCCGGAGATGATCCCCTCGGGGATGCCGTAGGAGCCATCCGATGGCACGCCGGCCGAGACCCAGTCGCCGTCGGGCGTGCCCAGGACCCAGTCGTGCACGTGATCGATGGCGGCATTGGCTGCCGAAGCCGCTGACGACGCTCCGCGCGCGTCGATGATCGCAGCGCCGCGCTTGGCCACTGTCGGGATGAAGACGTCCGCGACCCAGGCCTGGTCGTCGACGACTGTCGGCGCCGACTGCCCCTTGACCGTCGCATGAGTGATGTCGGGGTACTGCGAGGCCGAGTGGTTGCCCCACACGGTGATCTTGCGGATGTCGGTGACAGGGACGCCTGTCTTCTGCGCGAGCTGGGTGACCGCGCGATTGTGGTCCAGGCGCATCATCGCGGTGAAGCGCTCGCGGGGGATATCGGGCGCGTGTGCCTGAGCGATGAGCGCATTGGTGTTGGCCGGGTTGCCCACCACGAGGATGCGCACGTCTTCGGCCGCACCCGCGTTGAGCGCCTCGCCCTGAGGCTTGAAGATCCCGCCGTTGGCCTCGAGCAGGTCCCGGCGTTCCATGCCCGGTCCGCGGGGCCGTGCCCCCACAAGGAGGGCGATGTTGACACCGTCGAACGCGGCGCGCGGATCGTCGGTGATGTCAATGCCCGCGAGCAGGGGGAAGGCGCAGTCGTCGAGTTCCATCGCCGTCCCCTCAGCGGCCTTCAGCGCCGGAGTGATCTCCAGCATGCGTAGACGGACGGGGACGTCAGGCCCCAGCAACTGCCCGGAGGCGATGCGGAAAAGCAGCGCGTAGCCGATCTGGCCGGCGGCCCCGGTGACGGCGACGTTGACGGGGGTGCGGGACACGGTCTTCTCCTCGATGGTCCTCAGCGGTGGTCCTCAACGGCAACGCGCCCCACGCTAGTCCCCGCGGTCACGAGGCCTCACGCAGGGGGAGGGACCCACAAGGCGAAGACGACCAGCGCAGCGGCAAGCGTGCCGAGCACGACCAGATCCACCCTCTTGGAACGCACGGCGAGCATCCCGGCCCGGTCGTCGGGCAGGACGAGCCGCAGCACGAAGGCGAGCACCAGGCTCGCGGCAAGCATGAGGGAGCCCAGGCGGAAGCGATCGAGCGCAACGACGGCCAAGGAAGCGACGACGCCGACGAGGACCAGGGCGATGGGCCATTGGGCCCACCAGCGGCGTCGGCGCGGCCGGAGCTGACGGACCTCTGCCATGCCGCTCACGAGGGCACCCTACGACCGTTCGGCTGCCTCGACCACGTTGGCGAGGAGCATCGCCCGCGTCATCGGTCCGGTGCCGCCCGGCATGGGCGCGATCCAGCCCGCGACCTCGGCGCAGGCGGGATCGATGTCGCCGACCAGACCGGCATCCGTGCGGGTGATGCCGACGTCGACGAGAGCGGCACCCGGCTTCACGATGCCGGCCGTGATCACCCCGGGCACGCCGGCAGCCGCGATCACGATGTCCGCCTGAGCCACGTGCGTGGCCATGTCCTTCGTGCCGGTGTGGCACAGCGTCACGGTCGCGTTCTCCTGGCGCCGCGTGAGCAGGAGTCCCAGCGGCCTGCCCACGGTGATGCCCCGGCCAACGATGCACACCTCGGCCCCCGCGATCGGCACGTCGTACGCGCGGAGCAGCTCGACGATTCCACGCGGGGTGCACGGAAGGGGAGCTTCGATGCCGAGCACGAGTCGCCCGAGGTTCATCGGATGCAGGCCGTCAGCGTCCTTGCCGGGGTCCATGATCTCGAGCACGCGATTGCTATCGAGGCCCTTCGGCAAAGGCAGCTGGACGATGTAGCCGGTCACGGCAGGGTCGTCGTTGAGCTTGCGCACCTGCTCCTCGACCTCTGCCTGCGTGGCGGTCGCGGGCATGTCCACGCGAATCGAGGCGATGCCCACCTCGGCACAGTCCTTGTGCTTGCCTCCGACATAGGCATGGCTGCCCGGGTCGTCGCCGACCAGCACGGTCGCCAGCCCCGGGGTGACGCCACGCTCGCGCAGCGCCGCGACGCGCGTCGCCAGGTCGGCCTTCACCGCGGCAGCCGTCGCCTTGCCATCCAGGATCGTTGCAGTCATGACGGCAACCTAGTGACCGGCAGCGCGCCGCATCCGGGGGGCCCACGTGGACAGACTCCCCACGGCGACCGCGACGGCGGCCATCAGCACTCCGGCGACCAGGGTGAGGTGGAAGGAGACGCCATCGGCAGGGGCCAGCCAGTCGAGCACGAGGGCCCCGGAGAGCTGGCCCGTGATGGTGAGGAGGGCGAAGAGCAGGACGCCGAGGCGCTGCACCACCCAGGCCGCGGCCGCGATGAACAAGACGCCAATGGTGCCGCCGATGTAGAGCCACCAGGGGCCCACGGGCAACTGGCCAGGATCGAACTCGGTGAGGGCCCAGGCCAGGCCCAGTGCGGTGCCGAGCATGAGCGTCCCGAGGGTGAAGTTGACCCACGCTGCCGTCCACGCGTTGCGCGCCGCCGCCCCGACGCGGCCGTTGATCGCCTGCTGCACCGCGATGGCAAGCCCGGCGATGAGCGCAGCCGCTACGGCGAGGGTGGATCCCGCCGGCCCTGCGCCCAGGCGGTCGGACACGGCGACGGCCACCGCGGCGATCGCGAGGACCGCAGAGATGACCCGGGTCGGGGTCACCGCCTGACGACCCGCTGGTCCCAGGCCGAGGCGGTCCACCACGATGCTGTTGGACACCTGGCCCGCGACGACCGCGACAGTGAAGATCGCCACGCCGACGACGGGCACCGTCGCGCTCTGCACCGCGACGAAGAACCCCCCGAGCAGGCCGCCGATGACCTGCCACCAGCGCAGGGCCCCCGAGCGCAGGCCAGCCGCCACGGACCCCAGGCCGCGGCGCACGCCGGGGCTGGCGCACAGGATGACCGTGAGCAGGATCCAGCCCGTGCCGAAGCTGACGATGGCGGCCTGGAGGCCACTTTGGGTCACGCTGGCCAGTTCGCCGTTGACGCGGGACTGCAGGGCCGTGAGCGCCCCTACGACGAAGGCCGTGATTCCTGCGACGAGGGCAGCGCGCCGACGGAGTCCGGTCATTCGCGGACTCCCGCCGCGGACACCGCTTCCGGCAGGGGCTCCATCGGCTCAGTGGAAGAAGTGGCGGGTGCCGGTGAGGTACATGCTGGCCCCTGCCGCGTCGGCCGCCGCGATGACGTCCTCGTCGCGCACGGAGCCTCCGGGCTGGACGATGGCGCGCACCCCCGCGGCGAGGAGCACGTCGAGGCCGTCGGGGAAGGGGAAGAACGCGTCGGACGCCGCCACGGAGCCCCGCGCGCGCTCCTCGCCCGCGCGCGTCACCGCGAGACGGGCGGCATCCACGCGGTTGACCTGCCCCATGCCGATGCCGACCGCGGCGCCGCCCCGGGCGAGGAGGATCGCATTGGACTTCGGCGCCCGCACTGCCCGCCAGGCGAAGGCGAGGTCCTCCATCGTCGCGGCGTCGACGGGCTCCCCCGCGACAAGTCGCCAGGTGGCAGGGTCGTCGCCGTCGGCACGCAGGTCATCGGCGCCCTGCAGCAGGATCCCTCCGGAGATGGGGCGCAGGTCCACCCAGCCGCGCTCGGGCCGCGGCTCTGCGCGCAGGATGCGCAGGCCCTTGCGCTCACGCAGGAGGGCGAGCGCGGCCTCGTCGTAGTCCGGTGCCACGACCACCTCGGTGAAGACATCCGCCATGGCCTCGGCCATCGCCTCGGTCACCGGGCGGTTAGCGGCGACGACACCCCCGAAGGCCGACACCGGGTCGGTGGCGAAGGACTTGTCATAGGCGCTGGCGATGTCCGCGCCCACGGCGATGCCGCACGGGTTGGCGTGCTTGATGATCGCGACGGCTGGGTCGCCGTGGTCGTACGCCGCGCGCCATGCGGCGTCGGCATCGACGTAGTTGTTGTAGGACATCTCCTTGCCGTGGAGCTGCTCCGCACGCGCGAGGCCCGGTCGCGAGAAGTCCGCGGCGTACACCGCCGCGGCCTGGTGGGGATTCTCGCCGTAGCGGAGGACGGACTGCCGCTGCCAGGCCTGGCCCAGCCAGGCGGGGAAGCCGGTGCCGTCAGGTGCGACCACATTGGCCATCCACGTCGCGACGGCCACGTCGTATGAGGCGGTGTGCGCGAACGCCTCGGCCGCCAGGCGGCGGCGCTCCTCCAGGGTGAACCCGCCCGCTTCGACTGCGGCGATCACGTCGTCGTAGCGCGCCGGATCGACCACCACGGCCACACTCGGGTGGTTCTTGGCGGAGGCGCGGACCATGGCCGGGCCGCCGATGTCGATCTGCTCGACGCACTCGTCGGGCGACGCACCCGACGCGACGGTGCTCGCGAAGGGATAGAGGTTCACCACGACCAGGTCGAAGGGAGCGATGCCGAGCGCGTCGATCTGTGCGACATGATCCGGCAGGCGCATGTCGGCGAGCAGACCAGCGTGCACGCGCGGATGGAGTGTCTTGACACGTCCGTCGAGGCACTCGGGGAAGCCGGTGAGATCCGACACGGCGGTCACGGGGACGCCGGTCTCCTCGATGCGCGCCGCCGTCGATCCCGTCGAGACGATCTCGACCCCGGCCGCGTGCAGCGCGGTCACGAGTTCGGACAGGCCGGCCTTGTCGTAAACCGACACCAGGGCCCTGCGGATGGCGCGGCGGCCGGGTTCTGCGCTCACGGGATCGTCACCTTCCTGCCCTCGACCGTGCAGCCCTGCGCGCACAGTCGGGTCACGATATCCACGAGGAGGTCGCGCTCCACCACCTTGATGCGCTCGTGCAGCGCCGCCTCATCCTCTCCGTCGCGGATCTCGATCGCCCGCTGAGCCAGGATCGGTCCGGTGTCGACGCCGGCATCCACGAGGTGCACCGTGCAGCCGGTCACCCGGACGCCGTAGTCGAGTGCATCGCGGACCCCGTGCGCCCCGGGGAAGGCGGGCAGGAGCGCAGGATGGGTGTTGACCACGCGCGTAGGGAATGCCGCGAGGACGGCCGGTCCGAGGATGCGCATGAAGCCAGCGCAGACGATCCACTCGGGATCGCAGGACGTGATCGTCGCCGCCAGGGCGCGATCCCATGCCCCGCGGTCAGGGTGCTCTGCGGGATCCACGACCAGCGTGGGGATGCCGGCTGCAGTCGCACGCGCAAGGCCTCCGGCATCGGGGCGATCGGCGACGACAGCGACGATTTCATAGGCATCCTGCCGCGCGTCGAGGAGCGCCTGGAGATTGGTGCCGCCCCCGGAGATGAGGACCACCAGTCGCGCGCGCACGACGCGACCCTATCGTCGCTGCGAGGGCCCCGGGCGTGCCATGACGACGACATCGCCGCCGAAGTAGTCGGCGTAGCCGCGCAGCAGTCGGGTGCCGTCCCACAGGGGTGACAGCCCGATCACCAGTGTCGCGAGCCAAGCCAGGGGTCCGACGACGGGCACGAAGGCCAGCAGTCCCGCAGCGCCGTAGAGAGCGAACCAGCGTCGTATCGACAGAGGCCAGCCCGGGCGCGATCCGGTATCGGCACGCACGCAGCGGATGCCCATGGCCCAGCCGCCGAGAGTCCGGCCCCAGACGGCCATGAGCGGGACGGTGTAGAGCGCGCTCACACCCACGAGCAGCGCGAGGGGAAGCCAGGTCGGCAGGGTGATCGAGGCATCGACGACGCGCTGGCCGGACTCGGCGTCGATGCGCACCCGGGTGACTCCCGCGGTGAGGCCCTCCAGGGCGGAGGACATCACGCCGGCGGCGACGACGAGGAGCGCCATGTCGATGGCCGCCCCCGCGACGCGGCGTGGCATGGGCGCGAGGGTGAAGGCAGGCCGGGCGTGCTGCGCGTCGGTCCGCCGCGGGGCCCGGACAGTGCTAGCCATCGGCGCGCCTCGACGGCCAGGCGGTGACGGCCAGTGCGCCCAGGATGATGCTGAGTGCCCCCGCAAGCCCCACGGCCGCCGGGCTGGGCCCCAGGCCCTGGAGCGTCGTGTCGCCCAGGGAGCCGGATGCGAGCCAGGCGGCGATCGCCAGCACCAGACCGGTCGTGACGGCGGCGGCGGCGGACAGGGCGCAGCCACGCAGTCCGCGGAAGCCGCGGCGGCGCAGCACGGCTCCCGCAAGTGCACCGGACGCCACTCCCAGGAGCGGGAGCAGGACCGCAGGCGCGGGAGCGGAATCGGGAAGCACCGCCAGGAGGGGGAAACCGGGGAGGGCTGCGGTCGCAGTGTCGACGTACGGCGAGACGACGGTCCCGACGGAGACCGTGACGCCGGGACCGAGGAGGTAGGCCACCGTCCACACGAGTGCGACGGGGAGGTATCCGATCGTGAGCGCGGCCAGGAGGAGCAGTCCGGAGAGTCCGGGATCGAGCTCGACGAGCAGGGCGGTCATCTCATCGAAACTGCCGACGACAGCAACGACCAGCAGGAGTCCGGCGGCAGCGACGAGGCTGAGCGAGGCGGTTGTGGTGGCGACGATGACCGCGCGGACCTCAGTGGGCAGCCGGTCCACTGTCAGGAGACCGGACCGGCGCAGCACGACGATGCCGGTCACGCAGCCGGCCACGACGGCGCCGACGATGGCAGCACGCACAGGAGAGATGGCGAGGCTGCGACTGAGCGAGGCGATGATCGCGGCGACGACCGCGAAGCCCGCTCCCGCAGCGAGCGCGACCGCCCAGGCCTCGCCGCGTCGGCCCACGGCCGATGCGTCGGCCGCCCAGCGCGAGGCCCCGATCAGCGCGAGCACGGGCAACACGGCGAATCCCAGGGGGAGCAGCGTGAGGGTGACGGTGCCCACGGTGGGAGACAGGCCAAGGCCCGACAGCCACGCACCCGACGCCACCTCGAGCATCTGGGTCCACTCCTGCGAGCCCGAGGGATCCAGCATCCACGCCGCCAGGGCCACCACGGCGAGCGCGAGATAGCTGAACACCGCCGCGGCCGCGCCGGCCACTGCTCCGGCCAACACGAGGGGCAGCGGCGCAGCAGGCGCCTGCCCCGCGGGGGCGCCAGAACGCGCGGTGAGGCTCACCGGACAAGACTGTCAGCCGAGGGGGGCTCGCCCACGTAACGGCACGCGGGCAACGACGGTCACGACTGCACCACCCGTCACGCAAGGAGGCCCGTCAGCCGACTGTCAGCCTCGCAGGAGGCTGCGCATGATGCGGGCGGCCTCGCTGGGGGTCTGCCCCACGCGGACGCCCACGGCCTCGAGAGCGTCCTTCTTGGCTGCCGCGGTCCCGGAGGAGCCGGAGACGATGGCACCCGCATGCCCCATCGTCTTGCCCTCCGGAGCGGTGAACCCCGCGACGTAGCCGACGACCGGCTTGGTGACGTTGTCGGCGATGAAGGCAGCCGCGCGCTCCTCGGCGTCGCCGCCGATCTCGCCGATCATCACGATGGCCTCGGTCGCCGGGTCCGCCTCGAAGGCCGCCAGGCAATCGATGTGAGTCGTGCCGATGATCGGGTCGCCCCCGATGCCCACGCACGTGGAGAAGCCGATGTCGTTGAGCTCGTACATCATCTGATAGGTCAGGGTCCCCGACTTCGACACCAGTCCGATCGGGCCCGGGCCCGTGATGTCCGCCGGGATGATCCCCGCGTTGGAGACGCCGGGCGAGATGATGCCCGGGCAGTTGGGTCCGATGATGCGCGTCGTGCCCGCGTTGACGGCGTACTGGAAGAACTGCGCGGTGTCGTGCACCGGGATGCCCTCGGTGATGACGACACAGAGGGGGATCTCGGCGTCCACCGCCTCCTCCACGGCCGCCTTCGCGAAGCGCGGCGGCACGAAGACCACGCTCACGTTGGCACCGGTCGCACTCATCGCCTCGCGGACATCGGCGAACACAGGGATGCCGTCGACCTCCTGGCCGCCCTTGCCTGGCGTGACGCCAGCGACGACCTGGGCGCCGCTCGCCACCATCCGGCGCGTGTGCTTGGTGCCCTCGGAGCCGGTCATGCCCTGCACGAGGATGCGGCTGTCTGCATCGAGCCAGATGGTCATGCGGCACCTCCGGCCAACTGCGCGACGCGACGGGCCGCGTCGTCCATCGTCTCCACCATCTCGACGAGCGGGTGGCCGAACTCCATGAGGATCCGCCGGCCTTCCACGGCGTTGTTGCCGTCGATGCGGCACACGATGGGCTTGGTCACCGGGGTGCCGCGCTCGGCGAGGGCGCCGACTGCCTGCACGATGCCGTTGGCAACGGCGTCGCACGAGGTGATGCCACCGAAGACATTGACGAAGACCGCACGCACATCAGGATCGCCCAGCACGATGTCGAGGCCGTTGGACATCACCTCGGCACTCGCCCCTCCCCCGATATCGAGGAAGTTGGCCGGCCGCACTCCACCGAACTCCTCGCCGGCGTAGGCGACGACGTCCAGGGTGCTCATCACCAGGCCTGCGCCGTTGCCGATGATGCCGACCTCGCCGTCGAGCTTGACGTAGTTGAGGTCGAACTCCTTGGCCCGCAGCTCGATGGGGTCAGTGGAATCCCTGTCGACCAGGTCGGCATGCTCGGCGTGGCGGTAGTGGGCGTTGTCATCGAGGGTCACCTTGCCGTCCAGTGCGAGGACGCGCCCGTCGGCAGAAAGGACCAGCGGGTTGACCTCGACGAGGGTCGCGTCCTCCTTGACCATGACCTGCCAAAGGCGCACCAGCACCTCGGTCACCTGGTCGCGGATGTGCGCGGGGAAGCCCGCCTGCTCGACGATACCCGCGGCGACTGCGGCGTCGACACCATCGATCGCATCGACCCGGATGAGTGCGAGCGCCTCGGGCCGATGCGCCGCGACCTCCTCGATATCCACGCCACCCTCGACACTCGCCATGGCGAGGAAAGCGCGATTGGCGCGATCGAGCAGGAAGGAGACGTAGTACTCCTCGGCAATGTCCGTGGCCTCGGTCACGAGGACGCGGCGTACGACGTGGCCCTTGATGTCGAGCCCGAGGATGTCCTCCGCGCGAGCCTGCGCGTCCTCGGGCGTCGGAGCGAGCTTGACGCCGCCGGCCTTGCCACGGCCACCCGTCTTTACCTGGGCCTTGACGACGACCGCCGAGCCGATCTTGCGAGCAGCCTCATGAGCAGCATCGGGAGTAACGCACACCTCGCCGGCGGTCACCGGCACTCCGTGCGAGTCGAAGAGGTTCTTGGCCTGGTACTCGTACAGATCCACGGGCAGTTCCTTCGCGAGGTCTCAGGGGCGTTCGCGAGCCTACTGATTCCTGCCCGTGGATCCTGCCGAGGGTCTAGGAGGCCTTGACCTCGGTCCTGATGGTGCCGAGCACCTGGCCCGGCTTCAGGGCCTTGCTGCCGGTGAGGCCGGAGAAACCGTTGAAGTCCCTGAGGGTCTTCTTGTTCGTCGTGGCGTGCAGGGTGCCGGACCACATGACGAAGCCCTCGGTGTCCGTGCCCACCTTCTCGAAGTTCCGCACGTGGAAGGGGGTCATGAGCGTGTTGCCGTTGCCCACGAGGAACGACACGCGAGCCTTGCCCTTGGCGAGCTGCTCGGGAGTGGCGCTGACGAGGGGCTTCTGCGCGCGGATGCTCCCCGGGCCCAGGGCGAGCTCACCCTTCCCACGGATCTTGAAGAACCCATCCTCGAAGGACACCGGGAAGGCCACGGTCGGTCCCGGGAAGGGCGAGCCGGCGGGCTCGATGCCCGCGCGGGCCGGCTTGACAGCCACCCAGTGATCCTCCGTGATCAGGTAGGCCAGGTCCGACTTCAGCGTCATCGTGATCGCACCCGTCGCCTTGGCTGCCTGAGCTGGCCCGGAGGCAGCCAACACGCCCGCCGACACCAGCGCAGCACTTGCGACAACAGCGGTCACTTTGCCCATAAGGCGCATGAGAACCCTCCCCGGGTAGCAGATAAAGGACGCCGTCTGACGACGCTAGCAGAGCGACGTCCGCGAGGGCGAGACACCGGCCCAGGCGCGGGTGGACGAGGCGTGTCAGGCGGGTGCGCCCACGTGGGTCCTCACCCAGTCGACGATGTCTTGCATCGTCGTGCCCGGGCCGAAGACCTGGGCGACCCCCATCTCGGCCAGGACGGGGATGTCGGCGTCGGGGATGATCCCGCCCCCGAAGACGACGATGTCCGCAGCCTCGCGCGCCCGGAGGTCGTCCATGAGCTCGTCGAAGAGCACCAGGTGAGCGCCGGACAGGACCGACACCCCGATGGCATCGGCGTCCTCCTGGATGGCCGTCTCCACGATCTGGGCGGGGGTCTGGTGCAGACCGGTGTAGATGACCTCGAAGCCCGCGTCGCGCAGCGCCCGGGCGACGACCTTGGCCCCCCGGTCATGCCCGTCCAGGCCGGGCTTGGCCACGACGATCCTCGCCGGCATGGGGCCTCCTCGGGCACGACGGTCGCGCTGAGCATCATGGGCTGAGCGCCGGGCGCCACGATACCGGGGCGTCGCTCCGGCATCGGAGCGTCGTCAGGACAGACAGGACCGTCTCGGACTAGCGTCGCCGAGTGCCCTGGATCCCGATGCCCACGGTGCCGGCGCCGGCGCGCACGCTGCTGACGGCTTCGACCGCGCGCGGTGTCGCTGTCGAAGCCGCCTGGGTCACGGCGCACCTGGCCATGTATCCCCTCGGCCTGGTCGAGGAGCAGCTGCGACTCCAGCAGGAGCGTCACTCCCTGGAGGGCTTGCCGCCGGCGCAGCGCGGCCTGCTCGTCGGCGACGTCGAGGCGGCAGGGACGCCGATCGTGCTCGTGCACGGGATCTTCGACAACCGGTCCATCTTCACCCTGCTGCGCCGGGGACTGCACCGTCGCGGCTTCGGATCGACGTACGCCTTGAACTACTCCGCCCTCACTGACGACATCCGCTCCGTCGCGCAGAGACTGGGCGCGCTGATCGAGCAGGTGTGCGCGGAGACGGGGCACGAGCGCGTCCACGTCATCGGACACTCGCTCGGAGGCCTCATCGGGCGATACCTCGTGCAGCGCCTCGGCGGGGATGAGCGCGTGCACACCCTCGTCACCCTCGGGACCCCCCACGCGGGCACGCTGCCGGCACGCATCGTGCCGCTCGAAACGGCCCGGCAGATGCGGATCGGCAGCGATCTCATCACCGAGCTCGCAGAGCCCGCACCGGGCTGCCGCACGCGCCTGCTTGCCTTCTGGTCCGATATCGATCAGCTGGTCATCCCGCAGTCCCACGCCCGCGTGGAGCACCCCGACCTCAAGGCGCGCAATGTGCTGGTCCGCGGGGTGGGGCACCTGTCCCTGCCCGTCGACGGCAGGGTCGTGCGCGAGATCGCCACGACCCTGGCCCTGCTCGATGAACCCGCGCCGACCCCTGGGCCCTCGGCGGCGGGACAGATGTGACACAGGTCACATCAAGTGCCACATCAGTCACATCAGTAACAACGGACTGGTCGGCTGACCGTGGGGGCTGGTAGACCGATCCCATGCGCCGTCTCGTCGTGCCGCTCCTCGTGGGCGCGGCCCTCGTGCTGGCCCAGGGGGCGATCGTGGTCGCAGCGGGCGCACCCTCGCTCGCGGACTCGCGGTCGAGCGGCCCGGTGGCAGGAGCCGGCGGGTCCGGAGATGTCCTCGGCTCAGGTGCCAGCGTGGACCTCACCACCTCGGAGCGCCTGGACGGCTCGGCCGGCATCGCGCACCTTGCCTCGGTCACCGCAGCCCGGGTCACCGCCTCGAAGGCCCAGTCGGAGCCCGCGGATACGACCGAGCGCAGCGCCAAGCGCGAAGGCCCGGCCTACAGCTATCCCGTCACGTGGGGGACCCCCATCAGCGGGGAGTTCGGCGAGGTCAGCTCTTGGTGGCCGCGTGGACACGCCGGGATCGACTTCAACGGCGAGACCGGGGATCCGATCTACGCAGCGACAGACGGTCGCGTCCAGTACGCCGAGTTCAACTACGGCGGTTACGGAAACCTCGTCATGATCATGCGAGCAGACGGAGTCCAGACGCGCTACGCGCACCTCGACAAGATCAAGGTGCGCAAGGGAGAGCGCGTGCGCGCCGGGGACTTCATCGGGACGATGGGCAACACCGGTCATTCGACGGGCTCGCACCTGCACTTCGAGGTGCGCGTGGGCGAGGCACTCACGCCCACGAACCCGGCGGGCCTGTGGACGGGCTCGCGCCCGGGGATCCCGGCCAAGCCGCCCTCCTGGGCGTGCCGGAACTTCGGCTGCTGACTCTGACCCTGTCCTAGAGTTTGTCGACCGGGGCGTAGCGCAGCAGCAGTCGCTTGGTCCCTACCCCGCCGAAGTCGATGGTCGCCTCCGCCTTGTCGCCCACGCCCGAGGTGCCGGTGACGGTGCCCATCCCGAAGGTCTTGTGGAGCACGCGGTCCCCCACAGCCAGGGCGACGACCGGTCGCGTGCCGGCCGTGGGCTCGGGGCGCGCAATCGCCCCGGCAGCCGAGACGGGACGGGGCGCGGACGCAGAAGACGTGCCCGACCATGTGAGCACGGGCTCATCGCGTCGGCTCTCGACGAGCTCCGGCGGGATCTCGTCAAGGAAGCGCGAGGCGGGGTTGTGCATGGGCGATCCCCATGCTGACCGCGACACGGCGCGGCTGAGGTAGAGGCGCTCGCGCGCGCGAGTGAGACCGACGTAGGCGAGTCGTCGCTCCTCCTCGAGCTCTGTCTCCGAGCCGAGCGACCTGATGTGCGGGAAGATGCCGTCCTCCATCCCGGTGAGGAAGACGACGGGGAACTCGAGCCCCTTAGCGGTGTGGAGCGTCATGAGCGTGACGACGCCGTCATCGTCGTCGGGGATCTCGTCGGCATCCGCGACCAGGGAGACCCGCTCGAGGAAGCCGGCCAAGGACGTCTCGTCCGAGTCGCGCTCGTACTCCGCGGCAACCGACTCGAGCTCAGCGAGGTTCTCCAGCCGCGTCTCGTCCTGCGGGTCATGGGAGGCCTGCAACTCCGCGAGATAGCCGGTCTGCTCCAGGACCGCCTGCAAGACGGTGGCGGGACCGGCGCCGGACTCGACGAGCGTGCGCAGGTCGGCGAGCAACTGCGCGAAGGCGACCACCTGCGCCTGCGATCGCGTCGCGAGGCCGGGGATCTCGGCGGCACGGTCGAGGGCGGCCCCGAAGGAGAGGCGTTCGCGCTGGGCGAAGGACTCGATGGCCTCCTCGGCTCGATCGCCGATGCCGCGCTTGGGGACATTGAGAATGCGCCTGACGGAGACGTCGTCATCCGGGTTCGCGATCGCCCGCAGGTAGGCGATCGCATCGCGAATCTCGCGGCGCTCGTAGAAGCGCACGCTGCCGACGACGGTGTAGGGCAGTCCCACGCGGACGAAGATCTCCTCCAGGGACCGCGACTGGGCGTTGGTGCGGTAGAAGACAGCCACGTCAGCCGGGCGCACTCCGGCATCGTCCACGAGCGCATCGATCTCATCAGCGACGAAGCGAGCCTCATCATGCTCGTCATCGGCGACGTAGGTCACGATGGGCGCCCCCGCTCCGGCATCCGTCCACAGTCTCTTGGGGCGACGGCCGCCGTTGCGAGCGATCACGCGATTTGCCGCATCGAGAATGGTCTGCGTCGATCGGTAGTTCTGCTCGAGCAGGACAGTCTTGGCGTCGGGGTAGTCGCGCTCGAACTCCTCGATGTTGCGGATCGTGGCCCCGCGGAAGGCGTAGATGGACTGGTCGGCGTCCCCGACCACGCAGAGCTCAGCCGGGGGCACCCCGTCGCCGCCATCGCCGACGAGCTCGCGGACGAGGGCGTACTGGGCGTGGTTGGTGTCCTGGTACTCGTCGACCAGGATGTGGCGGAACCTCCTGCGGTAGTGCTCGGCCACGTCAGGAAAGAGCTGCAGCAGGGCCACGGTCGATCCGATGAGGTCGTCGAAATCGAAGGCGTTGGCCCGGCGCAGACGGCGCTGGTACTCCGCGTAGGCCTCGGCGAGCACCCGGTCCTGGGGCGTCTCGGCTCGGCGGGCGAAGGTCTCCTCGTCGATGAGCTCGTTCTTGAGGTGGGACACCCGGGCCGAGAGGCCCCGCGGGGGGTGCCTCTTTGGGTCGATGTCGAGGTCCTTGACGACCATGGACATGAGCCGCTGCGAGTCGGCGGCGTCGTAGATCGAGAAGTTCGTGGACACGCCGAGCCGCGCGGCCTCGCGGCGCAGGATGCGCACGCACGCGGAGTGGAACGTCATCACCCACATCGCGCGCGATGCGGGCCCGACGAGGGCTGCGACACGCTCTTGCATCTCGCGAGCGGCCTTGTTGGTGAACGTGATCGCGAGGATTTCGGAGGGGCGCACGCCCTCGTCCCGGATGAGGTGCGCGATGCGCTGGGTAAGGACGCGGGTCTTGCCCGATCCCGCACCCGCCACGATGAGCAGCGGGCTGCCGCGGTGGGTCACCGCCTCCAGCTGGGCGGGATTGAGATCAGGCACTCGCCGATCGTACGTCGTGCCAGCGACAACGCCGCTGCTAGCGCAAGTAGGCGACCACGTGCGCGGTGACGTCGACTCCGCCGACGACATCCCGCCGCAGCGTGCCCCTGCTGTCGAGCGGGACGACGATCAGGCCCGAGACCTTGGTCTGGCGGGGGACGATGAGCGAGGGAACCTCGGGCTTGGCGAGGGAGTAGAACGTCACCTCTCCGCCCTTGGTGCCCGACGCAGAGACCCGCAGGACCGCTGCCGTGGCTCCCGCCGCGCTGCTCTGGGACCGCTGCGTCAGGGTGTCCGCCGTCACGCCCTCGCTCGGACCCGCACCAGGCGCGGGGAGGAGACGGGCGAGCGTGGCCTGGGCGCGACGCACCTCGACCGGCTGCACGGGCACGAGCAGGGCACCGAGTTCGGGGGTGCGCACCGCTGATGCCTGGACGGCGATCGCGACGTCGACCTTGCCCTTGCCGGTGTTGACGAGCGTGATGCGTCCCTCAGGGTCGAGGGCGGCGATCGCGGGCACCGACATGGTCGCGCCACGCCGGTAGGCGATGTTGGGTGCGGCTGGGGAGTGCTTGTCGCCGGTGCGCCGCAGCAGCAGGCGGCCGGTCTTCTCGGCGCCGGAGATGCCAACGGTGAGCAGGGCGCCTGCAGGAGGGCCGTCGGTCGTCGCTCCCACCGCGACGTCGACGACGCGCTTCTCGCCCGGCTGCAGGGGCTCGTTGAGGACGCGGGTGTCGTAGACGACCTGGTTGGCGTGCGCCAGGAGGCGGCCCTCGCCCGGGTCCGTGCCACCCGGCGTCACGAAGTAGCCGAGCAAGTCCACGGTGACGTGTGTTGCGCCCGAGTCTGTCGTCAGCGCGATCGTCCCGTCAGACGCGACCGGCAGGATCGACACGAGCTCGCGCTTGCCGTTCACGGTGATGCTCGAGAGCACTCCGTTGGCCGCGGAGCGAAGCGTGGCCGGGGAGTTCGATGCGAGCGTGGTGACGCGCACGGCCACGGCCTTGATGCGCGTGCCCGGTGATCCCTTGCGACCGGAGATGTCGATCACGAGTGGCGCGCCGGCGCCCCCGCTGGATCGTGCGGCCAGGCGGCAGGGCTGACCGCCGTTGCCCTGGCCGCTGCGCGTGTCGAGAACGCGCTGAGGGGCGACGGGAACGAAGTCGAGACCCGCCCCGGGATCGGCCGGGCTGGTCGCGGGGGTGCGTGAAGCAGTGCAGAAGGGCGCGGGTGTCGGGCTGCCGCCCCAGAAGCTGGTCTGGCCGGCTGCGCCGTCCCAGGAGAAGGAGATGTGGATGTGATCGCGATGACAGTAGGTGTCGTAGCTGCTCTGCTGAGTGCTGTAGCAGCCCTTAAGCTCAGTCCATCGCTTGGTGTAGGACTCCCAGATCTCATCGCCCCAGCCGATGTACATCACTCCGAGGCGACGGGCCATGGCGAACTCGTTGCCGTTCTCGTCCGTGGCGAGCAACCACTGGAGGAAGGACTCGGCCTGGGCGTTCTGCGCGGGGATCTTGGAGTTGATCATCCAGTCGAGGGCACGGCCCTCCTTGTGCTCGCTGCGCCCACCCACGCTGCAGTCGCGCGGAACCCAGATGCTGCGTGAGTCGGGGTACGTCGCGCGGATGAGGTCGGCGACACGCTGGGTGCCGGGCTTGGCCGCGGGATCGCAGATGTACTGGCCCTGGTACGACGGCAGCGGGTCGACCTGTGCCGGCAGGCCGGCGGGCACGGCCGGCGGCGGCGGGAGCGGCACCTCCTCCTTCTTGCCGTCCTTGTCGTCCCTCTTGGCGTCAGCCTTCTCCTGGGCCGCCCGGCCGGCATCGCCGCGGACGGGTGCGCCGGACTCTCCCTCGATGGCCGCCGGGTCGGGCACGTGGTCGGCCTCGCCGATGGGCGAGGAAGCCGCGGGCTGGGCGATCAGCAGGAAGCCGGCCACGAGGGCCACGCAAGCGCCCAGGACCGTCGCCCGCACGCGGGTGACCGGACCCCTAGGATCTGGCCCCGAGGGACCGCCATGGGCACGCACGCCGTCCAAGGTAGCCCCTGGCGGCTCGGGAGCCCCGTTCGTCACGCGCGTTTCCCCGGAAAGTCTCCAGATCTTCACCATCGGCCCGGCCTCTGGACGGGCCAGGAGCATAGCGTTTCCCCACGTCAGCACCCCAATCCAGAACGAATCGAGGACCGATGAACGCCGCCGCAAGCGAGGAGACCCCCGCCCGGGCCCTGGTGGTCACCGCGCATCCGGACGACGTCGATTTCGGCGCGGGCGGCACGGTCGCCTCATGGGTCGCCCAGGGGACCCAGGTCACCTACTGCGTCGTCACGGACGGCGACGCGGGTGGCTTCGACCCGGACGTCCCCCGCTCGCAGATCCCCCGGATTAGGCGGGAGGAGCAGGTCGCCGCCGGTCGGGTCCTGGGAGTGGAGGATGTGCGCTTCCTGGGCTACCGCGACGGCGAGCTCGAGGTGTCGCAGGGCCTGCGCCGTGACATCAGCCGGGTCATCCGCCAGGTTCGGCCCGAGCGCATGCTCATCCAGTCGCCCGAGCGCAACTGGGCGCGCATCCCGGCCTCCCACCCCGACCACATGGCCGCCGGCGAGGCCGCGATCTTCGCGATCTATCCCGACGCGCGCAATCCGTTCGCACACCCCGCGCTTCTCGCCGACGAGGGCCTCGACGCCTGGACGGTGCACGATGTCTGGGTGATGGGAGCACCCGAGCCCAACCATGTCGTCGATGTCACCGACCGGGTCGACCTCAAGATCGCTGCATTGCGTGCACACGAAAGCCAGACCGCGCACATAGACGACCTGGAGGAGCGCATCCACGGATGGATGACCATGGCGGCTCAGCACGGCGGCCTACCCGAGGGGCGCCTGGCCGAAGCCTTCATGCGCGTGACGATCCCATAGGGGGTCTGCGGTGATGGTGCGGCTCATCATCGACGCGACGCGCGTGCAAGCCCGCACTTACGCTTAACCCGGCGACACTCGAGCCGAGAACGCCGAAAAGCGACCTTGTGGGCTCGAATCTCGCGTTCCCTCTGGCTCAGTTCCAGAAGACCGCGATCACCACGTTGACGAGCGTGAGGGCGCCGATGGCACCCCACAGGCCCACCTGCGGCGGTGTGCGCTTGCGGCCGACGAAGGCCAGGGCGGTGATGACGAGGACGATCACCAGCTTCACCGCGATCTTGGCGTGGTCCACTTCCTCGCCGGGGACCAGCCCGGCGGAGGCAATGCCCACCAGGGCCACGCCCGTGACGAGCTGGGTGAGCGCGCCGTGCAGCATCGCGGGATTCACGCCCTTGTCCGGGGACTTCATCTGGACGAGGAAGCCGCCCAGGAGGCTGGCGAGGCCGATGAAGTGCAGGACGACGAGGAGGTTGTAGACGAATTCCACGTCTTCACCCTAGCCGAGAGCCGGCTATTCCCACTCGATACCGGCCGAGAGTGGGACGAGCCGGGCTCCGCCCGGCTACTCCCACTCGATGGTGCCGGGTGGCTTGCTCGTCACGTCCAACACCACCCGATTGACCTCGCGCACCTCGTTGGTGATCCGCGTCGAGATCCGGGCGATGAGGTCGTGCGGCAGGCGCGACCAGTCCGCCGTCATGGCGTCCTCGCTGGAGACCGGCCGCAGGACGATGGGGTGGCCGTAGGTGCGGCCGTCCCCCTGCACGCCCACCGACCGGACGTCGGCGAGGAGCACCACGGGGAACTGCCACACGTCGCGGTCGAGTCCGGCCGCCGTGAGCTCGGCTCGGGCGATCGCGTCCGCGGCGCGCAGGATCTCCAGCCGCTCTGCGTCCACGGCTCCGACGATCCGGATCGCAAGTCCCGGCCCGGGGAAGGGGTGGCGCCAGACGATCTCCGGCGGTAGGCCGAGTTCCAGGCCCACCTGGCGCACCTCGTCCTTGAAGAGGGTGCGCAGGGGCTCCACGAGAGTGAAGGCAAGGTCGTCGGGCAATCCCCCGACGTTGTGGTGGCTCTTGATGTTGGCCGTGCCCGTGCCCCCGCCCGACTCCACCACGTCGGGGTAGAGCGTGCCCTGCACGAGGAAGTCGACCGTCCGACCGGACTCACCCGCCTCGGCGACGACGTCGCGCGCGGCGTCCTCGAACACCCGGATGAACTCGCGTCCGATGATCTTGCGCTTCTGCTCCGGGTCCGTGACGCCGGCGAGCGCATCCAGGAAGCGCTGCTGGGCGTCCACGACGACCAGGCGCACGCCTGTCGCGGCGACGAAGTCGCGCTCCACCTGCTCGGCCTCGCCCGCCCGAAGCAGGCCATGGTCCACGAAGACGCAGGTGAGCTGATCCCCGACGGCGCGCTGCACAAGCGCCGCCGCAACCGCGGAGTCGACCCCGCCGGACAGTCCGCAGACCACCAGCCCGTCGCCCACCTGCTCGCGGATGCGCTCGACCTGGTCGTCGATGACGCCCTCGGTGGTCCAGGTCGGCTCCAGGCCGGCGATGCCGTGAAGGAATCTCTCGAGGACGCGCTGACCGTGCTCGCTGTGCATGACCTCGGGGTGGAACTGCACCCCGGCCAGTCGTCGATCGACCGCCTCCATGGCGGCGACAGGTGCTCCCGCGCTCGTGGCTGTGACGGCAAATCCCTCGGGGGCCGCCGTGACGCTGTCGCCATGCGACATCCACACAGACTGGCGGTCCGGCAGGCCGGCGAAGAGCGCGGATGACGTCTGCGTCACCTCGAGCGGGGTGCCGCCGAACTCGCTGAGGCCGGTGCGCTCCACCGTGCCCCCCAGTGCCTGCGCCATGGCCTGGAAGCCGTAGCAGATGCCGAAGACGGGCACGCCTGAGTCGAAGAGCGCAGCGTCGACCGACGGGGCACCCTCGGCGTAGACACTGCTCGGGCCGCCCGAGAGCACGATCGCCGCGGGCTGCTTGGCGAGCATGTCGGCCACGCTCATGGTGTGCGGCACGATCTCGGAGTAGACGTGCGCCTCCCGGACCCGTCGGGCGATGAGCTGGGCGTACTGCGCCCCGAAGTCGACGACGAGGACGGGTCGGGTTGCAGGCGCAGCCATGGCTGGAGCGTAGTCAGATGTCGAGGTAGGCGACCGCGAGGGCGTACGCCGCGACCGCGAGCGCGATGACCACGAGGGTGACGACGGAGATGGTCACGGCGGCGATAGCGAGGCCGCGGCCCCCGCGCACGCGGCGGGAGTCGGCCTGCCGGATCGCCACCCGCCCGAGCACGAAGCCCAGCACGCTGCCGATGATGGGTAACAGGGGGACCGACCCGAGGAGGGCCAGGACGAAGGCCCACACGGCCAGGTTGCTCGGTCGAGGCAGGACGGACGAGTCGGGAGGTAGCGAAGCCGCGGCAGCAGCGGACGCGTCGCTGACGGACTCCGGTGGACCGACGGACTCGCTGGGACCATCCGACTCCGAGGCGGGGTCCGATGCATCGTCCATGTGCGCAGCCTAGCGACGCATGCTGTGCCCTACATGCGTGTGGGCGAGGACCGTACGGTCCTCGCCCACACATGCGCACTCGCGTGCGGCACGTCCGATGTGCTCGCCCCGGCTAGTTCATCATCTTGGGGTCATTGGCAACCATGGCGGCGATGAACACGACATAGATGATCGTGATGACCGTCCACAGGATGAGCGAGACGATGCCGATGATGAAGCCGGCCTTGGCTACGCCCCCATTGTTGGCGCGGCCCTCTGCGGCGTTCTTCATGCCGATCCATCCGAAGACGATTCCCAGGATGCTGCCGATGAAGGGAATGCAGCCGACCAGGCCCAGGATCGCCAGCACGAGCCCCGCGATGCCCATGCCGTTCTGAGGGACGTCGCTGCCACCGGGCTGCGGGCTGACGGGCGGAGGCGGCGGGGCCGGAGGGCCGGGGGGCGGCGGCGGGGGCGGGGGTGGGGGCGGCGGAACCGTCGACATGCGTCCTCCGAGATTCGGGCGCCGACTCTCGGCGGCCTCGGAGCCGACCGTAGCCCGGCCCTGGGCCCAGGGGAAGGATTCGCAGCGAAACCGCCACGCGGGGTCGCCCTAGCGCCTAGCGTCGGACTTGCCCGTCCGACGGGGCGGGTGGCGTGCCTCGGATCGCCCCATGAGCTCACCCGGGAGAATCATGACCCACATCCCCATCAGCGTGACCGTGGATGGCACGGTCTACGACGTCGAGGTCGAGCCTCGACGACTGCTCGTCCACTTCCTTCGCGAGGACGTCGGCCGCGTCGGCACCGTCATCGGCTGCGACACCTCCAATTGCGGCGCCTGCACCGTCCTGCTCGACGGCAAGAGCGTCAAGTCCTGCAGCGTGCTCGCCGTCCAGGCCGATGGCCACGAGGTCCTCACTGTCCAGGGCCTCGCCGAAGGCGAGCACAAGTGGCATCCCGTCCAGACCGCCTTCAAGGAGTGCCACGGCCTGCAGTGCGGCTACTGCACGCCCGGCATGGTCATGGCGGCGGTGGATCTGCTCCAGGAGAACCCGAACCCCTCCGAGGAGGAGATCCGCGAGGGACTCGAGGGCAACCTGTGCCGCTGCACGGGCTACCACAACATCGTCAAGTCGGTGGAGTACGCCGCTGAGCTCATGGGGGGCACCAAGTGACCGACACACTGCCCGACACCAACGCCAATGCGATGGGCCGGCCGCTGCGCCGCAAGGAGGATGCGCGCCTGCTCCACGGCCAGACCAACTGGACCGACAACATCCAGCTGCCCGGCACGCTGCACATGGCGATCCTGCGTAGCCCCATGGCCCACGCCAAGATCACCAACCTCGACGTCACCCCGGCGCTCAAGCGGCCCCACGTCGTCGCGGCCTTCACGGCCAAGGACCTCGGCGACCTCAACGGTTCGATCCCCTGCGTGTGGCCGGTGACCGACGACATCCAGATGCCGGCCTTCCCTGCACTGGCAGTCGACAAGGTCCGCCACGTCGGTGACTGCGTCGCAGTCGTGCTCGCGACCGACAAGTACGCCGCTGCCGACGCACTCGATGCGATCGAGGTCGACTACGAGCCGCTGCCCGCCGTCATCGACATGGAGGCGGCACTCAAGCAGGGTTCGACTGCGGTTCATGACGCTGCGGACGGCAGCCACGGCACCAACGTCTGCTACACGTTCCCGCTCCATCCTCAGGGCGACGGTGCCTTCGACGCGGCTGTCAAGGCGGCCGGCGACGATGCCGTCGTCGTCAAGCGGCGCTTCATCAACCAGCGCATCATCGCCGGCTACATGGAGCCTCGCGCCGTGGTCGCCTCGCCGATGGGCATGAGCAACGAGATGACCATCTGGTCAGCCACGCAGATCCCGCACATCCTGCGCGTGCTGCTCGCGCTCGTCACGGGCCTGCCGGAGAACTCCCTCCGCGTGATCGCCCCCGACGTCGGTGGCGGGTTCGGCGGAAAGCTGCAGCTCTACCGCGAGGAGGTCCTCGCAGTGCAGATCGCCCGCCATCTCGGCCGTCCGGTCAAGTGGACCGAGACGCGCAGCGAGGACATGGTCGCCTCGCACCATGGCCGTGACCAGATCCAGGACATCACCATTGCCGCCACCAAGGACGGCAAGCTCCTGGGCATGAAGGTCGAGCTCATCGCCAACATGGGCGCCTACCTTCAGATCATCACTCCGGGCATCCCGCTCCTCGGCATGTTCATGTACCCGGCGATCTACAAGATGCCGACGTACGAGTTCGACTGCACGGGAGTCTTCACCAACACGACGCCGACCGACGCCATCCGCGGTGCCGGACGACCGGAGGCGACGTACGCCATCGAGCGCATCATCGACGAGCTCGCCGCCGAGCTGGACATGGATCCGATGAAACTCCGCGAGATGAACTGGATCACGCACGAGGAGTTCCCCTACGCCACTGTCGCCGGGCTCACCTACGACACCGGCAACTACGAGGCCGCCACGGCGAAGGCCATGGAGCTCTTCGGCTACGACGCCCTGCGCGCCGAGCAGGAGCAGCGCCGAGCCTCGGGCGATCCCGTGCAGCTGGGCATCGGTATCTCGACCTTCACCGAGATGTGCGGCCTGGCCCCCTCGCGCACCCTGGGCGCCCTGAAGTACGTCGCAGGCGGCTGGGAGCACTGCACGATTCGCGCCCTGCCCACGGGCAAGATCGAGCTCATCACCGGCACCTCGCCCCATGGCCAGGGTCACGAGACCGCCTGGAGCCAGATCGCCTCGAGCATCCTCGGCGTCCCCGTCGATGACATCGAGGTGGTCCACGGCGACACCGGCCGCGCGCCCTACGGCATGGACACCTACGGCTCGCGCTCGCTGGCCGTCGGCGGCCAGGCCATCAAGAAGGCGGCCGAGCGCCTGGTGGAGAAGGCGAAGGTCATCGCAGCGCATCAGCTCGAGTGCTCGGTGGACGACCTGGAGTTCATCCAGGGCGCCTTCCGCGTCAAGGGCGATCCGGCCAAGTCGCAGCCGCTCGCGGCGGTGGCGTTCGAGGCCTTCTCCGCGCACAACCTGCCGGACGGCGTCGAGCCGACCCTGCAGGCGGAGGCCACGGTGGACCCGGATGACTTCTCCTACCCGCATGGGACTCACCTGTGCGCGATCGAGGTCGACACGGAGACCGGCAAGTCGAAGATCCGCAGCTACGTCGCGGTCGACGATGTCGGCATCCAGGTCAATCCGCTCATCGTCGAGGGCCAGGTGCACGGCGGACTCGCGTGCGGCATCGGTCAGGCGCTCTACGAGGGCGTGGAGTACGACTCCGACGGCAACCTGCTCACCGCGAGCTTTGCCGACTACCTCATCCCGAGCGCGGCAGACCTGCCGAGCTTCACGACCGACCGCACGGTGACCCCGTCGTCGACCAACCCGCTGGGCACCAAGGGCGTAGGCGAGGCAGGTGCCATCGCATCTCCTCCGGCGATCATCAACGCCATCGTCGATGCCCTCCGCCCGATGGGTGTCACCGACGTCAAGATGCCGGCCACGCCGGAGAACGTCTGGCGGGCTATCCAGACCGCACAGGGAGGTGCCCAGTGATCCCCATCGCATTCGACTACGTCAGGCCCACCACGGTCGACGACGCCATCTCGGCCCTCGCAGCGGCTGGCGAGGACGGCAAGGTGATCTCCGGCGGGCAGTCGCTCATGCCGGTGCTGCGCCTGCGCATGGCCGCGCCGACGACACTGGTGGACATCGGCTCCATCGCCGAGATGAAGGGCGTGAGCGATGGTGGCGACCACATCGTCGTCGGAGCCAACACGACCCACTACGAGGTGATGAACGACGCCATGGTCAAGCAGCATGCCCCGCTGCTCGCCCAGGCGGCGGCCACTGTCGCCGACCCGGCGATCCGCCATCGCGGCACCTTCGGCGGATCGCTGGCGCACGCCGATCCGGCCGGCGACCTGCCGACCGTGGCGCTCGCACTCGACGCGACCATGGTCGCCAAGGGCCCGAAGGGCACCCGTGAGATCGCGGCGAAGGACTTCTTCGTCGACTACTTCACCAGTGCCCTGGAGCCCGAGGAGATCCTCGTCGCCGTCAAGGTGCCCAAGCTCGGCGACGGCTGGAGCACCCACTACGAGAAGTTCAACCGCACGGCCCAGGCGTGGGCCACGGTCGGTGTCGCCGCCGCCGTGAAGCGGCAGAACGGCACCATCGCCGAGGCTCGCGTCGCGCTGACGAACATGGGGCCCTCCCCCGTGCGTGCCAGCAGCGTGGAGGCCGCCCTTGCCGGAGCCGCGGCGACCACCGACGCCATCGCCGCCGCCGCGGCGAATGCGGCCGATGGCACGCGCCCGACGAGTGACCTGCACGCGTCGGCGGAGTTCCGCGAGCACCTCGCGAAGGTGCTCACCAAGCGCGCCGTGGCGACCGCCGCGGGCGTCTAGCACCCCTTCTGAACTGTGGGCCGGTCCTCAGGGACCGGCCCACAGTTCGTTGAGTGGCGCCTCGCGCGGCCCGGCTCGCCGTGGAAGCGGGCCGCCGCCGACGCTCAGCGTGCCGACTCTGGCCTGGACGGTGCAGCGTCTTCGGCCGTCACGCCCGCGAAACCTCGCACCACGGCGAGCGCGACGACGGCCAGTGCAAAGACCGTGATGAGGACCGCCGCGCTGCTCAGCGGCACGATGACGGCGGTGATGAGCGCGGCTGCGCCAGCGATCAGCAGACTGCGGGCGGCCGCCATGAATCCTGAAAGGGCGCCACGCACATCATCGGGCACCTTCTGCTGCACCAGCGCCGCGAGGAGTCCCAGCACGTAGGAAGACGACGCACTTCCGGCGAGGATGAAGCCTGCGGAAATGAGTCCGGAGTCCAAGACGAAGCCCCACACGGTCAAGGGAACGGCAAGGCCCGCAACGCCGATGAAGACACCGAAGGCGATGAGCAGTTGCCTGCGCACGTTGCCGGTCGATCCCGTGGCGATGAGGGTCAATCGCCCGACCAAGACGCCGAGGACGCCGGCCAGGAGCACCGGCAGGATGAGGAAGACATCGCCCTCCTCGGCCAGGAGGAGATTGGAGAGCTGACTCGGAATGGCGAAGGTGAGCACGAGGTCGGCGATCACCACGTAGCGCAGGGAAGGAAACGCGACCAGCGTGGACCACAACCCCGCATGGCTGGCCGAAGCGAGGCTCACCCGAGGTGCCGACATTCCAGAGGTCACCCATGCGATGCCCGCAGCGACGGCGAAGGTCACTGCCCCGCCCACCAGGAGGGTGTCGGCGGGAGATGGGCTGAGACTGGCCAGGACCAGTCCGACGACGGCACCGAGGCTCAACCGGAAGATGTTGACGATCTCGGCCGAACCGCGAGCATCCGAGGGGACCAACGCAGCCTGGATCTTCAGGAGCGCGGGCGCCCCGATGCCTAGGGCACCACCGTCGATCGCCGCAAGGAGGATCACGATCGGCACCGTGAGATCCCCGCGAAGGATCAACGCGGACGAGAGGACGTTGGAGGTCGCAACGCCCACCATGGAGATGATGAGCACGCCACGCGGATTGATGCGGTCGCAGAGCGGTCCTGAGGTGACGCCTCCCAGGGCCACCGATACGGCGACAACAACCCCCACCGTGCCGATGCCGCCAGCATTTCCGAAGACCTCTGTGACGTATTCGAGCCGGGCAATCTCCTTGGCGCCGAGGGCAATCGCCGTCGGAAGACTGATCAGCATGAGCAGCGCGAATCGGGGCGAGCCCTTCAACTGGTCGAGGACAGTGAGCCTCGACGAGCGCTGACTCACAGCGTCAGCGAACCTCAACGATCGGCAGCCGCAGAGCACCGGGAGCGTGCTCGGGCACGAAGGGGTTCTTCGGGGCGACGGCCTGGACGGCGACGTAGGCACTGCCCAGCTCTGGCCTCACGTCGTCCTCGCCCCTGTTGGGCCACATCGCCATGGCGCGCTCCGCCTGAGCGGTGATGGTGAGCGAAGGGTTGACGCCGAGGTTGGCGGTGATCGCGGCGCCGTCCACGACGTGGAGGCCGGGATGCCCGAAGGCGCGGTGATAGGCGTCCACCACGCCCGTCTCCTCGTCGGCCCCGATGACGCATCCGCCGACGAAGTGCGCGGTCATGACCGCGTCGAAGTTGTCGAAGGCATTCGAACCGGCGACACCGTCGATCTGGTCGGCGATGCGGTGCACGACCTCGTCCGAGATCGGGATGTACGACGGAGCGGGGTTGGACTCGTCCTTGTTGGTCGCCAGGCGCCAGCCGAGTCGGCCTCGCTTGCCGGTGAGCGTGAGGGAGTTGTCCACCGGCTGCATGACCAGGGAGATGACGGCCCGCTCACTCCACTTGCGCACATTGACGAGGTACGCCGCATTGGCGCGCTGGCGCCACAGCTCCTTGGTCCACGTCCGCCAGCGGGCTTCACCAGGACGGGGGACGGTGATGACCGACTGGAGCAGACCCATCGAATTGGAGCCCTTGCCGTAGCGGCAAGGCTCCACATGCGTGCCCACATCGTCGGGGAAGAAGCTGGACGTGATGGCCACACCGCGGGTGTAGTCGGCCTTCGGCGACCTCGCGACGGCGCCGAGGATCGACTCCGAGTTCGTGCGCGACAGGCGCCCGAGCATGCGCGAGAGCCGCGGGAGCTTGCCCTCGTCCTTCATGCGGTGCAGGAGCTTCTGCGTGTTGTAGGTGCCCGCCGCCATCACGACCTGCTCGGCCGTGAAGGTGCGTGCGCGCCGCGACAGGCTGCCCGTGCGCCTGGTCGTGATCGTGTAGCCGCCGCCCTCGCGCGGCTCGATGGAGGTCACCGTCGTGAGGGGATGGACCACGGCACCGGCCGCCTCGGCGAGGCCGAGGTAGTTCTTGGGGAGGGTGTTCTTGGCGTTATGACGGCACCCGGTCATGCACTCGCCGCACTCCGTGCAGCCCGTGCGCTCCGGTCCCACCCCACCGAAGAACGGGTCCGCCTTCACCACGCCGGGGCCATCGCCGAAGTAGACGCCGACGGGGGTCATCTGGAAGGTGTGCCCCACGCCCATCTCGTCAGCGACGGCCTTCATCACCTCGTCGCTGGGGGTCATGGTCGGGTTGGTGACCACGCCGAGCATGCGCGATGCCTGGTCGTAGTAGGGGGCGAGCTCGCTGGCCCAGTCGGTGATGTGCGCCCACTGCTTGTCCTCGAAGAACCGCTTCGGCGGCACGTAGAGGGTGTTGGCGTAGACGAGGGAGCCGCCCCCGACGCCGGCGCCGGCGAGGACCACGACGTCCTTGAGGACATGGATGCGCTGGATCCCCGTGCACCCCAGGGCCGGAGCCCACAGGAAGCGGCGCAGGCGCCATGACGTCTGGGGGAAGTCGGCGTCGGTGAAGCGCCGACCCGCCTCGAGGACACCGACGCGGTAGCCCTTCTCCGTGAGGCGCAGCGCCGCCACGGAGCCGCCGAAGCCGGAGCCCACGACGAGGACGTCGTAGTCGAAGCCAGCCATGTGCGCCTCCCTGTGCCGAGGTCCGTGCGGAGCCGTGCGTGACCGAGAACTAGAGCCGAAGCCGGCCCATCGTGCCCACCGCCGTGGCGAGGAACTGGCCCCATCGTTGCGCGTCGAGGCCGAGCTGGGGGCCGAAGCCGAGAAGTCGCTGGGTCGCGATCGCCTGGGGCTCGGTGTAGTTGAGCAGGCCCCCCTCCCCGTGCCGGTGGCCGAGGCCCGAGTCGCCGACGCCTCCCATGGCCGCTGCCGTGGACCCCCACGACGCGGCGTAGCCCTCGTTGACGTTGACCGACCCCGTGCGCAGGCGCCGGGCCAGGCGCCGTCCCTCGCGCAGGTCACGGGTGAGGATCGAGGCGTTTAGGCCGTACGTCGTGTCGTTGGCTCGGCGCACCGCCTCCTCGTCGTCGTGGACGGGATAGACGGCGGCCACCGGACCGAAGGTCTCCTCGCGGCACAGCGTCATGGACTCGGTCACGTCGGCGAGCACGGTCGGCTCGAAGGCCAGCGGCCCGATGTCCGGCCGAGCGCGGCCGCCGGCGAGGACGGTGGCACCCATCCCGACGGCCTCGTCGACATGGGCCGTGACGCGATCGAGGTGCACAGGCGACACGAGGCAGCCGATGTCGCCCTCCCAGCCAGGGCCCGAGGCGATCCGCATCGACAGGACGCGCGGGATGAAGTGGGCGAGGAAGGCGTCGTAGACGTCGACGTGGACGTAGATGCGCTCCATGGAGATGCACAGTTGGCCGGCGTTGGCGAAGCAGGCGCGCACAGCCGTCTCGGCCGCCTTCGCCGGGTCGACGTCCGCCCGCACGATCATGGCGTTCTTGCCACCGAGCTCGAGGGTGCACTCGATAAGCCGCTTCGCGCAGCGCTCGGCCACGACGCGACCCGTGGCGGTCGAGCCCGTGAACATCACGTGGTCGACCGTGTCGATGACGAGCGGCCCGGCGACCGGACCCTCCCCCGGGATGATGGCCATGAGGCCATCGGGCAGGCCGGCGAGGAGCATCTGCTCGAGCACCCACGCGGCGACCAGGGTCGTCTGCGGGTCCGGCTTCAGCAGGACGCCGTTGCCGGCGAGCAGCGCGGGCACCGCGTCGCTCGCGGCGAGGGTGAGCGGGTAGTTCCAGGGCGCGATGATGCCCACCAGCCCGACCGGCTTGCGCAGCTCCTCCACCCCTACGAGAAGCGGCAGGGCTCCGCGCACTCGACGCGGGCGCAGCAGCTTGGTGGCGGTGCGCGTGTAGTACTGGGTCACGACGGCGACATCGAGCACTTCCTCGAGCGCATCGGCGCGCGCCTTGCCCACCTCCCACTGCAGGAGGTCGAGGGCTTCGTCTCTCTTGGCAATGACCAGATCGTGGAAGCGGCGCATGATGCGCAAGCGGTCGCGCACGGGGCGATCGGCCCATTCCCTTTGCACCGAGCGCGCGCGCGCCGCAGCGCTGGCCACGTCGTACTCCGTCGCGAGCGGCAACCGATAGAGCACCTCTCCGGTGAAGGGGGCGCGCACGTCGCGGGTGTCCGCGTCGGGCGCGACGGCGAGACGTGAGACGAGGGAGGCGGAGGCGGGGGGCGCCGAGAGGATGGCCATGCGGCCAGCCTACGCGCGGGCGAGGGGGTGCCGGTCGGAGTACGCCGCGATCTCCGCGGCCACCCTGCCCTCGTCCCAACCCAGCGCCGGGGCGATGAGGGGAGCCACGGCGGCGGCCGCGGCCCGCCCGTGGTCTGTGGACTCAGGTGTCAGGCGCAGGCGCCTGACGAGGACATCCTCGAGATCGAGGGCGCCCTGGTGGGTGACCGCGATCACCGCCTCGGCGGCGAGGTGGCGGCCCTCGGGCGGGAGCGGCTCGCGCAGCGTCGGATCCGCGTCGAGCGCGTCGAAGACCTCGCTCACACGCGATCCATGGCGACGCAGCAGACGCTCGACCGTCTCGACCGGCAGGTCCCACCTCTGCGCAAGGCTCGCCCGGTCGGCCCACAGGTCGGCGAATCCCACCGCACCCACCAGCGGGATCTCGGCCGTGGAGGACCCGGGCACGGAGTCGCCGTCGAGATCCGCAACCGCGGCGTCGACGGCATCGGCTGCCATGACTCGGTACGTCGTGTACTTGCCCCCGGCGATCGCCACGAGGCCCGGCACTGGGTGGAAGACCATGTGCTCGCGGGACACCTGCGTGGTCGCCTCGGCGGACTCCTCGGCGACGAGCGGGCGGTATCCGGCATAGGTGCCGATGACATCCTCGCGTCGCAGCGGCCGGGCCAGCCAGCGATTGGCCTGTCCGAGCAGGTAGGAGATCTCCTCCTCCGTCGCCTCGGGGTCGGCCAGGCCCTCATCGGGGTCCCGCTCGGTGTCGGTCGTGCCCACGATCCAGTCGCCGCCCCAGGGGAGCAGGAAGAGCACGCTCGCCGGGGTGCGGGCGATGATCGCCGTCGTCGATCGGATCGCCTCACCGCGCACGACGAGGTGGACTCCCTTGCTCTGCTGGACGCGCTCGGGGGCCTGCGCATCGACCATGCGCAGGACGTCGTCGGTCCAGATGCCGGCCGCCGCGATCACCACCCGGGCTCGGATGTCCAGGCGCTCGCAGGTGATCTCGTCCTCGACACGGACTCCGGTCACCCGCTCGCCATCCCTGAGCAGGTCCTCCACGCGAACACGCGTGAGGACGTGCGCGCCGTACGACGCCGCCGTGCGCGCCACGGCGACGGTGTGACGGGCATCGTCGATCTGCGCATCGTGGAAGCGGACGGCTCCGGCGATCTCGCCAGCATCCAGGTCGGGTGCGAGCGCTTTGGCCTCGTCGGCGTTGAGGCTCTTGGGGCGGGGCATCGTGCCGCCGTAGCTGCCGACGCGGCTCAGGGCGTCGTAGAGGCGGACCCCGGAGGCGACGTAGGGGCGCTCCCACTTGCGCCCCACGGGGAAGAGGAAGGGGATGGGCCGGACCAGGTGGGGTGCGAGTCGGTCCAGGAGCAGCCCGCGCTCGGTGAGGGCCTCGTGCACGAGGGAGAACTCCCGCTGCTCGAGGTAGCGCAGACCGCCGTGCGCGAGACGTGAGGAGCGCGATGAGGTGCCGGCCGCGAGATCGCTCTGCTCGATGAGGGCGACGGTGAGCCCGCGCGCAGCGGCGTCGAGTGCGGCGCCGCTCCCGACGACTCCGCCGCCGATCACCGCGACATCAACGGCATGGTCGCGCAGGTACGCGATCGACCGAGCCCGCGAAGCAAGGCTGAGACGGTCATCGGCACCGGTCACGGCACCATTCTCCCCCCCGTGCGCAGACATGTCGTGGACAGGTCACTCCGGGTCGAGGACGACATCGATGCGCTGGAACTCCTTGAGGTCGCTGTAGCCCGTCGTCGCCATCGCCTTGCGCAGCGCCCCGATGATGTTGGCGGATCCGTCGGCATGCGTGGACGGCCCGCGCAGGATCTGCTCGAGGGTGCCGACGACCCCGAGCTCCTTGCGCTCCCCGCGCGGCAGGTGCGCATGCCAGGCCTCTGCCCCCCAGTGCACACCCCGCCCGGGTGCATCGCTCGCGCGGGCGAGGAGCGAACCCACCATCGCCGCGTCAGCCCCGCACGCGATGGCCTTGACCAGCGCCCCGGAGGATCCCACCGATCCGTCGGCGATGACGTGGACGTAGCGGCCACCGGACTCGTCGAGGTAGTCGCGACGCGCCGCAGCGACGTCGGCGATGGCACTGGCCATCGGGACGCGGATCCCGAGGACGTCCGACGTCGTGTGGGCCGCGCCACCCCCGAACCCGACGAGCACGCCGGCCGCGCCCGTGCGCATGAGGTGGAGTGCCGCCTGGTAGGTCGCGCAGCCTCCGACGATGACGGGGACCTCAAGGTCGTAGATGAAGGTCTTGAGGTTCAGCGGCGCATGACCCGCGGACACGTGCTCGGCGGACACCGTGGTGCCGCGGATGACGAGAAGGTCGATCCCCGCGGCGACCGCGACGGGGGCCAGGCGCGCGGCCGCCTGCGGCGAGACACCTGCTGCCACGGTCACCCCTGCGTCGCGGATCTGGCGCAGGCGCTCGGCCACGAGACCCTCATCGACCTTCGCCTCGCCGTAGACGCGCTGGAGCAGCGCGGTCGCCTCGTGCGCGGGCGCTCGCTGGATCTGCTCGAGCTGGGGGGTCGGGTCGGCGTAGCGGGTCCACAGTCCCTCGAGGTTGAGGGCCGCGGGGATGCCGAGTCGACCGAGGGCGATCGCGCTGCCGGGCGAGACCACGGAGTCCATGGGGGCCGCCATGACGGGCGCCTCGAAGCGATAGGCGTCGATCTGCCACGCGGTCGACACCTCGTCGGCGTCTCGGGTGCGCCGACTCGGCGCGATAGCGACCTCGTCGAGGGAGTAGGCCACCCGGCCGCGCTTGCCGCGGCCGATCTCGATCTCTGCCACGGCTGTCCTAACGCGAGTGGTAGTTGGGTGCCTCGACGGTCATGACGACGTCGTGGGGATGGCTCTCCTTGAGCCCCGCGGCGGTGATGCGCACGAAGCGGCCCTTGGCGTGGAGCTCGGGGATGGTCGATGCGCCCGAGTAGCCCATCGACGCCCGGAGGCCGCCGATGAGCTGGTGCGCGACCACGGAGAGGGGGCCGCGGTAGGGGACCATGCCCTCGATGCCCTCGGGCACGAGCTTGTCGTCGCTCAGCACGTCGTCCTGGAAGTAGCGGTCCTTGGAGTAGGAGCGAGCCTCCCCTCGCGACTGCATCGCGCCGAGGGATCCCATGCCGCGGTAGGCCTTGAACTGCTTGCCGTTGACGAACACGACATCGCCCGGCGCCTCCTCGCAGCCGGCCAGCAGGCTGCCGACCATGACGGTGTCGGCTCCGGCGACCAGCGCCTTGGCGATATCGCCGGAGAACTGCACGCCGCCGTCGCCGATGATCGGTACGCCCGCGGGACGCGCCGCCAGGCTCGCCTCGTAGATCGCGGAGATCTGCGGCACGCCGACTCCGGCCACCACGCGCGTGGTGCAGATCGAGCCCGGTCCCACACCGACCTTGATGCCGTCGGCCCCCGCCTCGACCAGCGCGAGGGCGCCCTCGCGGGTCGCGACGTTGCCACCGACGACGTCCACTGACGTCGTGCGCTTGAGCAGCGAGACCATCTCGACGACCGCTCGCGAGTGGCCGTGCGCGGTGTCGACGACGAGCAGGTCCACGCCGGCATCGATGAGATCGTGGGCGCGCTTCTCGGCATCGGGGCCCACCCCGACCGCCGCGCCGACAATCAGGCGGCCGGCAGCGTCCTTGGTGGCAAGGGGGTACTTGTCGGACTTGACGAAGTCCTTCACGGTGAAGAGCCCGCCGAGGCGGCCGTCGGGATGGACCAGGGGAAGCTTCTCCACCTTGTGATGCGCCAGGATGCGCAGGGCTTCCTCGGGGTCGACCCCCACAGGGGCGGTGATGAGCGGCATCGCAGTCATGACCTCGCGCACGCTGCGACCCATGTCGTCCTCGAAGCGCATGTCGCGGTTGGTGATGATGCCGACGAGCACCTGACCGTCGTCGACGACGGGCACCCCGCTGACGCGGTAGCGCCCGCACAGGGCGTCGACTTCGGCCAGGGTGTTGTCCGGGCCGCAGGTGATCGGGTTGCTCACCATGCCGGCCTCGGAGCGCTTCACCATGTCGACCTGAGCCGCCTGGTCCTCGATCGCGAGATTGCGATGCAGGATGCCGACGCCGCCCTGACGCGCCATGGCGATCGCCATCCGGGCCTCGGTGACGGTGTCCATGGCACTGGAGAGCAGGGGCACCTTGACGCTGATGTTGCGCGTGAGCCGGCTCGTCGTGTCGACCTCGCTCGGGACGACATCGGACTCCGCGGGGAGCAGGAGGACATCGTCGAAGGTCAGCCCGAGGTAGGCGAAGGGCTCGGGGAGGGCGGGTCCGTCCGACATGGCGTCAGGCTACTCGCCCCCGCGGGGAGCCCCCTGCTCCCGCAGGCGAAGGACGCCGGGCTGGTCACGCCACACGCCACGCAGTCCCTCCGGGAGCCCCTCCTCGATCGCGTACGTCGCTGCACGGCCGGCCTCCCACGCCTGCGCCCGCCAGGCGGGGGGCAGCCCATCGGGATGGTCCGCGGCGACGAGGGCCAGCGGCCACTCGAGCGTGACCCATCCCCCCTCGCGCAGGATCGGACTGAGGACAGGCAGGTCCCGCGCCTGACCACTCGCCGCGGCCCAGATGATGCGCGACTTGGCCTCGTGCCGCGCCGACCGCCCCGCGCACACCGCGAGCGCATCTCGCGCATGATCGACCGCGCGCACCCGGTCACCCGACAGGAGCGCGTGCTCGGCCGAGACCCAGTGCCAGCGTGTGAGGGTCCGCCAATCGGCGGCGCATTCGCTCGCCGCGTCCTCGAGTCGCACGGCCGCACCGTCGGCGTCCCCGGACGCCACCGCATCCGCAGCGAGTCCCACCATTGCCTCGGCTCTCGACTGCGCGTCCGTAGCCGCCTCAAGGGCGTCGGCGTCGCACCGGGTTGCTGAGTTCAGCTCGCCCACCTGGCGACGGTGGCTGGCGATCAGGGACAGGGCCAGTGACGACCACCTGTCGCGTGCGGCGACGAGCGAGCGGGCCAGGGCCTCGGCCTCGGCGTACCGGCCGCGAGCACCGAGGTCGACCGCGGCCTGCCAGGTGTCGGCAGCGGGCACGGTCAGGCGCCGGCGGCGCGCGCGAGCATGGTGATCGCCTCGGACAGGTCGCTGACGCGCTCGCCCCGTGGGGGCTCCACCGGCCACCAGCCGGGCCCGCCGAGGAGGATGAGCGGCTCGGGCCGCAGGTCGGGCAGTCCGGCGAGGGCATCGGGATCGCCCGTCTCACGGGTCTGCGACCACACCAGCACAGCACCCGGGCCCGTGCGGCGCATGGCCTGGCCAAGGGCATCGGCGGGCGTACGCGCGCCCATCATGCGCATCGCCACCTGCCGCTCTGCCAGCCCGGCGGCGAGCGCCCACATCGGGAGCACGTGCAACTCTCCGGGCGCGGCGGCCAGCAGGACCGTCGCCGGTGACGTTGCCGGCGCCTTGCTCACGCGCTCACTGAACTCCGCCTGGATGGCCTCGGACAGCACGTGCTCCACATCGATGCCGCGTCCGGACTGCTCCCACTTCTGTCCGATGCCGATGAGCACCGGCACGATGAGGTGGTCCCACGCCCACACGACACCGCGACGATCGAGAGTCTCGCCGACGATGCTGCGGCAGGAGTCGGCATCGAGGGCGATGGCCGCGCGCGCGAGACCGCGTGCATTGGGAGTGCCGCCGGGAATGGCGACGACGTGCCCGCCGCCCTGCCGAGCGGTCACGTCGACGAGTGGCGTCGCCGTCGCTCCGTCGCCTTCAAGCGCGTCGTCGGCCTGCGCGGCGCGCGCCGCCTCGCCCGGAGGAAATCCGGCGAGCACCAGCCGGCGCATGCGCTCCAGCCGTGCCACGTCGGCCGGCGAGTAGCGCCGGTGCGCCCCAGCGGCGTGCTGGCTCGGGCCGAGGCCGTACCGCCGGTCCCAGGTGCGCAAGGTGGCGGGGGCGACCCCCAGGCGGCGCGCCACGGCAGCCACCGTCAGCCCCGGCTCGTGAGGCGGGGCCGGGGCGGTCGACTCGCCGGGGCCCGTGGACATGCCCCCATTCTCCGCCCCATAGCCGAGGGCGCATCCTGAGCCCCGAACCAGTTCAGAAATTGTTCAATCCAAGCTCTTGACCAACTTATGGCGCGGTTGCTAGGGTCAGAACAACCCCCTACGGGCAAGGAGGCACACACCATGGCGGATATCTCCCGGCTCCCCGGGCCCAATGCGGACATCTGGGACTGGCAGCTCAGCGGCGCCTGCCGCGGCGAGGACCCCGACACGTTCTTCCACCCCGAGGGCGAGCGCGGCCCCGCCCGCGAGGCGCGCGAGCGGGCGGCCAAGGCTGTGTGCGCGACCTGCCCGGTCCTGGCCCAGTGCGCCGCCCACGCCCTCGCCGTGCGCGAGCCGTACGGCGTCTGGGGCGGCATGAGCGAGGACGACCGCGAGGCCATCTATCAGCAGCAGCGACGCCGCCGACTGGCCGCGGCCGTCTGATCCGAGCTCAAAAAGCCCCACCCGCGATCCGGGTGGGGCTTTTTGGTGTGCGGGGTCCGTCTTGTGCGGCGCGCCCTCGGACGAGGTCGCTTAGTGACTGTGACCGTGGTGCCCGTGACCGTGGCTGTGCGCCGCGGGCTCCTCCTCCTCGGGCTTGTCCACGACGAGCGCCTCGGTGGTGAGGAGCATGCCGGCGATGGACGCCGCGTTGGACAGGGCCGACTTGGTGACCTTGACGGGGTCGATGACACCGGCCGCAATGAGGTCCTCGTAGACGCCCGTGGCGGCATTGAGGCCCTGCCCGACGGGCAGCTCGGCCACCTTGCTCACCACGACGTAGCCCTGCTCGCCCGCGTTCTCCGCGATCCAGCGCATCGGCTCGACGGCAGCCTTGGCGACGACCGTGACACCTGTGGCCTGGTCTCCTGCGAGGCCGAGGTCACCGTCGAGCGACTTGCTCGCGTGGACCAGTGCAGTGCCGCCGCCGGCGACGATGCCCTCGTCGATGGCCGCGCGGGTCGCGGAGACGGCGTCCTCGACGCGGTGCTTCTTCTCCTTGAGCTCGACCTCGGTGTGAGCGCCGACCTTGATGACGACGACGCCTCCGGAGAGCTTGGCGAGGCGCTCCTGGAGCTTCTCGCGATCCCAGTCGGAGTCCGTCCGCTCGATCTCCTGGCGGATCTGTCCGATGCGATCGGCGACAGCCTGCTTGTCTCCGCCGCCGTCGACGATCGTGGTGTCATCCTTCGTCACCACGACGCGACGTGCATGACCGAGCACCTCGAGGCCGACCTGGTCGAGCTTGAGCCCGACCTCGGGGGCGACCACCTGGGCGCCGGTAAGGATGGCGATGTCTTGGAGGACCGCCTTGCGACGGTCGCCGAAGGCCGGGGCCTTGACCGCGCACGAGGCGAACGTGCCGCGGATGCGATTGACGACGAGCGTGGACAGTGCCTCGCCGTCGACGTCCTCCGCGATGATGAGGAGGGGCTTGCCGGTCTGGGAGGCCTTCTCGAGCACGGGGAGCAGCTCCGACACGCTCGACACCTTGCCCTGGACGAGCAGGATGCTGGCGTCCTCGAGGACAGCCTCCATGCGCTCGGCGTCCGTGACGAAGTAGGGCGAGATGTAGCCCTTGTCGAACTGCATGCCCTCGGTGAACTCCAGGCCCATCTCGGCGACGCTGGACTCCTCGACCGAGATGACGCCATCCTTGCCGACCTTGTCGAAGGCGTCCGCAATGAGCGAGCCGACCTCGGCGTCCTGGGAGGAGATGGTGGCGACCTGGGCGATCTCTTCGCGGCCCTGCACCTCGCGGGCGGCGGTCGTGAGCGCGTCGTTCATGGAGGTGACCGCTGCGTCGATGCCCTTCTTCAGGGACATCGGGTTGGCACCGGCTGCGACCTGACGCAGGCCCTCCTTGACCATGGCCTGAGCGAGAACGGTCGCCGTGGTGGTGCCGTCGCCGGCAACATCGTTGGTCTTGGTGGCGACCTCCTTGACGAGCTGAGCGCCGAGGTTCTCGTAGGGGTCCTCAAGCTCAATCTCGCGGGCGATGGTCACGCCGTCGTTGGTGATCGTGGGTGAGCCCCACTTCTTGTCGATGACGACATTGCGGCCACGCGGGCCGAGGGTCACCTTGACGGTGTCGGCGAGCTGGTTGACACCGCGCTCAAGGCTGCGGCGGGCTGACTCGTCGAACTCGAGGATCTTGGCCATGAGGGGTCCTTCTGCTTCGAAACTGAATGGGAGCGATCGTGGCCCCGCACGCGCGCCGGGTCGGCTGAGCCAACCCGGCGTCGCGCGTCAGGGTGTGTCCGACAGAGGCGGCTCTGCCGACTCTGTCGGGCCAGAGTCCTACTTCTCGACGACCGCGAGCACGTCGCGGGCCGAGAGGATGAGGTACTCCTCGTTGTTGTACTTGACCTCGGTGCCGCCGTACTTCGAGTAGATGACGACGTCGCCGACCTTGATGTCGAGCGGGATGCGCTTGTCGCCGTCCTCGTCGAAGCGACCCGGACCCACCGCAAGGACCTTGCCCTCCTGGGGCTTCTCCTTTGCGGTGTCAGGGATGACGAGACCGGAAGCGGTCGTCTGCTCGGCGTCGAGAGTCTGGACGAGGATGCGATCCTCGAGCGGCTTGATGGAGACCGACACGGTGATGTCCTCCGGGTTGAGTTGG
>CAZICY010000004.1:0-84292 GCA_964537955.1 uncultured Actinomyces sp. | reverse complement strand
GATTAAAAGTCCGCAGCTCTACCATTGAGCTAGCGACCCGGGGGTTCCACTCTTTCGACGTCGGGACCCTCCACGTAACTCTCACCAAGTTACCCACCGCACGAGGGACAGACCTGGTCGGGGCAGGCCCGGCATCGCTGTGCGGCAGCGACGGGCCAGCCTTGCAGGCACCAGGCACCGGGAAGCGGCGGCTCGAGGGGGCAACGAGGGAGCTCGACCGCTACCGTTTTCACATGTTGCGGGCTCTGGTGATCGCGAGCACTGCAGGCATCCTGGCGGCCGGAGTGATGGTGGCCCCGTCGGTGGCGGCCTCAGGCGGTGTGAAGATCGGCACGGGCAAGACCACCTGTGTGCCGGGACCAGGGGTCAACTGCCGCGACGTGGTGCACAAGTGGACGTTCACACACAACGGTGACCTGCGCGGAGCGAAATTCGCCAGGGCTCGGCTCCATGGAGCGGACCTGCGCGGAGCACGCCTAGACAAGGCCAACTTCCGGGGGGCGGTGCTGCGCCACGCGCACCTGCACGAGGCATCGCTGGTAGGAGCAAACTTCAGCCCTGCCAACACACGAGGTCGCACCACCCGCGCCACGCCCGCCTGCGCTCCCAACTGCACCGTGGCCGACCTCACGAACGCGAATCTGGCCGGCGCGAACCTTGATGGCGCGAACCTCGACGGCGCGAACCTCACGGACGCGAACCTGACGGGCGCGAACCTGTCCGGCGCAGTCCTGACCAACGCGAACCTGTTCGTCGCGAACCTGACCGGCGCGGACCTGACGGGCGCGAACCTCTCAGCCGCGCACCTGCTCTCCGCGAACCTGACCGGCGCGGACCTGGCTGGCGCGAATCTCAGCATCGTGTACATGAGCCGGGCGAACCTGACCGGCGCGAACCTCACCAACCTGAACCTGCGTGGCGCGGACCTGGATAGCGCCAACCTGACCAACGCGAACCTGACCGGCGCGGACCTGACGGGCGCGAGCCTGTTTGGCGTGACGTGGTCAAACACCACGTGCCCGGATGGGAGCATCACCAACACCGGTTGCTAGGAGTGCACTCCCCACCGTGGGCTGTGTCGAACGAGACTGCCCATGTCGCACTCCAGAAAACCCCAGTCCTAGGCGGAACCCCACACTCAGGGAGCGCGTCCCCGAACGATTCGTGGCACACTCGCCAAAGCTCAGTGAGAGTTGTCCTGGGCCCCCACACACGGAAGAGGAAGAAGCATGCGCGTGCGCAGTGTGATGGTTGCCATCCTTGCTGTCGTGCCCATGATCGGGCTGGCAGGCATTCCCGGCGCGGCTTCGGCAACCACCCAGCAGATGTCCATCAACTGTGCGGGTAAGGGCTCCTCCATGTTCGGGCCGAACGTGACGGTGAACACCACGGTGGGTGCCGTGGTGACGGTGACAAACACGGCCAGCAACGGTCAGTGCTACTTCCAGGGCCTGGGCTCCGTGGCGACCTCGGATCTGCCCCTCGTGCCATATGGAGGGTCACCGACACCGTCGTACTTCCTCGGACCCAACGCCACGGGCACCTTCACGATCACGGGCACGACCGGTCCTGCGAACGGAGGATCCCAGCAGGGCCTCACCTTCTTCTACTCCAACACGTCGACGAGCTTCCAGCAGTTCGGCGGTCTCTTCGTCCTCACTCCGTGGGTGGCGCCGACGCTCACCGGCCCGTCGAGCCCGGTCGCCGCCGGCAGCCAGGTGACCATCGACGTGGCGAACGTCCAGCAGCCCGGCACTCTCACGCTCACCAATGCCGGCACCGGGGCAGTGCTCGCTTCCACCACCGTCACCATGCCGATGGAGCCGACCGCGACCCTGTCCTTCACCATGCCGTCCACCTCCGTGGCCGTCGAAGCGACCCTGGTGTCATCGCAGACGGGCACCACGGTGGGGACGTCCGGCCAGGTCAACGTCCAGCTTGAAGGGGCGCCTGCGACGACCCTCACTGTCACCGACTTCGGGCGCGGCACAGGAGCGAACACCTCGCAGGTGCGCTCGAAGGCGACGCCGGCGAGCGCAGCGATGGTGTACGCGAACGTGGTGATCGCGAATGCTCCTGCTGGGTCCGCTGTCAGGACGTGGGTGAAGATCCACCGCACCCCCAACAAGACCGCGTGGCGCCTCGCCGAAGACTTCTTCCCGGGCACCTGGAGATGCCGCATCGACATGGCCGATGATGAAGCGCTCTGCCGCTGGACGCGCATCTCCAAGCGGGCCCTCGACGTGAGGTTCGAGGTCAACGGCGCGTTCTCCGACGTCATCTACATCCCCGCCATGGGCGCGAAGGCGTAGGCACGTCGATCACCCGGGATAACCACGCATGACACACTCAGCCATGCGCGTCACACGCCTGTCCACCACGCCCGTCAAGGGACTCGCCCTGCATCACCCGGAGTCCATCCGGGTCGACGAGACCGGCGCCGTGGGCGACCGCCTCTTCTTCCTGGCCGATCCGCGGCCCTCGCTTGTCTCGGTCGCCAAGTCCGGCGATCTCCTCGGCATCACCGCGGAGTACGACGCCCCCAGTGGCCGGCTCACCCTCCGCGAGGGGGGCACCGTCCTCGCCGATGACGAGGTGCGCCTCGGCGAGGAGATCGATGCCGACTTCTTCGCCTTCCGCACCGCCCCCGGTCGCATCGTCGAAGGCCCCTTCGCCACGGTCCTCTCCGAGCGTGCGGGCCGACCGCTCGAGCTCGTCAAGGGCACCGACGCACTGCGCGCCCACGATGTCGAGCCGCTCACCCTGCTCGGCGAGGGGTCGATCGACCAGCTGAGTCACGTCGCGGGGCAGCCCGTCGATGCCCGCCGCTTCCGCATGCTCATCGAGTTCGACGGCGGACTCCCCCACGTCGAGGACACGTGGCTCGGCAAGACGATCCAGATCGGCGACGCCACCCTGGTCGGCGGCGGCCCGGTGCAGCGCTGCGCCGGCACCACGCGGCACCCCGACACCGGCGTCGTCGACCTCAAGACGCTCGCGCTCATCGGGGAGTACCGCGGACGCCAGGACTCGGTCTTCGGCCCGGGCTTCAACTTCGGCGTCTACGCGCGGTGCATCGCACCAGGCGAGATCCGGGTCGGGGACGACGTGGTCGTCGCCGACTAGGCGACAGCCACGGGCGACCGCGGCACGGGCGACTACGGCAGAGAGGGAATCTGCGAGCAGGCCTGCTCGACCGCGCCGCTGCTCAAGCCGAGCGACGTACCCGTGGGATCCGCGGCGAGGGCTTGCCTGGCCGTGCCCAGCGCACCCTCGAGGTCGGACATCCCCGGCACGTCCGGATAGGCGATGACCACACCGCCCACGATCGAGACAGCCTGCTGCAGCAGCGACGCCGACTCCTCGGGCGGCGTGCCCGGGCGCACCGCCTCGCGCACCAGATCGCATGCGCCATTGAGCTGCCGCGCGGCATCAGCGGTGTCCGAGGCCGTGCCCACGACGTCCTGCCCGGCCTCGATCGCCGACTGTCCCGCGTCGATCGCGGCCGATCCCGCGTCGACGACCCCCTGCCCGACGTCCACGACCCGCTCGGTCGCATTGCGGACGGAGTCGAAGCCAAACAGCGCCACCACGGCGACGCCGGCAGCGATGAGGAGGATGAGGAGTCGACGCATCGCCTTCGACGGTACGTAGGGGTATCGCCCAGAGGCAACTCGCCACGCTCATTCCCAGGGGACTCCGACGATCTGCCACCTCCTACGATCGACACATGGAGATCGTCAGTGGGCCGTGGGATGCCTCACAGATCGCGACCTTCCTCGACGACACCGTGATCCCGATCCGCATCGCCAGCGCAGGTCGCACCTCGCCGCTCGTGCAGTCCCTGTGGTTCCTGCCGGACGAGGACTCCGTCTGGTGCTGCACCCAGGCCGAGGCGGTGCTCACCCGCCGGCTCACGAGCGATCCGCGTTGCGGCTTCGAGGTGTCCGGAGACCTGCCGCCCTATCGGGGGGTGCGCGGCACCGCCAAGGCAGAGATCCTGCCCGATCGCGCCGCTGATGTGCTGCCTCGACTCATCCAGCGCTACGCCGCGCCCGACTCCTTGGCCGACTGGCTGCTGTCGCGCTTGGACCGCGAAGTGGCGATCCGCCTGCACACCCTGCGCGTGACCAGCTTCGACTTCACGTCGCGCATGGCCTGATCAGCGGCTGAGCGCGTCCACCCCGCCGCCCTCGGCCACCGCCAGCCCCATCTCAGCGAGGGCATCGGTCGCCATGGCCATGCCGTCGGCGAGCGAGGTGTCCGCGCCGAGCTGCTGGCCCGCGAGCGTCCGCTTGCGGATGGACTCCATGATGACCGCGAGCTTGAGTCCTGACAACACGATGCACACGTCGAGGTGGCCTACGTCGATGCCACTGCGCTCGGCGTACCTCTCGACGAGCTGCGAGCGCTCCCAGAAGCCCTCGCGATCGGTGACGAAGGCAGCGAAGCGGATCTGATGGCGCAGTTCATCGCCAGGACGCGACCAGTAGACGAGCATCGTGGCCAGGTCCATGAGCGGATCGCCGAGAGTGGCCATCTCCCAGTCCAGGACCGCGCGGATGCGCGGGGAGTCCGGGTCGACGATCGCGTTGTCGAGTCGGTAGTCGCCGTGGACGATCGACCACGGCAGGTCACCGGGGAGGGCGGCGACGCGGTCCTGCAGCCAGACGAGCAGCTGGTCGATCGCGGGCAGGTCGCGCGTCTTGCTGAGCTCCCACTGCTGCGCCCACCGCGCGACCTGGCGCGAGAGGAATCCTTCGGGGCGACCGAGTTCCCCCAGTCCCACCGCGCGGGCGTCGATCGCGTGGAGTGCCGCGAGCACGTCGATGAGTTCCGCCGACAGTGCCGCTGCGTCCGCCGCAGTGAGGCCCTCGGCAGCAGCGTCGCTGCTGATGATGCGACCGGCGACGTACTCCATCACGAGGAAGCGTGCGCCGATGAGGCTCTCGTCGTCGCAGTACGCCAGCGGCGTCGGCGCCGGGAAGCCCCCTTGCGTCACTCCGCCGAGCACCGTGAACTCACGGCCCATGTCATGCGCGGTCGGCATGACGTGGCCCAGGGGCGGGCGCCGGATCACCAGCGAGCGATCGCCCTGGGTGACGAGATAGGTGACGTTGGACAGACCTCCCGCCAGGCGCACCGCGTCGACCGGGCCGGCATCCACCAGGCCGCGCGAGGCGAGCCAGGGGCCGACCGCATCGAGGTCGAGTCCTTCGGGCGACGTCACGGTCGCACGCTACCGGGCCGGACGCCCTAGGCTCCCGCCATGACCCCGCCCGCGCAGGCCTATGCCGACCAGATCGCCGGTGCACGGCGCACGGCGCAACGCGTCTATGTCTTTGCCGCCCTGTCCTGGTGGAGCGGCTGGATCGTCATCATCGGCTGCCTCATCGCGTGGCTCGCCTTCGACATCTCGATCCTGGACAGCCTCGAGATCATCCTCGCCATCGGCGTCGCGGGGCTGCTCGGCGGAGTCGGGCTCTACGCGCAGAGCCGCAACCTCGAACTCTCGGCGTCGCGCCTGGAGATCGCAGTGGGGCCCAAGGACTCCTGATCAGCGCGCGGTGAGGATCACCTTGCCGGTGGTGCGACGAGCGCGCATGTCCTCGTGCGCACGCCTCGCATCCTCGAGCGGGTACGCCGTGCCTGGCAGCGGGCGCAGCTCCCCGGAGGCCACGAGTCGGACGAGATCGGCCAGGGGCTGGGCCACCATCCCGATGGGATCGACCTTCATGCAGTCCACAAGCCAGAAGCCGATGACGCTGAGCGAGCCGGTCATGAGCGATGACGGTGCGATCGGCGTGGCGGCCTCGCGCGAAGCCATGCCGTAGACGACGAGGCGTCCGAAGGGTGCGAGCGCGCGCAGGGACGCATCGGTCGTCGCGCCGCCGACCATCTCGAGCACGATGTCGACGCGCTTGCCGCCGTTGGCCTCGCGGATCGCGGCCGTGAGGTGCGACGGGTCGGCGTCGATGGCGGCATCGGCGCCGAGGTCGAGGGCGAGCTGGCGCTTCTCCTGGCTCGATGCGACCGCGATGACACGACCAGCGCCCCAGAGCTTGGCGAGTTGGATCGCCAGCGATCCGACTCCGCCGGCGGCTGCGTGGACGACGACCGACTCGCCGGTCACCATGCGCGCCGAGGTGCGCAGCAGGTGCCAGGCCGTGAGTCCCTGCACGAGCAGGCCGAGTGCGGCGGCATCGCTCACGCCGTCGGGCACCTCGAAGGCTGCCGCGGGTGCGATGAGCGCGCGATCGGCGTAGCCACCGGATCCGCTCGCAGTGAATCCGCACAGGCGGCGACCGTCGGCGGTCCGGCCGACGATCTCGGCTCCGGGGATGAAGGGCAGTTCCTGCGCGGAGAGGTAGGAGTTCTCCACGGCGTGCGTGTCGGCGTAGTTGACCCCCGCGGCATCCACCTCGAGTACCTCAAGCCCCGGGATCGGATCGGGGTCGGGGAGTTCGACGAGCTCGAGGACTTCGGGGCCGCCGAAGCGGGTGACCTGGATGGCGCGCATCGGCCCAGGCTAGAGGTCGGGGATCAGACCGCGCACTCGCCGCCGTCGCAGCAAGGCTGGATGTAGTAGCACTGGGGGCAGAAGTCCTTGCCGCCGCGGCGCTGAAGTTCGACTGTCTCGCAGGCAGGGCACGGGCCCGGTGAACCCATCACGACGCCAGACGCTAGCCGCTACCAGGGCCCTGCGCCACCACCGAAGACGGTGTCACCCGGCGGCGCCGTCGCAGGACGATGACGGCGACCACGACGAGTGCGGCCAGCATGAGGATGAGGACCCCCGGCACGAGGAAGCGGGTGAGCGACGGTTCCTCGATGACCGGCGCAAACGATGTCGTGAACGCCTGGCCGGGGAAGGCCACGACCACGGCAAGTCCCCGACCGGCATCGACGAAGGGGGCCCGCACCGTCATCTCGCTGCCGCTGATGCGATCGGTGCAGCCTTGCGCGGGCGACTCCGCGGTCTCGACGGGCATCGTCGATGCTGCACCCAGGCCGCCGTCGATGCACTGTCCGGCCAGGATCGGCCCCGGACCCGCAAGGGTGATGCGGACATTCGACTTCGGCAGGTCCCAGTCTCGTCCGATGAAGTCCCAGGAGAACTCCACGTCACCGACGGCGAATCCGTAGGGATTGCTCGCAGCGAGGTCAGCTGCCTCCAGGCTGCGCAGCGCACCGGTCACCGAATAGACGATGGCGTAGTCGCGGGTGCCTGAGGTGGCGGGATCGGGCGCGCTCACCGTCACCTCGACGGCAGCATCGGACTCGGCGATGTCGAAGGGCACGGGTGCGCCATCGGCCGTGACCGTCTCCACGGTGACCGGGTGCAGCCAGCGCCTGCCGTCAGGGAGCGCCTCCCACGACGGGATCGTGCGGACGAGCTCGTGGCCGGTCCCTGGGTCGAGGGCGTAGGTGATCGTCTCGGTGACCCGCACATCGCCCGCGGGGGTGATCACCGCCTGGGCGACGTACGCCGTGATCGAGCCGGACTGCGGCGGTGGTGATGACGCGCTGAATCCGACACCCGCGACGGCGAGGAGCGCCGCAAGGATGGTGACGCCGCCCATGGCTCCAGTGTCCACCCCGCTCGACAGCGGACGCTGCGCAGCCCATCTGGCCCATCTGGCCCATCCGGCCGTGCCTTACATGCGTCGATCCCCCGGGCCGTCATCCGTGACGGCTGATCCGGGGGATCGACGCAGAGAGTGGCCCTACTCCGTCACGGTGACCGTGACAACCCACTTCTCGTCGGTGTCGTCCATGTTGGTGAGGGTGATCTCGGCGGTGCCGGGCGAGAGAGCCTCGCCGCCGGGGAGGAACTGTGCGGAGCCATCGTCCTTGCCCGCGGTGACCGCGACGACGGCCTCATCGCTGGAGGAGATCATCCAGGCCATGACGTCGTCGACGTTGAAGGTGATGACGCGGCCGACCTGCACCTCGGCGGTGGTCTGGCCGGGCTCGACGATGACGGGTCCGATCACTGCTGTGCCTCCGTCGGTCTCAGACGGCGCCGCAGCGGCACTGGACGTCGTGCTCTCAGATGAACCCCCGCAGGCAGTGAGCACGCCGGCTCCGCCCAGGGCGATGATCGTGGCTGCCGCGATGCTGAGGCCGCGGCGGGCATTCGAACGCATGAGTCCCTGCTTCCTGTCTGCCCCTGTCGAGGGCCGAGCCATCCGGCTCGTCCCCATGTTGACGGACCCGGTTGCTCCCGGGTTCCTCATCCGTTCGGATGATGACCCTTCGCTGGCGCCAGGCATACCGCCTCTGCCCGTTCCGGCAGTTGCCGCAGGTCCCTGGTGGAGCGGCCAGCGGAGGACCACACTGGCCCCATGACCAGCAGGCGCAACCCCTCGAACAGGGACCGGGAGCAGGCGGCCGCGAGCGGCCCGGCCGACGGCGAGCCACGCACCCCGACCCAGGCCCCCAGGGTCGAGTTCGAGGACACGACCCCCTACGACGCCTACGTCCGCGCCTCGACCCTGGCGACCTTGCAGAAGACCGCGACCGACGAGCCCGGCGAATACATGTTCCTCGTCCTGTCGCAGATCATGGAGCTCTACTTCAACCTGCTCGCCTTCGAGTGGCGGACCGCCCAGCGATTCCTGCGCGAGGACCAGCTCGGCGAGGCCCTGCTCGCACTGCGGCGCAGCCGCGACCACTTCCGCGGGCTCAACGCCTCCTGGGTCAGCTTCACATGGATGACCCCACCCGACTTCAATGCCTTCCGCGAGGCACTCGGCGAGGCGTCCGGCTTCCAGTCCTTCCTCTATCGGCACGTCGAATTCCTGCTCGGCTTCAAGGATCCCGCCCTCCTGCGGCCGCACAAGCACCTCGCCGGCAGCCACTACGACGAACTCGTCGCCGCATTCGCCGCACCGAGCCTCTACGACGACGTGCTCGCGTATCTCGCCCGGCAGGGCTACCCCGTGCCCACGGCGGCGCTGGAAGCACCCAGGGATGCCACCCACGAGTGGGACGAGGCCATCGAGGACGCCTGGGTGCAGGTCTACGTCGACAACGGCCACGGCACGCAGTTGCGCGAGCTCGCCGAATCACTCACCGACATCGCCGAGGAGTTCAGCGACTGGCGCTACCGCCATCTCATGGCGGTACGGCGCTCCATGGGAGCGAAGGTGGGCACCGGCGGATCCGCGGGCCTGGCCTGGCTGGAGAAGAGCCTCCAGCGGCAGGCCTTCCCCGAGTTGTGGTCGTCACGGACGAGAATCTGAGCGTGCGCGACTTCGACCCCACGCTCGACAGCGAGGATCCCGGCTGGCGCGAGCGCTTCCACGTCCCGCCCTTCGCGCCCCCTCTCGACTTCCCCGACGCCCCCGGATCTGCCTACCGCGAGGTCGCCTACTTCGCCGGAAACTCCCTCGGCCTGAAGCCGAAGGCCACGCGCGACGCGCTGCTCACCGAGTTCGACCGGTGGGCCACCTGGGGAGTGGAGGGGCAGCTCACGGGCCCGCGGCCGTGGAAGGACTACCACGAGGCGCTCACCGACCCCACCGCTCGGCTCGTGGGCGCGCTGCCGCACGAGGTGGTGGTGATGAACTCGCTCACCGTCAACATCCACCTGCTCTTCGCGACCTTCTACCGCCCGTCCGGTCGGCGGACCAAGATCGTCATGGAGGACATCGTCTTCCCGTCCGACGGCTACGCCCTGGCATCGCAGGCCGCCTGGCACGGGCTCGATCCGGCCGCGCATGTCGTGCGACTGCGACCTCGCGACGGGGAGGACACGCTGCGCACCGAGGACGTCGTGCAGGCGATTCGCGACCTGGGCGACGAGGTGGCCGTGGTGTTCCTCAGCGCGGTCAACTACCTCACCGGCGAGTGGATGGACATGCCAGCCATCACCGCTGCAGGGCACGAGGTGGGTGCGGTCGTCGGCTGGGACCTCGCGCACGCCGCGGGCAATGTCCCGGTGTCGCTGCACGACTGGGACGTCGACTTCGCCGCGTGGTGCTCCTACAAGTACCTCAACTCCGGTCCCGGGTCCCTGGCCGGCTGCTTCATCCACGAGCGCCATGCGAAGGACACATCGCTGCCGCGCCTCGCGGGCTGGTGGGGCACGCGCACGGACAGGCGCTTCCGCATGGAGCGCGACTTCGATCCGCCGCCCTCGGCCGATGCCTGGCAGGTGTCGAATCCCCCCATCTTCGCGATGGCACCCGTGCAGGTGTCGCTTGAGATCTTCGACGAGGTCGGCATGAGCGTGCTGCGCGAGCGCAGCCTGCGCCTCACCGGCTATCTGCGCGACCTCCTCGGCGAAGTGCGCGCCGAGACCGGCGAAGGGGCTTTGCACGTGGTGACGCCCGCTGATCCCGCGCAGCATGGCTGCCAGATGTCCGTGCGCTTCTCGCGGGACATCCACGAGCTCGCGGCGATCCTGCGCGACCTCGACGGGGTCATCGCCGACACCCGCAACCCCGACATCATCAGGTTCGCCCCCGTGCCGCTCTACTCGACGTACCTCGACTGCTGGCGCGCAGCGGACGCGCTTCGCCGGCGTCTGGCCTAGCGATGCGCCGCTTCACCGAGCCCTACGGCGAGCACCCGCGGCAGTTCGGCGAGTGGTTCATTCCGGAGGAAGGGCCGGAGCGGCCGCCCCTGGTGATCGTCATCCACGGCGGCTACTGGCGTCCCGTCTGGCGCCTCGACCTCGAGGAGGGCACCTGCCTCGACCTGGCCGCGCACGGCTTCGCGGTGTGGAGCATCGAGTACCGCACGTACGAGTTCCCCTGGCCGACCACGATGAGCGACGTCGTCACCGCGATCGACCAGGGACTCACGGAGGCGGCCCGCCACGGCATCGATACCTCCCGGCGCGCGCTCCTCGGCCACTCCGCCGGCGGCGGCCTCGCTGCCTGGGCAACCTCGCGTCGCTCCCTGCCCGCGGACGCCGTCGGGGCGGATCCGCACGCAGCTGCATTCGATCTCGTGGTGCTCCACGCCCCCGTCGCCTGCCTGGCAATCGGCAGCGCCGAGAAGCTCGGCGACGGCGCGATCGACACCTTCATGGGCGGGCGTCCGGAGGACGTCCCGGAGAGGTACGCCGTGACGGATCCGGGCGCGCTCGCCCCGGATCCGGGATCGCGTCGTCTCCTCCTGCACGGCACCGAGGACATCGACGTGCCCCTGTCGCAGAGCGAGGCCTACCTCGCCCATCTGCGCGCGCACGGCATCGACGCCGAACTCACCGTCATCCCCGGCGACACCCACTACGAGATCCTGGACCCCACCTCGCCTGTATCGGCGCTCAGGCGCGATGCCCTCACTCGCGCACTGCTGCAGTGAGGCAGCGTCAGGAGACGGGCTCGCGCTCGCGGATCTCCGTGGCGACCACCGAGAGGTCGTCGAGAAATGTCTCCACCGCCGGCGGCATCCAGCGATCGCGCACGGTGCTCACGCCGACGGGACGGGTGAGGCGCGCCAGGTCGACGTCTGACGGGGTGACCACGGCGAGGTCGTCATCGTGGAGCGCGACCAGCTCGGGCAGGGCGGCCACGCAGTCGCCGTCGAGGATGAGGCGGCGCAGGGTGAGTGCGCTGGTGCACTCGACGCGGTTGCTCGGCCACGGCAGCCCCTGTGTGCTGAAGAGCTGCTCCATCTCGCGGCGCAGCGCGGTGCCTGCCACGGGGACGATCCAGGGCAGCGTCGCGAGGGCCGCGAAGGTGGGCACGCGTCCCGCGAGCACGGGGTGATCGGCGCGCACGACGAGGACGATGGGCTCGACGTAGAGCCGCACCTGGTCGATCCGCGGATCCGCGGGCGTGAGCCGGCCCACGGTGAGGTCGACATCGCCGACCAGGAGCAGTGACTGCAGCCGATCGGGCGTGGACTCGCGCACGATGACGGTCACGCCCGGGTGCGCCGCCTTGAGTCGCGCGATGGCGAGCGGCAGCAGGACATTGGATCCGGCGAGATGGGTGCCGACGGTGACCGTGCCCGCGTCGGCGGCCGCAAGATCGCCGAGTGCGCGGCCCGCCTGACGGATCTGCGCGATCACGCCGCGCGCGTGCTCGATGAACGCCGTGCCGTAGACGGTCGGAGACACCCCCTGTGCGGAGCGCTCGAAGAGCGGTACGCCGAGCACGGACTCGAGGTCCTGCAGGCCGCGCGTCACCACGGGCTGCGTGATGCGCAGCTGCTCGGCGGCCCGGGCGAGGCTGCCGGCGTCGGCGATCGTGGTGGCGAGCACGAGGTGGCGCAGCTTGAGGCGGCCGTCGAGGAGCCGCTCGGGCGAGGCGACCTGGTCCATGCCCCCAGGCTATGTCCGCTGGGGCATGGCCCGGCGCCGGATGGGCAATTGCCGAGCATGGCCCCGGGGGCAGACAATGCGGTCATGTCCGGCGACGCGAGCAAGACCCGGCCAGGCGGAGGTCCTGCCCCTGCCGGGCTGTCGCGTGTCGTGCCCGGCAAGGCCACGCCCCGCGGGGCCTACCCCCACGTCAAGGTCGTGGGCGATCTCGTGTGGGTGTCGGGCACGAGCAGCAGACGAGCCGACGACACCTTCGCCGGCGTCCAGGTGCACGCCGATGGCAGGGTGCGCTTGGACATCCGCGAGCAGACGCGTGCCGTCATCGACAACATCCGCGACATCCTCCGCTCAGTCGACTGCGACCTCGGCGACCTCGTGCAGGTGACGAGCTACCTCGTCGACATGGACGACTTCGCGGGATACAACGAGGTGTATGCGGAGTACTTCGACCACACGGGCCCGACTCGCACCACCGTGGCAGTCCGCGAGCTTCCCCATCCCCATCTGCTCATCGAGATCCAGGCAGTGGCCGTGCGCTCTGCCGTCCCGTCAGGAGAGGAGTGACCATGTCCGACGTGACCAAGACCCTCAACTTCAATGCCTGGGTCGATGAGCACGGCCCGAGCCTGAAGCCGCCCGTGGCGAACAAGGAGATGTTCCCCGGTCACGAGGACTTCATCGTGATGGTGGTCGGCGGCCCCAACCAACGCACGGACTTCCACGTCGACCCCTACGAGGAGGTCTTCTATCAGGTGCGCGGCAACATGCACGTCAACCTGATGACGCCCGAGGGCCCGGCTCGCGTGGACATCCGCGAGGGCGAGATGTGGGTGCTGCCGCGCAACATGCCCCACTCCCCCCAGCGCCCCGAGGAGGGGTCGATCGGCTTGGTCTTCGAGCGTCCACGCGCGGAAGGCACCCTGGAGAAGTTCCAGTGGTATTGCCCCGAGTGCGGCGCGCGGGTGCACGAGGTCGAACTCCAGGTGCGCGACATCACCGCCGACCTCCCGCCGATCTTCGAGGCCTTCTACGCCGACGAGTCGGCGCGCACCTGCGGCTCGTGCGGGCACCTGCATCCCGGCAAGGGGTGACCTTGCCCGTCATCGACGTCCACTCCCACGACGTCCCGCGCGGCTGGCCGGACCTTACCGAGGCGACCGGTGCGCCCGGGCCGTGGCCGAGCCTGCGCCTGGAGGGCGAGCGCGACGCGATGATCATGCTCGGCGATGCCGAGTTCCGGCGCATCACCGACCAGTGCTGGGACCCCGAGGTCCGCGCCGCCGACATGGACGCCGATGGCGTCGATATCCAGGTCGTCTCACCCACCCCCGTCTTCTTCTCCTACGAGCGTCCGGCCGCAGAGGCGACGGCCGTCGCCCGCATCTTCAACGACCTGACGCTCGATATCTGCGGGCGTCTGCCCGAGCGCCTGGTGCCCTTCTGCCAGGTCCCCCTGCAGGACGTCGATGCCGCCTGCACCGAGCTCGAGCGGGCCGTCGCTGCGGGCCACCGGGGCGTGGAGATCGGCAACCACGTGGGCGATCGCGATATCGACGACCCGGGCACGGTCGAGTTCCTGCAGCACTGCGCCGCACTGGGCGTGCCCGTGTTCGTGCACCCCTGGGACATGGGCGCGAGCGCGCGCACGAGCCGCTGGATGGCGCAGTGGCTCGTCGGAATGCCGGCCGAGACGCACCTGTCGATCCTGGCGATGATCCTCGGGGGTGCCTTCGACCGGATCGATCCATCGCTGCGCATCTGCTTCGCGCACGGAGGCGGCTCCTTCCCCTACTGGCTCGGCCGCCTGGAGAACGCCTGGCACCAGCGCCCCGATGTCGTCGGCGTCTCGACACTGCCCCCGTCGGCGTACCTGGGCCGCTTCTCCGTGGACTCGGTCGTCTTCGACCCCCGAGCGCTGCGTCTGCTCGTCGACACCATGGGGGCCGACCACGTGATGATGGGCTCGGACTACCCCTACCCGCTCGGCGAGCGACCCGCGGGCGCGGTCGTGCGCGGAGCGGACTTCCTCAGCGAGGATGAACGCGCCCTCATCCTCGGCGGCAACGCCGAGTCGTTCCTCGATCTCACCACCACGCCACTGCGGGAGGCATCGTCATGACCGAGCGCGTCGCGATCGTCGGGGCCGGGCTCACCGGCGCCCTGCTGGCCACCATGCTGGGCCAGCGCGGCTACGACGTGGCCGTCTACGAGCGGCGCCCCGACCCGCGCCAGGCGGGAGCCGAGCGGGGCCGGAGCATCAACCTCGCCATCTCCACGCGCGGGCTCACCGCCCTCCAGCAGGTCGGGCTCGAGGACGACGTCCTCGCGCGCGGACTGCTCATGCGCGGCCGCATGATCCACACCGTGACAGGCGAGGAGGAGTTCCAGCCCTACAGCGCCGACGGCGAGCGCGGGATCAACTCGATCAGCCGAGGCGAGCTCAACGCCGTGCTCCTCGACGCCGCGGAGAAGCTGCCCGGAGTCAGCCTGCACTTCGAGCACCGGCTCACCGCGCTCGACCTCGATGCCCGCACGATGTCCTTCGCCTCCCCGGAGGGATCGGTCGACATCACGGCTCAGGCCATCATCGGCGCGGACGGGGCCTTCAGTGTCGTGCGGCGGGCGATGCAGGGCCGCGTGGGTTTCGACTTCTCGCAGGACTACCTCAGCCACAGCTACAAGGAGCTCACGATCCCGCCGGTCGACGGCGACTACGCCCTGGACCCGGGCGCCCTGCACATCTGGCCGCGCGGCGCCTCGATGATGATCGCCCTGCCCAACCTCGACAAGTCCTTCACCGCTACGCTCTTCTGGCCGCGGTCGGGACCGGGCTCCTTCGAGGAGATCTCCACCCCTGAGCAGGCCCGCCGCTACTTCGACGACAACTACCCCGACGCCTCCGAACTCATGCCGGGCCTCGAAGAGGACTACCGCCTCAATCCGGTGGGCGCGCTCCTCACCGTTCGGTGCTCGCCGTGGAACGCCGGCCGCGTAGCCCTCGTCGGCGATGCCGCCCACGCCATCTGCCCCTTCTACGGCCAGGGAGCCAACGCCGGGTTCGAGGACTGCATCGAGCTCGTCGCGCAGTTGGAGCTGCACGCCGGCAGCTGGGAGCCCGCCCTCGATGCCTACGCGCGGATCCGCAAGCCCCAGGGCGACGCGATCGCCGACCTCGCGCTGCACAACTTCATCGAGATGCGCGACTCCGTGAACTCACTGTCCTACCGCGCCCTGCACAGCACCGAGCTGCTGCTGCACCGCGCGCTGGGCGATCGCTACAAGACCCGCTACGAGATGGTGAGCTTCAGCACGATCCCCTACGCCGAGATCGAGCCGACGGTGCGCAAGCAGCGCACGGTCGCGGGCGTGGCCACCGCGGTGGGGCTGGCGGGGCTGGCCTACCTCGGCTTCGCCGCGCGCCGCAGGTAGTCAGCCCGCTGCGTCAGGGTCGAAGGAGTAGCCGAAGCCCTTGCGGGTGACGATGCACTCGCCGAGACCGGTGGGCGCGAGGATCATGCGCAGGCGGCGGATGTACTCCGTCACGGAGCCCTCGGTGCGCCAAGTCGACCCCCACACCGCCCGCAGCAGCGCCTCCCGGCTGAAGACGACGCCCGGGTGTGCGGCCAGGTGGTGGAGCAGGGTGAACTCGCGCGCGGACATGCGCACGGGCGCTTCGTCGACCATGACCAGCCGCCGTCGCGAATCGATGCGCAGCCGGCCGACTACGACATCGCCGAGCTCGGCAGCCGGAGCGGGCTGGGGGGCGAGGGCACGCGGGCTGAGCACGACGATGTCGTAGTCCATGGCCTCGATGGGGAGCCGGCCCGTGGCGTCGGAGTGGTCGCGCACGTCCACGCGGTATCCCGCGCCGCCGAGGACTCCCATGAGCCCGGCAATGTCGTCGCCTGGAGCGCCCCCGAGCACGAGCACGCGAGCGTCGGTCCCCCCGATGGACATGGATTCCCCCGAATCCTGAACGAGCACCTCCCCCGTGGCGGTGCCAGGACATCGTGGCACATGCCACCGACGGGCGCCGGGGACTATAGGCCGAGTTCTCTCCTGGCCTCGTCGAAGGCCGCGGCCGGGTCGAGGACGTCGAGGAGGATGCTGCGCATCCCGACGGCGCTGCCTCCCGCGACGTAGGCGGGGTTGTCGTCGATGAAGACGATCGCCTCGGGCGGCAGCCCGAGCAGCTCGGCGGAGAGGAGGTAGGGGCGCGGGTCGGGCTTGCGGATGCCGAGTTCGGACGAGTCGACGAGCACGGGGAAGTCCGGGAACCACCCCTGTGACTCCACCCACTCCCGGCCCTGGAAGTCCATGAGCTCATTGGTGAGAATGCCGAGCTTGCGACCCGCGACCTTGCACTCCTCGACTAGGGCGAGGGCTTCGGGACGCACGGGCTCCACTCCGGGCTGCTGGAACATCGCGCGCATGAGATGCGGGTGGCCGTCGAGCGGCGCGCCGTTGGCCACCGCAGTGTCGGCGAAGGTGAGCCAGTACTCCCGCTCGGTGATCTCACCGCGTCGGTAGCGCTCCCAGGTCTCGTCGGGGGCTGTCCACTCGAGCGGACCACGGCCCACGACCGTGCCAGCGGGCAGGCCGCGCAGGCGCTCGTAGTCGTCGGCGATCTCCCAGGCGGACTTGAAGAGCACGACGCCGACGTCGAGGAGGAGTGCCTGCGCTGCTTCCATGGGCACATCCTGCCGACCGGCCCGGGATACGCCGACCCTGCCAGTCCGCGCAGCGGAACGCTCAGGCCCGCAGTTCCCCCAGCGCGGCGATGGAATCGAGCGACTCGGGATTCGCGAGGGCGTCGCGATTGCGCACCGGCCGGCCGTTGACGGTGTCTGCCACGGCGATCTCCGCGAGCTTGCCCGTGAGGGTGCGCGGCAGCTCGGCCACCTGGGCGATCACGGCGGGCACATGCCGCGGGGAGCCGCGCTCGCGCAGGGTGCTGCGGATGCGGTCGCGCAGGTCGTCGTCCAGCGCGGTGCCGGGCGCGAGGACGACCAGGAGCACCATGCGCGTGTCGCCGTCCCAGGACTGAGCGAAGGCGAGGGCATCGACGACGTCCGACACGTGCTCGAGTGCGGCGTAGATCTCGCCCGTGCCGATGCGCACGCCCGCGACGTTGAGAGTCGCGTCGGACCGCCCGTGGATGATGAAGCCGCCGTTGTCCGTGCGCGAGGTCAGGTCGCCGTGCGTCCACACGCCGGGGAAGCGCGCGAAGTAGGTGTCGTGCAGGCGGGATCCGTCGTCATCGCCCCAGATGCCCAGCGGCACGGTGGGGAAGGAATTGCGGCAGACGAGCTCGCCCGGGGTGCCGTCGGTCGTAGGGCTGCCGTCGTCGTCGTAGACCACGACGTCCATGCCCAGGGCGGGTCGGGTGATCTCGCCGGGCAACACCGGCAGGGTCGGCGAGGCCGAGAGGAAGCAGCCGACGAGGTCAGTGCCGCCCGAGATGGGCTGCGGCATCACTGCCTCGCCGAGCTCGTCGACGAGCCAGCGCGCAGTGGGCTCGGTGAGCGGGGAGCCGGTCACGAGCACCATGCGCAGACGCGTGAGATCCCGTCCCTCGCGCAGAGCGCGCCCGTCGGAGCGCATGGCATCGAGCAGGCGCGCACCCAGGCCGAGGTGGGTGAGGTCGGCAACGTCAGCGAGTGAGAAGAGCGCGTCGCTCGTGGGGTACGCCGGGGCGCCGTCGTGGAGCACGAGCGTCGCGCCGGTCGCGAGGACTGACACCGCCCAATTCCACATCATCCAGCCGGTGGTGGTGTAAAAGCCGACGCGATCACCCGGGCCGAAGTCGCCGTGCAGGGCCGCCTCGACCAGGTGCTTGACGAGCACGCCTCCTGCGCGGTGCACGAGGCACTTGGGCTTGCCCGTCGTGCCGGAGGAGAAGAGCACGTAGGCCGGGTGATCGAAGGGCAGCACCTCCGCCTTCAGGGCTGCTCCGCGATGGCGCCGCTCCGCGTCGGTGAGCAGGTCCACCTGGAGCAGTCGGTCACTCCCGGCCACGCAGCGGGCCGCGATCCCCGCCACGTCGACGACATCCGGATCGATCGGGCTGGTGAGGTCGTCGGCCCCGGGGACGACGAGCACCGCACGCACGCTCGGCAGCTCGCGCACGAGCTCGACCAGGTGGTCGCGGCGATCATGGCGCTTGCCCGCCCAGCGATAGGACGTGGTGCCCACGAGGACCACAGGGTCGAGCTGGCCGAAGCGGTCCACGATCGCGGGCACGCCGAACTCCGGCGCCGCACTCGACACCACCGCGCCCACCGCGAGGCCCGCGAGGGTAACGACGAGGGCCTCGATGCCGACCGGAAGCACAAGCGCGACCTGGTCCCCCGGCGTGACGCCGCGGGCTCGGAGGGCGGCCGCGGTCGCGGACACGCGCTCGAGCAACTCCTCCCGCGTGAGCGATGCGACGACGCGGATCGACTCGCCCACCTCAGCGGTCTGCACCACGATCGGCAGCCCTTCAGCGTCCCGCTCGGGCACCGGTCGCAGGTAGGTGTCGACGATGTTGAGGCTCGCGCCGGGGAAGAACCTCGCGTCCGGGAGTGCCGCGGGCTCCGCCGCCACTTCGCCTCGCTCGCCGACGACGCCGAAGTGATCCCACACCAGCGACCAGAAGGCGTCGGGTTCAGCGACGGACCAGGCGTGCAGGTCGTCGTACGCCGTCAGGTCCCGGCCGGCCCTGCCGCTCGCCGCAGCGGCGAAGGCGGCCATGCGGGTGGGCGACCCCGAGGGCACGAACACCGGCTCGCTCATGCGGGCATCCTGTCACCGGGACCGCGGAGTCGGCGTACCGTGGTGACCCGACAGGGGCGGCTCCGCCGGCCCGGGGCCGGGACACCCCGGTCAGAGAGGCGAGCCGTGCCGGACGACCAGCGACCCATGAGCGCACAGGACGCGCTGTGGCTCACCATGGATCGGCCCAACAACCTCATGGTCATCGACGGCGTGATGCTCTTCGACGCCGAGCCGGAGTGGGATGCGCTCATCCAGGCGATCACCGAGCGCGTGATCGAGCGCTTCCCCGTCTTCCGCTCCCGCGCGCTCCTGAGCGAGGGCGGATGGGTGTGGCAGGCCGATGCGCACTTCCACCTTGAGCGCCACATCAGGCGCGTGCAGCTGCCCGAGCCCGCCGGCATGGCCGAGTTGGAGCAGTACGTGTCGGAGCAGAGGGCGCGACCGCTGGACCGCGACCGGCCGCTGTGGGACATCGCCCTCGTCGAGCGGGTGTCGCTCGATGGCGGTGGCGTCGGATCAGCGCTCGTCTGCCGCTTCCACCATGCGATCGCCGACGGCGTGCGACTCACCCAGGTGATGCTCAGCCTGTGCGACACGACCGACCCGCGCGTGGTGGCCATGGTGGCGCGGAGCAGGCCGACCGGCGGACCCGCGGGCATGGCGGCGAGCATCGTGACGGCGACCGGAGAGGCCATCGCCGACGCCGCGCGCGCTGTCGCGCGCGGCGCGAACACCCTCACCCGGGACACCCGTCGCGCCCTGGGCACCGGCGCGGAGATCTGGGCGGAGGTCCTGCGCAGCCCCGGCCGGCTCGTCGATGCCTTCGAGGCCATGGGCCTGGACAACAGGTTCGCCAACACCACGGCGTCGGTCGCCAAGCTCGCGCTGCGCGGCACCACCGTGCGCACGGTGTGGAGCGGAACGCCCGGCCTGCACAAGGCCGTTGCATGGTCCCCCGGGATCCCACTCGACGCGGTCAAGGAGGTCGGACGCCACCATGGCGCGAGCGTCAACGACGTCCTGCTCACGGCCGTCGCCGGCGGCCTGCGTCGCTATCTCCACGCACGCGGGGTGGAGGACGTCGCCGAGATCGAGTGGATGGTGCCGGTCAACCTCGTGCCCATCGCCGAGAACCTCCCGGAGGACCTGGGCAACTTCTTTGCGCTCGTCATGGCCGTGCTGCCCCTCGATCCCGGTGACCCCGTCGAGCGGCTCCAGCGCACCCGCGCGCGCATGGACCGGATCAAGCGCTCAGAGGAGCCGATCATCACCTTCGGCGTGCAGCGGGGGATCTCCGCCGCGCCGCGCCCGGTGAGCACCGCGCTCACGGACTTCTTCGCCAACAAGGCCGTGGGCGTGCTCACCAACGTCCCCGGCCCACGCGCCCCACTCACCTTCGCCGGTGTGGGCGTGCGCCAGGTGATCGGCTTCGCTCCGTCCTCAGGTGACCAGCCGATGACCTGCACGGTCTTCTCCTACGCCGGCACGGTGACGGTGGGCTTCGCCACGGACGCCTCGCTCGTGCCCGATCCCCATGAACTGGTCGAAGGCACCCTCGACGAGATCAGGGCGCTGATAGGAATGTCGTCGTGACCGGGGCGGCATCGTGAACGAGGAGACCTACACCCAGGCGATGCTGGTCGTGGCCCAGACGTTCGAGGTCATCGCGGCGGCAGTCCTCATGATCGGCCTGTTCTTTGCCGGCTTCGTCTCCCTGCGCTTGTGGATCCGCAGTCGCAGCGGCTCCGCGGCGTACAAGCTCATGCGCCAGACCTTCGGCGGCGTGCTGCTGCTCAGCCTCGAGATCCTCGTCGCAGGCGACCTCATCCGCACCGTCGCCGTCGCCCCCACCCTCGACAACGTCGTCGTCCTGGGACTCATCGTCCTCATCCGGACATTCCTGTCCTTCTCCCTCGAGATCGAGATCGATGGGGTGCCGCCATGGCGCAAGGCACTCGTGAGCGGTGCCACCGTGATCAACCAGGCCCAGAAGAACGCTCGCGACGTACCCGACGCTCCTTGAGCCCGCTGCGGCGTCAGGCGACATCCAGGCGCGCGGCGCGACGGCGCGCGTTGCGCTGCGACGGTGACTGCCGGCCGAGGATCGCCCCCATCGCACCGAGCAGCGCCCCGACGGCTGGTCGCGCGACCGCCAGCGGCACGGGCGGCAGACCGAGCAGGCGGCGCTGCTGCGCGGGAAGGGTCGCGACGGCACCCGCGAAGAGCACGCCATAGGGCGGCCGCGCGGGCAGCGGGAGTGGAGCCTGCCGGATGAATCGCACGGTGCGCTCGCTCGCCTCCGATCGCGTGAGCACGGGCGCGAACCCCGCCATCTGGGCGTCGAGCTCCGCGACGGAGCGCGGCGGATCGACGACGCCGACGAGGTCACCTGCCTTCGCCCACTCGCGCACGTAGGCGTCTTCGCCGCCAGGAATGGGGCCTCCCCAGACGCGATGGGTAGCGAGGAAGGAGTCGGTGAAGGCCACGTGGACCCAGCGCAGCAGCTCAGGATCGCTCGCGGCATAGGGCTTCTCGATGCCCTGGGACTCGTAGAACCCTCGCACCCGGCGATGGAGTCCACGCACACGCGCGCACTCGCGGTCGGCCTGCGTCGTGTCGCCGAAGGTCACGACGGTGAGCCACTGGGTCGTGCCGGCGAGGCGACCGAGGGCGTCCTCCTCGTAGCGCGAGTGCTGCTGCACGCCCGCGAGGGCCGCGGGGTGCAGCGCCTGCACGAGGAGTGCCCGGATGCCGCCCACAAGAGTCGGCAGGGAACCGTGGACGGCCCACGCCGCGGACCCGGGGCCGAAGTAGCCCGTGTCCGAGCCGTGCTCGAGCTCGCGCACCCACTCCGGCTGACCCTCGGGGTCACCCGAGACCAGGCGCCGGAATCCGCCGGCGATGAGCTCGGCGGCGGAGTCGATCGGGTTCACCCCAACAGCCTGCCCCGGACCCTGCCGTCGTGCATCCCCGGGGGTGCCACAGAGGAGACGGGGTCAGGCAGGGTGGCGCAGCAGCGCGATGAGGGCCGCCTCGGCGAGGAAACGCGTCCCGATGGCGATGGCACGCTCGTCGATGTCGAAGGTCGAGGCGTGCAGGTCGCGCCTGGGTCGGTCGCCGGAGTGGGTGCCGAGCCGCGCGTACGCCGATGGAGCGTGCTCGCCGAACCACGCGAAGGTGTCCGCGCCCATCGAGCGCGGTGCCTCCAGGACACCGACATCGCCGACGACCGCGCGTGCGGCAGTGTCCAGCACCTCGATGGCTGCCGCGTCATTGACGACCGGCGGCGTGCCGCGGCGGTAGTCGACCGTGCAGGTCGCACCCGAGCCATCGAGGAGCTCGGCGACCACCTCGCGCACCACCGTCTCGGCACGATCCCAGGCAGCGCGATCGGCGCAGCGCACCGAGCAGCGCAGCGTGCCGTGCGCTGGGATGACATTGGCCGCGTCGCCGGCGTGCACGGCGCCGAAGACGACCACCACCTCGTCGTCGCCGTTGCCGGGCGGGCCATCGGGCGCTCCGAGGCGTCGGCGCACCTCGCGCGGAAGCCCCGCGGCGAGCTCCGCCATGACCTGCACGAGGTCGACGGTGAGCTGCGGTCGCGCCGTGTGCCCGCCCGGGCCGCTGACGACGATCTCGACCGTGTCGGAGGCTGCGGTGAGCGCACCGGTGCGCAGGCCGATCTGGCCGAGGTCGATCTTGGGGTCGCAGTGCAGGCCGAGCACGTACGCCGCTCCTGTGATCCAGCCTTCCCGCACGATCTCGACCGCTCCGCCGGGGATCGACTCCTCGCCGGGCTCGAAGACCAGGCGCACGGTGCCCGGCACGGATTCGATCTCGGTCAGCGCGCGCAGCACGAGTCCGGCACCGAGCACGATCGAGGTATGCGCGTCATGGCCGCAGGCGTGCGCGACACCCTCGCGGCGCGAGCGGTACTCCGTCGTCGTGCCATCGGGCATGGCCAGCGCGTCGATGTCGGCGCGCAGCACGACGAGGGGCCCTGGCGCGTTGCCCGGCACGTCGCAGACCAGGCCCGTGCCGATCTCGAGCACCTGAGGACGCAGACCCGCGACCTGAAGGCGCTCGGCGATGGCCTGCGTGGTCGCGTGCTCGGCGTAGGAAGGCTCGGGGTTGGCGTGGAGGCGGCGGCGGAAGGCGACGAGCTCGTGCTCCCTCGCCGTCGTGAGGGACGTGATGGCGGCGGTCACGACCCGGCGACCTCCTCCGCGATCGAGTCCGCGAGTTCCGCTCGCAGCGCGCGCACGACCCCGGGCAGGTCACCGCCCTCGGCGACAATCCTGCGCTGGCGGACGTAGCTCGGGCCTTCCGCGGCGATGCGGCGCAGGTCCGCGAGCTCGGCCGCGCAGCCGAGTTCCGTGGCGACGGGCAGCAGTCGCTCGACGATGTCGTCGACGATGTCGCGCAGCGGGCGGGTGCGGCCCGACTCGTCGATGACGAGGTCGGCCTCGATGCCCCAGCGCGCTGCGCGCCACTTGTTCTCCCGCCGCACCCACTCCCGCGGCACCTCAGGCGTCTCACCGCGGTCGATCATGCGGTCGAAGTCCGTCACAAGTGCCTGCGCGAGGGCCGCGAGCGCGGCGATCTCCCACAGGGTGGGCATGGCATCGCACATCCGCAGCTCGACGGTGCCGTAGCCAGGATGCGGCCGAATGTCCCACCACACCTCGCGTACCGTCTCGATCGCCCCGGCCTCGATGAGCGTGTCGAGGAAGACGTTGAACTCAACCCAGTCCCGCAGGTGCGGAGGCAGGCCCGTGGTCGGCATCGACTCGAAGATCTTCGTGCGCGTGGAGGCAAGACCTGTGTCGCGCCCGTTCCAGTACGGGCTCGCCGCGGACAGGGCGAGGAAGACGGGCAGGTAGCCCGTGAGCGCGTTGACCGTCGCGATCGCCTTGTCGCCGGAGCGGACGCCGACGTGGACGTGCACGCCGTGAGTGGTCAGGCGCCGCGCAGGCCAGCCGATGGTGTCGACCAGACGCTGGTAGCGCTCGCCCTCGGACAGGCTGAGCTGGTGCCAGGGGGTGTAGGGGTGCAGGCCGGCGCCGATGATCGCCGCGCCGGACTGCTCAGCGGCGCGCTCGACCTCGCGCATCGACTCAGCGAGGTCCGCCCGGGCCTGCGCGACCGTCGCGCACACGCCCGTGATCACCTCGACGGTGCACTGGTAGAGCTCCTTCTTGATCTTGGGATGCTCGGCATCCGGGTGATCGGTGCCGACGCGCGCGAGCAGTTCGGGCGCCACGCACACCAGGTCACCGGACTCGGCGTCGACGAGTGCGAGCTCGACCTCGACACCGAGGCTCGGGCCCGCCGACGCGAGGAAGTCCACCACGCCGTCAGGCTATGCCCGACAGGGGCGGCTTCGCCGACCCGCCGGGCTGGACGCGGGATAGCGTGCGGGGCGTGACCGGGGAGATTGCGGTGGCGGCATCGGGTCCGCCCGGCAGCGGGGCGGTCGCTGCGGGCTCCGCACTCACCCGTGACGCCGCAGCGCAGATGCTCCGCATCGGCGGATCCGCAATCGACGCGGTCGTGGCGGGGGCCTTCGCGGCCACCGTCGCCGAGCCCACGCTGGCCAGCCTGGGCGGAGGGGGATTCTGCCTGGCCGCCGCCCCCGGCGAGGCACCGCGCGTCACCGACTTCTTCGTCGACATGCCCGGTCATGGTCACCCAGCCGCGCAGCCCGAGCCGATGACGAATCTCTCGGTGACCTTCGGCTCCGGGACGCAGCAGGAGTTCCACGTCGGCTGGTCGAGCGTCGCAGTGCCCGGCACTCTCGCCGGGCTGCTCGACCTGCACGCGGCGGGGGGCCGACTCCCCCTGGCCGAGGTCGTCGCGCCCGCCCGCCTGGCTGCGCACGACGGGGTGATGCTGGACGCGGTGCAGGTCGACTTCATCCGCGTCATCGGCCCCATCCTGCAACTCACCCCCGCCAGTGCCGCGCTCTTCGCACCACCACTGGAGGGCAAGCCCTTCCGCAATCCGGCGTACGCCGACATGCTCGACCTGCTTGCCGCGGGCGAGGATCCCCGGGTGGCCTTCGCCGAACCCGTGGCGCGCGAGATCGGCGTGCACGGCGGGCTCGTCACGATCGAGGACCTGGGCTCGTACGCCGTGGCGCACCGCGCGCCGGTGCGCGCGCGACGCGGTGACGCGTGGATCTGGACCAATCCCCCACCTGCCTTCGGTGGCGCGATCGTGCTGGAGTGCCTGGGCCTGGTGCCCGCATCGGGTGACGCCTGGCGCGATCTCCCCGAGGCCCTGCGTCGGGCCACCCAGCGTCACCGCTCGGGGGCGCAGGTCCCCCGCGGCACGACTCACCTGTCGGTGCTCGATGCGCAGGGATCCGTCGCGGCCCTGTCGCTGTCGAATGGCTCCGGATCGGGGACCGTGGCGGCCGGGGTCGCACTCAACAACATGCTCGGCGAGGCCGACCTGCATCCGGGCGGCTTCCACTCACTGTTACCGGGCGATCGACTCAGCTCGATGATGGCGCCGACCCTCGTCGCCCGCGAGGACGGGTCGCTGCTCGCGCTCGGCACGGGCGGCAGCGAGCGCATTCGCTCCGCACTGACGCAGGTGCTGCTGCGCACCCTCGACGCCGGCGACGACCTCGCGAGTGCGATCGCCGCGCCGCGCCTGCACGCGAGCGAGGACATCATCGACGTGGAGCCGGGGTTCCCCGCGGACCTCGTGGCATGGATGGCGAAGGGCCACTCCCCGCTGCGGGAGTGGCCCTCGGCCGATCTGTTCTTCGGCGGCGTCCATGCTGTGGCCCGGGATCCGGATGGCCGGGTCACGGCCGCCGCGGACCTGCGCCGCGGCGGAGCGGTCGCCGTCGTCTGACGTCAGTCGTTCTGCGCGCCGAGCACGAGCGTGACCTCACGCTCGGAACCGCCACTGTCGACCGTGAGCGTCACCTGCTCGCCCGGGGCGAGCGAGCGCACGTCCACGATGAGGTCGGTGGCATCGACAACGGGCGTGCCGTTGAGCGCGGTGATGACGTCGCCTTCGCGCAGTCCCGCGGACGACGCCGGGCCGTTGTCGGTGATGCCGGCGATCCGGGCACCGGGTCCGGCGTACTGCATGTCGAGCTGCACGCCGATGATCGGTGTCGACGAGCTGCCGGTCGCGATGATCTCCGAGGCGATGCGCGCGGCGGTGTCGATGGGGATGGCGAAGCCGAGGCCGATGTTGCCGACCTGGCCGCCGAGGCTGCCACCGAGCGCGGCGATGGCCGAGTTGACGCCGATGACCGCGCCGTTGCCGTCGACGAGCGGGCCGCCGGAGTTGCCGGGGTTGATGGCCGCGTCCGTCTGGATGGCGTTGATGAAGGACATCTCGCCTTCGCCGCCCGCGGTGACGGGACGGTTGAGCGCGCTCACGATGCCGGCGGTGACGGTGCCCTGCAGGCCGAGGGGCGAGCCGATGGCAATGGCGGAGTCGCCCACCTCGAGTGCGCTCGAGGAGCCCAGCGTGACGGCTGGCAGCCCGGTCTCGTCGACCTTGAGCACCGCGAGGTCGTAGCCGGGGTTGGCACCGACGAGGGTCGCGTCGACGATCCGACCGTCGCTGAAGGTGACGGTGATGTCGCTGCCATTGGCGGTGACGTGGTTATTGGTGAGGATGTAGCCGTCCTCGCGGATGATGAATCCGGAACCCGTGCCGGCGCCGCCGCCGCCGTCGACGTTGATCTGGACGACAGAGGGTTGCAAGGACGCGGCGACCGCCGCGATACTGCCGCCCGCCGGCGGGCTGATGGCGTCGCCGGTGGCGCCGATCGGCGCGACGGCGACTGCGGCCACGGGCTCGGGCTGGGTCATGCGCGCCACGGTGAATCCCACGGCGCCGCCGACCGTGCCGGCGACCAGAGCGGTGAGCGCGAGGCCGACCGAGGCCAGCGCCACAACCCGTCCCTGCTTGCTGGTGCGGGGGGCGGGTGCGGTGACCGGGGGTGCCGTGGTGGCTGTCGCGGCGTACGCGGCGTAGGGATCACTCCCGTAGCCCGGCTGGGAGGCGTAGGGATCACTCGCGTAGCCCGGCTGGGCCGCGTAGGGATCACTCGCGTAGCCCGGCGTGCGGTACGCCGCGTAGGGATCACTCGCGTAGCCCGCCTGGGGCGCGTAGGGATCGCTCGCGTAACCCGGCTGGGGCGCGTAGGGCGAACTCGGCGCGGCGTAGGGATCCGAGGTGGGGTAGGCGCGCGTGTCATTCACGGGCGTGTCGCTCGTTGTCGGCGCGACGTAGGGATCGCTGCCGTGGCCCGGCTGGGGTGCGTAGGGATCGTGCTTGCCGTAGGCCTCCGAGTAGAGGTCGCGGCCCGTCGTCTCGTCGTTCACCTGTGTCCTCCTCGTCGCCGGCCCGGCGAGGTGCCCGGGGCCTGGCCTGTGACTATGGTGACGCCCCCCGGGGCTCGGATGTTCCCCGAGGAGGCCGCTCCCCCATGGTCCTTACACGATCCTGACACTTCGGTGCCCGGTCGGCGACCTCACGTGAGGCCGCGCTCGTGAAGGTCCCCGGGGCTACAGGTAGCGCGAGAAGATCGCGTCGATCTCGTCGCGGTGCGACGGCGACATGGCGCGCGAGCGCTCGCGATCCCAGGTGCGTCGGATGCTGGCCGGCTTGCTCGGCTTGGGCTTCAGCCACGACATCAGCGTCTTCATGATTCCTCCTCGACCGCCTTGTGGGCGGTCCGTCAACTTCTCAGGCGATCCGGTGAGATCCCTTCCACCATGCTCCATGAGCGCGACACGGCCGTGACATCGACGTGACGAGAGAGTGACGTGGGCCACGGAATCCCCTGGGGATCCGCAGGAGGACACCCCTGCCCGGCCGCTGATGTGACGTGCGCCATAGTGGACGAATGGCAGATGAGTCGGCCATGCGCGACCAGGCAGAGGCCTTCCTCGCCGACGCGCGCGCTCGCCAGGAGACAGCCCGGGCGCAGGGGCAGTCCTATTCGGTGGCGCTGCAGCGCACGCGCGCGGCGCACGCGCTCATCGCCCTGGGCAGGGCCGACGAGGCTCTCGCCGACCTCGACGCCGCACTCGACTACGCCGCCATGCTCAGGGATGACGGCGAGCACGATCGCCAGCGCCTGCTGCGCATGACGTCGCTGTCCCTGCCGCCCGCTGGTGAGGAACTCGGCGACATCGACTCCCTCGAAGCCTGGGCCCGCATCGGGCGGGCCACCGCCCTCACGCGCCTGGGGCGCTGGAGCGACGCGCGCGTGGCGATCGACGAGGCGCGGCCCTGGACGAAGGGCTTCACCCGTCGCGGCATGCGCAAGCAGCTCGACGCGCTCGCCGACGAGGTCTCGCGTGCGGACGGGGCCGGTGCCGAGGCCCTGGGCGCACTCGACCGCACGCTGCGCGATCCCGGACTTGCCGAGGAGGACCGCCGCGCCGCACGCTACGAGCGTGCCGCGCACCTGGTGGACGAGGGCAGGTATGACGAGGCGATCCGCGAGGCGCTCACCGTCATCCGAGATTCCGACGAGGACCCTGCGCTCACTGCGCGCGCGCGACAGGTTCTCGGTGCGGCGCTCGCCGCACAGGGCCTGGACGACGAGGCAGATGCCACCTTGCGCGCGGCCTTCGATGGCTTCCGTTCGCTCGAGGACCATCGCGCTGCCATCGCGGCCGCGCCGGGACTCGCGTGGCGCCTGGCCGAGCGCGATCGCGCGCGGCAGGCCGTCGAGGTGCTCGATGAGGCGCTCGCGTCCGCGCGGGCCCTCGACGACCGGGCCACCGAGGCGGACCTGCTCGCCACGCGGGGCACGGCGTACGACCTGCTCGGCGACTCGCCGGCCGCGATCGACTCCTTCGACGCCGCCGTCCGCGTCGCGGAGCGGCTGCCCGATCCGGTCCGCGCGGCGGACGCACGACACGGCGAGGCGATCGTGCGCCTGCGCGGCGGCGATGCCCATGAGGCGGTCGAAGCCCTCTCTCTCCTCGATACCGCCGGGTCCGCCTACGCCGAGGCCGGGCTCGCTGAGCGCGCCGCCGAGTGTGCGCACGAGGCCGCCGCTCTCCTCGGCAGGCTCGGTTCGTACGACGCGTCGCGGCAGCGCTACCTCGCAGCCCGCGAGGCCTACCTCGCGATCCCCGAGGTCCTGCGCGCCGATGACCCCGATGCGATCCCGGACTGCGATTTCAACCTGCGAGTGCTCGACCTCGTCGCGCAGGGCGCGACGCCACCGCCGGAGGCCTTCGGCAGCGGCGGCCATCAGATGCGTCACGTGCGGGCAGGTGCCGCGACGTGATCCAGGCCGATCCCGGCGCCGCCGCAGCAGCGCTCCTGGAGGGCGCGCTCGCCGTGCTGCCGACCGAGACCGTCTACGGCCTCGCCGGTCGCGCGGATGATCCCGCCGCGGTGGCGCGCATCTATGCCGTGAAAGGCCGCCCGTCACTGCATCCGGTGATCGTCCACGTCGCGGATCCGCGGCTCGATCCCGACGCTCCCGGATCGTGGGTGCGCGAGGTCCCCGACTACGCGCGCCAACTCGCCGATGCGTTCTGGCCCGGGCCCCTCACGCTCGTGCTCCCCCGCTCGGCGCGGGCCACGGACGATGTGACGGGACGCCAGGACACGGTGGCACTGCGCGTGCCTGGGCACCCACTCGCGCTCGAGGTGCTGCGTGCCATGGACGCGGCGGACCCCACGGGGGCGCCCCATGGCGTCGCCGCGCCCAGCGCCAACCGCTTCGGTCACGTGAGTCCGACGGCGCTCGCGCATGCGCTCGCCGACCTGGGCGACCTCCTTGCCGACTCCGACGTGGCGATCGACGGGGGCGCATGCACCGTCGGCGTCGAGTCGACGATCGTCGACTGCACCGGCCCACAGCCGCGGGTGCTGCGCCCCGGCGGCATCGGGGTCGCTGACATCGAGCGCATCACCGGCCTGGAGGCGCTGGACGCCAGGGCATCCGGCATCCGCGTGCCCGGCGCTCTCCCGTCCCACTACGCCCCCGCGGCTCGCCTCGCGCTGGCCCCCGATGGCGAAGCCCTTGCCGCATACGTCGACGCTGCCGTCGTGAGTGGCACGCGGGCGGGCAGCATCGGAGTCATCGCCTCGGCAGGCATCACTTCGCCCGAGGGCACTGTGCGCCTGCTTGAGCCGCTCGCGGTCGAGGACTACGCGCGCGGCCTCTACGACGCCCTGCGCAGAGCCGACGCCGCAGGGATCGCCTTCGTCATCGCGGTACCCCCCGACCCCGACGCGGAGGGCGTCGGCGAGGCCGTCGCTGACCGGCTGCGCCGAGCCGCCGCGCCGCGGAACTGAACTCCCTTCCCCCGGGGCGCCCCCGCGTGCACAATGGCGGCCAACACCCCGAGGAAGGGATCCCATGAGACTCGTATCGATTGGCGCCGCGCTGGCCCTCGCTGCCGGCATCATCGTGTCGCCCGTGAGCGCGGCGCAGGCCGACCAGGGCGCCGCCTGCGGCTGGACCGGAGACGTCATTCCGCTCATGCAGAAGGCCGATCGTCGCGTGCGCTCGGAGCAGGTGACCGAGCGGATCAAGGCCCGCATGGGCGACAACGTCAAGATCAAGTCGTACAAGCGCATGGAGGTGGATCTCCTCGCGCAGAAGGGCGAAGAGACGAAGCCCACGAAGGCCCTCACGCTGCGCAACAACCGGGTTGCCTACAACATCATGGTGAAGTCCGGGGGCAAGGAGTCCGTGATCAGTGCGCAGGTGCGCTTCTATGGCCTGTGCTACAAGACGACGGTCGTCGTCCAGGATGCCTGGGTCGGCAGCACGGGCACCGACCAGGCCCTCACGGTGAACGCCAATGAGGCGCTTAAGTTGGCTCAGGCCTACCGCAAGAAGCACTCGGCGGACTTCCCGCTCGATGCGCCGCTGGTCATGATGAACCTCATGCAGGCGACTACCGCTCCGCCGGACTTCGGCAAGCTGCGCTGGTACGTCAACTACTCACCAGCGCCGGGCGAGCTGCAGATCCTCGCTGTCTACATGAACGGCAAGGTCTCCCCCATGTAGTCAGTACTTGATTTACCCCGTCGATGCCCCCATGCTCAGCGCACGGGGGCATCGTCATGAGGAGGCGCCATGTGGAAGTCCGCAGTCGCGGTGTTGGCCCTGTCCGCGGGGCTCTTGGCAGCCCCGGTCTCCGCGCAGGCGGCTGACGACCTGTGCGGGTGGTCAGGCAACGTCCGTCCCCTCATGGCCAAGGCACAGAAGGACTTTCGCAAACTCGACATCCCCCAGCTTGCGGAGCAGTACTACGGCAAGGGCGCGAAGCTGAAGGACTCCAAGATGATGGAGGTGGACCTCGAGGGGGACCCCGCCGACACGGATCCACTCAAGGCGGTCACGCTGACCGCCAATCAGGTGGCCTTCAACGTCAACCTCGTCACCGCCCGTGGCGCCGACCGAGGGATGTCGCTGCTCATCAAGTACGACGGCATGTGCCAGACCGGCGTCATCACGTCCAACGAGGGATGGGGTGGCAGCACCGGCGTGGACAAGAAACTGCGCATCGGGGCCAACCGCGCGCTCCAGCTGGCTGAGGACTACCGCGAGGAGAACTCGGACAGGTTTCCCACCGACGTGCCGCTCGCGGCAATGAACCTCATGCAGGCCACGACGTCCGCTTCGGACTTCGGCAAGCTGCGCTGGTACGTCAACTACGACGACGGCCAGGGTGGCCTGCAGATCCTCACCGTCTACATGGACGGCACCGTCAAGCCGAGGTAGTGCCGCTCAGTCGTAGCCGAGCTCGTGCAAGCGCTCGTCATCGATGCCGAAGTGGTGGGCGATCTCGTGCACGACGGTGATGGTGACCTCTTCGACGACGTCCTCATAGGTGTCGCAGATCCGCAGCGTCGGGTTGCGGTAGATCGTGATGCGATCGGGGAGGGCTCCGGCGTACGTCGCATCCCGCTCCGTGAGGGCGATGCCCTCGTAGAGCCCGAGCAGGTCGGGGTCGTCGGGTGGCCCGTCAGCCTCGATGACGAAGACGACATTGTCGATGAGGCGCGCGAGCTCGACGGGCACCGCCTCGAGGGCCTCGGCCACGAGCTCCTCGAACTCGGCGGGCGAGACCTCGATCACGTGACCATTGTGGCGGCAGGGCGTCAGCCGGCGAAGGCCGCGGTGAGGGCGCGCTGTGCTTCCGTCGCACAGCCGGCATCCGAGGCAGGCCGTGACCGAGCGCTCGATCCGCCACTGAAACCCGCGAGGGCGGGGAAGCCGAGCACGTCGGAGAGCGAGTAGAACTCGGTCCAGCGCAGGGCGGCCGCGGACCCTGCGGGAGCGCCCGGGGCGCCGCCGCCCACGATCCCGTAGACGCGGTGGTCACCCCACCACTGCTCGTCGTAGCGGAGCACGACCTTCTCGAAGACTCCCGTGACGAGCCCGCGCAGGGCGGTGCGCACGCCGCGGCCCATGTCGGGCAGCTTCGGCAGGCCGGCGCGCACGAGTGCGAGCGGCACGGCGATCACCGCGATGTCCGCGGAGAGACGCTCGCCCGAGGCGAGTGCGACGTCCACGCGCCTTCCACTCACGGCAGCGGACCTGGCCGCCACGCCGCGTCGCACGTCGATGCCCTCGAGCAGGTCGTCGACGATCGTCACGTAGCCGTCCGCGACGAGGACGTCGCCGCCGCGGTACGCCGCACCTTCCTCCGTGGCGCGGACGCCGAGTCGGCCCGGGTCGAGCCCGTACTCCTGCGTGACTTCGACCTGCGTGGCCCACGCATCGATGCGACCGGTCGTCCAGTCCTGGCGTGCGAGCCAGTCCGCAACGCTGAGCGATCTCGGCGGCCATGCCTCGCCCAGCTGCTCGAGCAGGCCATCCAGGCGCGTCCATCGCGCCTCTGCCTTCGCAGATGGCAGGCCGGTGAGCGTGTCGCGCGCGACGGCGTCGTCGTAGTCCGTGGGCACGAGCCCGAGTCCCGCGGCGCGGGCGAGCGGCACGATCGGGTTGCCGCGCGTGCCGTGGATCCACGCGGCGCCCAGCTCGACCGGCACGCCCCATTGCTCATTGCTCCAGATGCGTCCTCCGACGCGATCGCGCGCCTCGACGACCGTGACCTCGACGCCGGCCGCGCGAAGGTCATGGGCCGCCGCCGCGCCTGCCAGGCCCGCGCCGACGACGATCGCCGTCCGTGCGTTGACGCGATCGAGCAGGCGCCCGGCTGCGTGCCGCCCGGAAAGGTAGGCGCCGGTCGTCGTCGCCGGGTAGGCCTTGCTCGCATACTCGCCGGCCAGCGCGATACGCCCCCCGAGGATCGCGTCGGCGAGGGTGCGGCGCACCGAGGGTGACGTGCCGGCGGGAAGGGCGGAGTAGGACCCGCGCGACCACGGATCCGTGTCCCAGCGCGTGACGAGAGCGGACACTGGCTCGGGCACGCGTCGGCGACCGAGCGCGAGCGCGTCCCCGGGCCCGGCGAGGAATGCGGCGGCGGCGAGTCCCGATGCACCGAGGAAGTGCCGACGATCCATAGCGGCACCCTGCCACAGGGAGACGCTCGCGGAAGGCACGGTGCTGCCCCGCCTAGGGCGCCGGCACGACGATCGTCGCCGGTCCCAGTGCACCCGTGACCGTGAGCGTGGCCAGGGCACCCATGGCGTCGGCGTTCCACGATCCCGTCACCGCGCGGACACCACTGCTGATGGGAAGTCTCAGGTCGACCGATACCGCTCCGCTCGTGCGATCCCACGTGAAGGTGCCGCTCACCGGCAGATCGCGCACGAGCCGCACGCCCTCGAGCACGAAGCGCACGCGCCGCTCTCCCGTGTAACGCCACTCGCCCCCGCGCAGGCCGTAGCCGGTGTCGGAGTAGCCCTGCCACCACCGGTCGATGAGGTCCGCGGCAGTGTTAGCGGCCGTCACCGCCAGGCGCGCGACGGTGTCGTCCGTGACGCCGGCCGGGAACTCGACGGCGGCGAGCTCACGCGGGTAGGTACCGACCGCACGAATGATGGGAGCAGTGTCCGCACACTGGGCCAGAGAGTTCGGGATGTCGAGCCCACCGGTGCGCACCACGTGGCGCACGAGCCGCGGTCCGCACGTGTCAGGCCCGGCACCACCGACGACGTGCAGGCCGTTGGCGACCACGATGTGACGGGACCGCGGGAATCGGGCCGCGACCATGTCTCCCTCGGCCGCCGTCGTGATCGTGTCGAGTTCGCCGGAGAGGACGAGGGTGGGCACGGCCGGATACCCACCATCCGGCGGACGGGGCGGCCCGAAATCCGCGCCGACCGGAGGCTTGGGCCACTCCAGGCACATGCCGAAGGAGGTCCAGCCCGAGCGCTTGTACTCGCGGATGGTGAAGGGGCCGTAGAGGTCGGGCTGAGAAGCCTGCTTGCGCGCGAACGCATCGTGATACTGCCGCTGCCGGGCCTCGCGGGATCGGCGCAGGTCGAAGAGCTGCGGGTAGTCGTGGCAGGAGACCGCGGCCTCCGCGCCGGTGCTGTACTCGCGCGGGTTGCTGGACGTGTCGCCGGTCCACCAGTACTCAGCGAAGAGGCGGCCCAGCGGTCGTGCGTCCCCCTCGAGTGCGGCGCGCACCGCCGCGGTGAACTCACGATACGTCGGGGAGACATAGGTGGCGTTGTAGGCGACCGCGGCCACAGCCTCCGGATCAAGCATCACCCGGTGCCAGCGACCGTCGCCGCCGGGGGCGCGCACCTGCATCGGCTTCGCGCGAAGGCGCTCGAGCAGCTGCTCCAGCAGCGGCACCGGCATGCCGGGTTCGGCCGCGCAGAGCGCACTGCGCGCACAGAGGGCGGTGAGTGCTCGTCTCAGGGCCGGCCCCTGAGTCGGGTACCACGCGGACTCGCCATAGGTCGGGTAGGCACCGTCGAGGATGAGGGTGCGCAGGCGATCGGGGTGGCGTCCGGCAAAGACCTGGCCGAAGAACGTCCCGTAGGAGTCGCCGTACATGTCGACCCTGTCGATCTCGAGGGCGTCGAGCACGGCAGCCAGGTCGTCGGCGGATGCCTCGGTGCCATAGGAGTACGCGCGGTCACCGAGCGAGCGCGCGCACGCACCGACGGCGCGGACAAAGGGCATCGTGCCCTGGTCGAGCGCGGCGCAGGCGATGACCGCCGTGCGCCCCATGCCGCGGGCGTCCACGAGGAGCATGTCGTGATCGGTCATCAGATCGCCGTACATCTCGGCGAACCACTCGCCCGAGCCTGTCGTGCTGTAGCCCGGGCCGCCCTCGTGGGGGACGAGCGTGCCGATCGATCGGCCCGATGATGCGGGGATCCATGCGAAGCCGACCGTGAGAGTGCCGGGCACGCGCCCTGACGGATCCCACGCGCGCGCGATGCGACCGCAGTAGGCATCGCGCATCACGTCGCACGGGCGTAGGTCGACGCTGCCCACGCGCAGGGACGATCTCTGTTGCGCTGACTCCTCAGACGCGGTGCCTGCGGGCGCCGCAGCGCCCATGACCACAAGGGCCAGCACGGCGGCGAGGGTCGCGGCCACGCGGCCGTAGGTGCGCACGCCTCATGGTGACCGGTCACGCGGGAGGAGTCCACGGCTGACCGACGGCATTCCTCAAATTCGTCGTCGGCGATCCTTGACTCGTCCGCTTCCACGAGCGCACACTGAAGGAGCGGGTTCCCCGCGCACGTGAGAGGAGGATTCATGATCACTCCCATCACCGAGGCCCTCCTTCAGGAGGTGCATCGACCAGGCCCCTGTGCGTGGAAGGCGGCACACCCGGGCGACATGTAGGGGTCGGCATCGAGCCCGGCCCAGCAACGCGTGAGGAGGGGTCATCCCGTCATGGGATGGCCCCTTCTGCGCGCACGGGCCAGCCCACCACCCCCGTGGAAACCGGCCCCCCGGCTCCCCTATGCTTTCCCAGTCTCCGACGTCGGTTCGGCGGCGATGGTCCCCATCGTCTAGCGGCCTAGGACTCCGCCCTTTCAAGGCGGCAGCGCGGGTTCGAATCCCGTTGGGGACACGGTCTCAGCACCACCGAGGCCCCGTAGCGCAGTTGGTTAGCGCGCCGCCCTGTCACGGCGGAGGTCGCGGGTTCGAGTCCCGTCGGGGTCGCCAGGCCGCCACAAGCGGCCAGGGCCGCCTTGCGGCCCGCACGGCCAGGTAGCTCAGTTGGTACGAGCGTCCGACTGAAAATCGGAAGGTCGGCGGTTCGACCCCGCCCCTGGCCACCCTCCAGGAATCCCCAAGTCCCCCGTGTTTCCGGCCATTTCTCGCCGTGGGGCTGGGCTCGATGAGATCCGCGCTACCAGCGTTCAGCGTCAGTGGGCTAGCCAAGTACCGGCGTTCAGCGTCCGAGGGCGAACGATGTAGCGGCTTCCGTGGGCCATCTGTGTCTCTCATGGGCACGCGGTGACCCTCCGCGACACGCCGATCGGACGGATTTGACAGGTATTCCTAGTGTCTTGATAGACATTGTAGGGAAAGCCCTGCTCCCTACGGAAGGCACCTCATGCGCCACCTGCGTCCCCTCGTCGTCTTCGGCGTCACCGCCGCCACCCTGGCCCTGGCCGCCTGCTCGTCCGGCTCCGCCGACGACGCCGGCTCCGCCTCGGGGAGCGCCGCTCCCGCCGACATCACCACCTTGCGCCTGGGCTACTTCCCCAACCTCACCCACGCCCCCGCCCTCGTGGGCACTCAGCAGGGCCTGTTCAAGGACGCGCTCAAGGAGGTCGACCTCACCGTCACCCCGACCGTCTTCAACGCCGGGCCCGACGCGGTGACCGCGCTCTTCGCCGACTCGCTCGACTGCTCCTACATCGGCCCCAACCCCGCCGTGAACGCCTACGTCCAGTCCGGTGGCGAGGCGATCCGGGTCGTCAGTGGTGTGACATCCGGCGGCGCAGCGCTCGTCGTGCGACCCGGGATCACCGACGTGGAGACCATGAAGGGCAAGTCCTTCGCCACTCCGCAGTTGGGCAACACCCAGGACGTGGCGTTCCGCTACTGGCTCAAGGAGAAGGGTGTCGAGACGACCCCCGAGGGTGGCGGTGACGTCTCCATCAAGCCGCAGTCCAATGCCGAGGGCCTCGCCGCTTACGCGTCCGGCGACATCGACGGCGCCTGGGTCCCGGAGCCGTGGGTCTCGGAGTACGTCGCCCAAGGGGCGGAGATCCTCGTCGATGAGGCGACGCTCTGGCCCGAGGGCAAGTTCGTCACCACCCACATCATCTGCCGCACGGCCTTCATCGCCGAGCACCCCGAGGCCGTGTCCGCGCTGCTCAAGGGGCACCTGGCTGCCATCGAGTCGATCGAGGCCGACCCTGCCGCTGCAAAGGAGTCCTTCTCTCTCGCACTCGCCGCGCTCACCGGCAGCTCTCCCAAGCCTGAGATCCTCGACCGCGCCTGGGACCAGCTGACCTTCACGATCGATCCCCTCACGGGCACCCTCGTGAAGTCCGCGGAGGACGCCGTCGCCGTGGGCCTGCTCGACCAGGCTGGCCTCGAGGCGGCCGGTGGGCTCCCCGGCAATCTCTACGACCTGGCCATCCTCAACGAGGTGCTCAAGGCTCTCGGCCTGCCGGCCGTGCAGGCATGAGCGCGGCGGCTGTCGACGCCCCCACCACGCACGGAATCGCGCTCCGCGCCGCTGACGTCAGCAAGGTCTTCGGCAGCGGTGCGGACGCGACCGTCGCGCTGGACGGCGTCGATCTCGACATCAAGGCCGGGGAGTTCGTCACGGTCGTAGGCGCATCCGGATGCGGCAAGTCCACCCTGCTCAACCTCTTCGCCGGGCTCGACGCACCGACCTCCGGCACCATCTGGACGGCCGACAAGCCGGCACTGATGTTCCAGGAAGCGACCCTCCTGCCCTGGCTCACGGCTCAGCGGAATGTCGAACTGGCACTCAAGCTCCACGGAGTGCCACGAGCCGAGCGGCGCGAGCGTGCTCGCGAGCTCCTGCGTGTGGTGCGACTCGAGGGCTGGGAGGACAAGCGCCCACACGAGCTCTCCGGCGGTATGAAGCAGCGCGTGGCACTCGCACGCTGCCTCGCGCAGGACACGTCCATCGTCCTCATGGACGAGCCACTTGGAGCCCTCGACGCGATGACACGCGATCACCTCCACGACGAGATCGAAGCGGTCGTCCAGGAACAGGGCCTCACGGTCGTCTTCGTCACCCACAACATGCGCGAGGCGGTGCGACTCGGGGATCGTGTCATCCTCATGGGCTCGCGACCCGGCCGCATCGTCTACGAGACGCAGATCGACCTCCCCCATCCCCGGCTCATGGACTCCACCGGGGTCGCCGAGCGGGCCGCTGACCTCACGGTGCGCCTCAAGGCAGGCCGAAGCCATCTCGAAGGAGCCGACTCGTGAGCACCGTCCTCACCCCCAACGTGGAGCAGGCACCCAAGCTGCGCCCCGGTGCCGGCACGGGTGCACGCGTGTGGGCATGGATCTGGCCCAAGGCGCTCGCCGTCGTGCTCGTGCTCGCCGTGTGGCAGATCGTCTACTGGAGCGGCTGGCGACCCGAGTACGTCTTCCCCTCGCCCGCGACCACGCTCGCCCAGCTCGGGGAGATGATCCAGACCGAGCGGTTCTGGTCGGCGATGGGCACGACGGTCATCCGTGCCATCACGGGATTTTCCCTCGCGCTCGTGATCGGCACCATCATCGGGATCCTCGTCGCACGCATCACGCCGCTGCGCCTCGCCGTCGGCAGCCTCATCACGGGCCTGCAGACCATGCCGTCGATCGCGTGGTTTCCCTTCGCGATTTTGGTCTTCGGACTCAATGAGCAAGCGATCCTCTTCGTCGTCATTCTCGGCGCGGCTCCGAGCATCGCCAATGGCGTCATCACGGGCATCGACAACGTGCCGCCCGCGTTCACCCGGCTGGGCCGGGTGCTCGGTGCCGGACCCGTGTCCCTCTACCGCGACGTCGTGCTGCCCGCTGCGCTCCCCACCTATGTGTCCGGGCTCACCCAGGGCTGGGCCTTCGCGTGGCGCAGCCTCATGGCCGGTGAGCTCCTCGTGATCATTGCCGAGCGGCCGTCCCTCGGCGCCCAGCTCGAGTTCGCCCGGCAGTTCTCGCAGTCGGCAACTCTCCTCGCAACGATGCTGGTCATCCTCATCCTGGGCATGGTCGTCGACGGGCTCTTCTCCTCGCTTGCCCGATCCCTGCGTCGCCGAAGGGGCCTGGAGGTCACCTCCTCGTGACCCCCGTCGACCCGAATCGCCGGATCCCCTCGCACCGGGGAATCCATCAGCGGTTCAATGGCACCATGCACATCTCGGCGCGAGTGGAGTACGCCATGAAGGCACTCATGGAACTCACCGCCGCCTACGACGACGATCCACACCGGCTGGTGAAGTCCGAGACGATCGCCCGCGAGCAGGAGATCCCCTCGAAATTCCTCGAGAACATCCTGCGAGGACTCAAGCAGGCCGGCATCGTCGCCAGCCAGCGCGGAGCGGATGGCGGGTTCCGCCTGGCCCAGCCGCCGAGCCAGGTGAGCGTCGCGGACGTGATCCGGGCGCTGGACGGACCGCTTGCCGCGGTCCGCGGGGGACCCCCGGAGGAAGTGCACTACTCAGGCAACTCCGTGCACCTTCGCGAGGTATGGATCGCCACGCGCGCTGCCATACGCGAGGTCCTCGAACACGTATCTCTCGAGGACCTCGCATCAGGCGACCTCCCCACCCCGATCAACGGACTGCTCGAGTCGCCCGGAGCCTGGGAACGTCGCCACTAGTAGCTGAAAGGCCACGTGCCTTCCGGATCAGGAACCGATGCATTGTGGGTGCGTCAGGAAGTGAACTGCACATCGGAAGGTCGGCGGTTCGACCCCGCCCCTGGCCACCGAAAAGGGCCGGGTTCCAGGCGCCGAGGCCGGTCAGAGCACACTCATCCGTGATCCATGTGACGGCACATCGTCAGGCGCCGCACGATCACGGTAGTCGCCGACGGGACGAGATGACTCCGGTGTTGAAGCCGGCGTAGTGCAGGCCTCGGTGGAAGCGCGCGTGCTCGATCTTGATGCAACGGTCCATGACGACGGCCATCCCCGCCTCGGTGCCGCGCTGAGCGGTCTCCTCGTGCGTGATGCCCAACTGCATCCACAGTGCTCCTGCGCCTACCTCCAGGCTCTCGTCCAGGACGGTCGGCATGTCGTCCGGGCGCCTGAAGGCATCGACGATGTCCGGTGTGCCGGGCAGGTCGGAGAGGGAGGAGTAGACCGGGTGCCCCAAGATCGTCTCGACACGCGGGTTGACGAACCACACTGTGAAGTCGGTGCTCGACAGAAGGTACGTCGCCACGAAGAAGCTGGCGCGAGCCGGGTTGTCCGAGGCACCGACGATGGCGATGGTCTGCGACCGTCGCAAGAGTGCGAGGCGCTCCTGCGCGGACGGAGGCTGCCACGCGGTGGTCGACCCGGTCATCGGGATACTCCCGTCGCCGCTGTGAGCGCACTGTCGATGTCCCACAGGATGTCGTCGACGTCCTCAAGCCCGATGCTCAGGCGGATGAGGTCGTCCGGCACCCCTGCTTCCACGAGCTGCTGCGGCGAGAGTTGGCGGTGCGTCGTGCTGGCGGGATGGATCACCAGGCTCCGGGCATCACCGATGTTGGCGAGGTGACTGAGCAGGCGGACGTTGCCGATGAAGGCCTCCGCGGCAGGGGCTCCTCCCTTGATGCCGAAGGAGAAGACGGCGCCGGGACCCTCGGGCGTGTAGGTGCGGGCACGCTCATGGTCGCGATGCCCGGGCAGGCCGGAGTAGCTCACCCATGCCACGCGGGGATCCTCCGCGAGCCACTCGGCGACGCGCCGAGCGTTCGCGACGTGCTCGCGCATGCGCTGCGGGAGCGTCTCGACCCCTTGCAGGAGCAGGAAGGCATTGAACGGCGACAGGGCAGGTCCGATGTCGCGCAGATCCTCGACGCGCACCTTGGTCAGGAAGGCGTACTCGCCGAAGTTGTCCCACCAGCGGATGTCGCCATAGGTCGGGACTGGCTCCGTGAAGTGTGGGAACCGACCACTTCCCCAGTCGAAGCGACCCGCGTCCACGATGACGCCACCGAGTGCGGTGCCGTGTCCTCCGAGGAACTTCGTCGCGGAGTGGACGACGATGTCGGCACCATGCTCGATGGGGCGGCAGAGGTAGGGGGTGACCGTCGTCGCATCCACCACGAGGGGGACCCCATGCGCGTGTGCGACGTCAGCCAGCCCGGCGATGTCGGCGACATCGGTGGAAGGGTTGGCGACCACCTCGGCGAAGACCAGCTTGGTGTTGTCCCGGATCGCCGCGGCGAAGTCCGCGGGATCCCCGCCGGAGACGAAGGTCGTCTCCACGCCGAAGCGACGGAGGGTGACGGCGAGCTGGGTCACCGTGCCGCCGTAGAGCGACGAGGACGCCACGATGTGGTCGCCTGCACCGGCAAGGGCGGCGAAGACGAGGAACTCCGCGGCCTGGCCGCTGCCCGTCGCCACCGCGCCGAGCCCTCCCTCGAGGGACGCGATGCGCTCCTCGAAGGCGGCCACGGTCGGATTGCCGATGCGCGAATAGATGTTGCCGTACTTCTGGAGGGCGAAGAGCGCAGCCGCGTCATCGCTGTCCTCGAAGACGAAGCTCGTCGTCTGGAAGATGGGCACGGCACGCGCGCCGGTCGTCGGGTCGGGGGCACCGCCCGCATGCAGGGCGCGCGTGCGGAAGCCCCACTCGCGGTCGCTCACGTCGCTGCCCTTCGTCCGAAGGCGATCAGGTCCATCGGAGCACTCTCCGTTCGATGAGGGATAGGAGGAAGTCCGTGGTCTTGCCGAGAAGGGCAAGCAGGATGATCGATAGCAGGAGGATGTCGGTGCGCAGCGTGTTCTGAGAGTCGATGAGCAGGAAGCCGAGCCCCTTGGAGCTCGCGATGAGCTCGGCGGCGACGACGAAGAGCCAGCTCTGCGCGAGGCCGAGCCTGAGGCCGGAGAAGATCGTCGGCGCAGCCGACGGCAGGATCACCTGGGTGGCGAGCTTGAACCCGCGCAGGCCGTACGCGCGACCCACCTCGATGAGCCTGCGGTCAGCGTGCTGGAAGCCCGCGGCAACGGTCGTGAAGACGGGGAAGAACGCACCGATCGCCACCAGCGTCACCTTGGGGCCCTCGTAGATCCCGAGCCACAGCACGAGCACGGGCACCCAGGCCAGCGATGGCACCGCGCGAATCGCATGGATGGTCGGGGCGAAGAGACGACTCGCCCACGGGGAAAGCCCCACGAGCGAACCGACGATGATGCCGAGCGTCGCGCCCGCCGCGAAACCGAGCAGGACCCGCTGGATCGTGATGGCGACATGCGTCCAGAAGGTGCCGCGCTCGATGAGCTCGACGAGTCCCGCGAGAACCTCTCCCGGGGAGGGGAGCTGGCTGCTCGAGAAGGAGCCGTTCGCCGCGAGCGTGATCCACAGCAGGAGCAGCCCGGCCGGGACGATGAGCCCGAGCGCGGCATTGCCGAGACGCGAGGCGAGGCGACTCTCCCGGGACGAGCCCGAGGGAGTCGCCTCGTCCGTGTCGAGCCCCTTGCGGGGCTCGACACGGGGCGGCGTCGGCGCGTGTGTCGTCATGACGAGGCGACCTTCTGGGCGATCTCGGGTGCGTAGAGGCTGTCGAGTGCCGCGCGCACCTCTTCCTCGGAGCGGACCTGGCCCTCGGCGACGAGGATCGGCAGGATCCTCTCGAGCACCTGACGCTGCGCGTCGGCGGGCACGATCGAGATGTCGGTCACCGTGCGCTCGGTGAGCACCACGCGGGCGACCTCCGGATCGAGGGATGCTTCCTTGGCGAGGAGCGCCGCTGCCTCGTCGGGGTTGGCCTTGATCCAGGCGCGTGCCTGCTCGTAGCAGCCGAGGACTGTCTCGACCAGTTCCGGCGATGACTCGAGGAAGGCCTCGCGGGCGTTGAGCACGCCGTACGAAGCGAAGTCGATGTTGCGGTAGATCAGTTTCACGCCGTCGTTGGCCTCCGCCTGCGCGGTGATGGGGTCGAGGCCGGCCCATGCCTGGACGTCTCCGCGCACCAGAGCTGCCTGGCCATCAGCGTGCTGGAGGTTGATGATCTCCACGTCGGTCTGGCTCAGCCCTGCCTCATTGAGCGCCTGCAGGAGGAAGAAGTAGGGATCGGTGCCCTTCGTGGCGGCGACCTTGGTTCCCTTGAGGCCCGCGACGTCGGTGATGGTCGAGTCGGCAGGGACGACGATGGCTGCCCAGTCGGGCTGCGAGAAGACGCCAATCGTCTTGATGGCACCGCCGTTGGCCCGTGCAGCGAGAGCGGCCGCTCCTGACGTGGAGCCGATGTCGAGCACGCCGGCGTTGAGGTTCTCGTTGGCCTTGTTGCTGCCGGTCGACAGGATCCACTCCACGGTGGTGCCCTGGTCGGCGACTGCCGCCTCGACGCATCCCTGGTCGCGCACGACGAGGCTCAGGGGGTTGTAGTAGGCGTAGTCCAAGGACAGGGTGGAGGAATCCTCTGCGGACCCTCCCTCGCCCGAAGCGCAGGCGGCGAGCGTCAGGCCTGCGATGGCAGCGAGTGAGAGCGCCGCGACGAGACGGGGTTGGCGACGTGCATGGGACATGTGAACTCCAAAGTCGATAGGGGAAGTGGGACGGCTAGGGGGTGGGAAGGGTCAGGTGTGGATGCCGAACCTCCGGAGCAGGGAGGCGCGCAGAGGGGCAAGGCGGGCATCTCCGCGATCGCGGGGGTGACCGAAGGGCACATCGACGACGTCGACGATGCCCTCCGCACGCTGGCCGAGCACGATGACGCGATCGGCGAGATAGAGGGCCTCGTCGACATCGTGCGTGACGAGCAAGGCCGTCGTGCCGAGCGCCTCGGTGACCTGGGCGAGCAGGTCCTGCATCTGCAGTCGGGTGAGCGCGTCGAGCGCCGCGAAGGGCTCGTCGAGGAGCAGCACGCCCGGGTGGCCGATGAGGGCCCTGGCCAAGGCGGTGCGCTGCGCCATGCCGCCCGAGATCTGCTTGGGCAGGTAGGACGCGAACCCATCGAGGCCGACGAGTTCGAGCCAGGCATCGACCTCGTCCTGGTGGGCACCGCCGCGAGCTCCTAGGCGGACGTTGGACCCCACGGTCTTCCACGGAAGCAGTCGCGGCTCCTGGAACACGATCGAGCAGCGCGTGTCGACACCCGAGACGAGTTGACCGTCCACGGTGACGGATCCGGTGGTCGGCGTGTCGAGTCCTGCGATGAGACGCAGCAGGGTCGACTTGCCGCAGCCACTCGGGCCGAGCAGGGCGACGGTCTCACCGGGCGCGATGTGCAGCGAGACGTCGCGCAGGACGGGGATGCGCCCGCTGGACGTCGTGAACTCCTTGCTCACGTCCGTGACGTCGACCGTGGCGGGTTGAGCCGTGCGGCTCGTGGCCGGCAGGGTGGCCGGGAGGGGGGCAGTCATGGGAAGCCTCTCGTGGCGTGCGTGGATGCGGAGGGCCTCCTCTCGTGGGAGGAGCCCTGAAGGGGTCGTGCAGGGAGGGCCTAGAGGCCCGGCATCCAGGGACAGAGGCAGCCGTCCATGCGCATGTGGTCGACGACCCGACGTCGCGTGAGCGGAACAGAGCGCATGGACCTCATGATGTTTCCTCCACATCGGTCCTGGCATTAGCACCCCGAGGGGTTGCTGCGACTTCAGCGAGCCAGGTCTCTCAGTCGCTCTTGATGTTGGAGAGGAAACTAGCAGGCGTCTCCCCGGCTGACAAATCCGGGTCCGCGCCCCCCGCACGGGATCGATGAGCCCCAAAGGATGGGGACGCACCCTGAAGACACTCTGGTTCGTCCTCACCCTCGGAAGTTCGGCGACTCGAAACCGGCCCAGGCCACCGGGTTCCCCCAAGCCTCTCGTGGGCAATCATCCGCCCGTGCCCGGTCACAACGACTGACCATGACTGGTCGTCGGCGTTCAACAGCCCATTCGTTGACTTCTCTCACGGGTGAATTCGTCGCAACGATTCCTAGCATGTCCGGCATGGCTGCGCCCGAGACAAGAGCCGCGCGACAACGATGGCCGCTCATCCTCATGGCGGTAGCAACGCTCGTGCTGCTCCTCATGCCCACGGTCGCGCGCGCGTCATGGGGAATCGGCGTTACGACCGTCCTGACAGGAAGCATGACGCCCGCGATTGATGCGGGGGATCTCATCGTGACCAAGATCTCGAGTGCGGGCACCGTCAGCGTGGGCGACGTCATCGTGGTCGAGGCGGCAGGCGCGACCGTCGCTCATCGAGTCGTCGAGTCCAGGGTCCTCAACGGCCTCAACCGCTTCACCACCAAGGGCGACGCAAACGCCCAGCTCGACACCGACCCGGTCCTGGTCTCTGCCACGCACGAGTTGCCTCGCGTGATCTGGCGCATCCCTGCGATCGGCTCGCCGCTCGCGTACCTCGCGTCAGCCGACGCCCAGCGGCTCGCGGTGACACTCCTTGTGGGCGCCAACGTCATGGCGCTCGCCCTCTTCGCGCTGGGCCGACGACAGGTCGGCACCCACCTATCCGGCGAAGGGAGGCCCGAAGGAGCCAGTCCCGTCCTCGCGGACATCTCGTCCGCAGATGCTTAGGAGATCTGCATGGCAATCATTTCCACACCGGGCCCAGCTGCAACGGCACTCGGGCGCGCGGCAGTCCTGGCCTTCGCCGCAGTCGGCGGACTCACCTTGATCGTGACGACCGTCTACGCGACACTCTCGGCCGAAAGCTTCAATACGACGCCGACGGCAACTACTGCTGGCACATTGAGCCTGATCCAGGCGGACAACGGCAATGGCTTCACGACGCCGATCGACAAGATGGCGCCGGGTGACACCGTCTACCGCTACGTGAAGTACACCAACAACGGCAATCTCGATGCCCAGGACCTGCGGCTGTCTCTCTCGGATTCGGTCAACAGCGTCCTCACGACGGACGCGACAAGGGGCCTCAGCGTCACGGTTTCCCAGTGCAGCGTCGCCTGGACGCCGGCATCGGGTGCCTGTGCGGGCACGTCGACCAGCCTCGGCACCTCGACCGCAGTTGCCCTCAAGTCGACCCCGCTCGCGCTCCCGGTGGTTCCGACGACGCCGGCGGGCGCCAACATCCTTGCCGGCCAGGAGATCCATCTCCGCTTCGCCATCACGCTCCCGGACACGAACGAAACGACGGTGAACGGCGTACCGCCAGCCAACACCGTGCAGGGCAAGACCGCCGCCCTGACGTGGACGCTGAGCGAGACGATGCGCAGCACGACCACCACCACGTCGTAGGCAGTCCCGGTCCTATGGGGCGCTTCGGGCTTCACTCCCTGCGAGCGATCGTCGTGGGGGCGGTGGCGGCATCCGTTGCCGCCGCCCCCCTCGGCGCCCGGGGCGCGACCATGGCGACGTCATCGAACTTCCTGCAGATGTCGGTCCTCACGGCCACGTATCGGATCTCCGCCGTCTTGCCCGAGCAGGTGGCCACCAACACCACGGGGCCTCTCACCGTGTCGTTGAACGCCGACAACTCGTGGGGGCAGATCTTCTTCCTCCAGAACATCGGCGACCTCGATGTCGCCACCCTCACGCTGAGCCACACGGGGCCCTACGGCAACGGAGCCAACCGCGTGGACCTCGCCTACTGCGCGGGAGGCAGCGCCGGAGGGGCATTCACCACCGTCGGAGCGTGCGCGGGGGGTGGCACCCTCACGACCGTGCTCCAGGGAAAGGGCTCGGTCGTGCTCTCCCTGCGCATCCCCACGGGGACGGCGCGGGCCTTCCAGGCCACGACGCGCACACGCAGCAAGGGGCAGGACACCACCGACACCATCAGCGTCGCGGTCTCCAGCTCCGGAGTGGTCCGACGGGTAGTGACCACGTCCTAATCACGGGGTCCGAGGCGTGAGCAGGTGCCTACGCTGAGTCCGCCTCGCGCACCCTCGTCTCGGCGGACGCGCTCTCCACCCCATCAGCGACGCCCTTCACGGCCCCGGTCACGCCGTGACCGACCACGTCAGCAGCGTCCTCCACGCCGTGGAGGAGATGCTCTCCGCCGTCCTTGACGTCCTTCTTCGTCTTCTCGTCCATGATGCCTCCTCGGGCGGACCCTACCCCCGTGGCTTCACGGCTACGCCAGACTGGGACGGTGCGCGTCATCGTGATCGGGGCCGGCTTCGCCGGTCTGGCGTGCGCGGACCGACTCGTCGGGCTCGGCCACGACGTCACGGTGCTCGAGGCCCGCGACCGCGTCGGCGGGCGCGTGTGGTCGCAGGAGCTCATCCCCGGCCGGCCGGAGACCGTCGTCGAGTGCGGTGCGGAGTTCGTGCTCTCCGGCTACGACGTCATGCACGACCTGGCGCGGCGCTTCGACCTGCCGGTCGCTTCCTCGGGCATGTCCTACTACGTGCGCGAGCCACGCCAGGCCTCGCAGCCCATCAGCGCGCAGGATGTCGCGGCGGTAGCGCAGGACCTGCGGCCCGCAGCAGAGGCGACGGATCGGCGCGTGAGCCTGCGCGACTTCCTCGTCGAGCACGCACCGGGCAGCGCCGCCGCGCAGGTGCTGGCCGCACGCGCGGCCATCAGCTGGGCGGCTCCCGAGGACCAACTGTCCTGCCACGTGCTCCTGGACTCCGTCACCTCTGTGCAGCCCCTGCCCACCGCGCGCATCGGCGGGGGCAACCAGCGCATCGCCCGCTCGCTCGCCGCAGCACTCGGCGATCGCGTGCGACTCGGCGCACCTGCGACCGCGGTGCACGCCACGGAGGATGGGGTGCGGGTTCACGTGCTCGGGTCGATCCTGGATGCCGACGCCGTCGTCATGGCGATCCCGCTGCCCCTCCTCGAGCGATTCGACCTGCAACCGGGGCTATCCGGCAAGCAGCGCGACGCCATGGCGCGCATGGCACGCGGGCGCGCGGCCAAACTGCACGTGTCCCTCGCCTCACCAGCGCCGGCGAGCGCAGTGCTCGACGTGGCGCGCCGCTTCTGGTGCTGGACCGCCACCGATGTCAGCGGCGAAGTGCAGCCCGTCGTGCACTGCTTCTCGGGCTCGGCGCCCGCGCTCACCGGGCTCGACGTCGCCGAAGGACCCCACGAGTGGCTCCAGGCGCTCGAGGATCTGCGTCCCGAACTGGACCTCGCTACGGAGCACACCCTGCTCAGCACGTGGGACGACGATCCCTGGGCGACGTTCGCCTACTCCGGACTGGGTGCTGCGAGCGAGCCCGGCGACGACGAGCTGATCGCCGCACCCGTGGGCCGCGTGCACATCGCAGGCGAGCACACGGCAGGCGAGCGTTCCGGGCTGATGGAGGGGGCCCTGCGCAGTGGGCTGCGCGCAGCCGACGAGGTGCACGGACGCCCCTGAGCGGTGCACCACGCTCACCAGTCACTCGGCTATGACCGAGCGATGACCGAAGTGCGACCGCGCACAGGGGCTGGGTTCACGTCGGGCTACCTACCGTGTCTGCATGAAGATGCCCATGCTCACCCTCGCCTGCTGCATCGCCACGCTGACGGCATGCACCGTCAGCGTCGGCACCCCCTCGCTCTCGTCGACAGAGGTCGAGGAGAAGGCCACTGCCGCCCTCGCCGAGTCGCAGGGCATCCCGCTCGAGGAGATGCCCCCGCTTGAGTGTCCGTCCGACCTGACTGCGGAGGTGGGCGCATCCATCGTCTGCGTCATCGGGGATCCCGCACTGGGCAACACCTACGACGTCACGATCACTGTCGAGACAGTCGACGGCGAGGACGTGGGCTTCGACGTGCAGGTCGCCGACATGCCCCGTCCCTAGGCGTGCTCAGACCACGAGGGTCATGAGGTGGTCGTGGCGCGCCACCAGCGTGTCGTAGTCCGCGACCGCGGTCGGTGCCCCCGGGATCACCTCGCGGAGTTCGGCGTGGATCTGGCCGTGCGGCTTGCCCGTGCGCGCAGCGAGCACGCTCACCATGCGATGGATGTCCTTGCGGACCTCCTGCGTGTCACGCCACGTCGCGGGAGTGAAGGGCACGTCGTCGGTGACCGCGGCAACCTGGCGCCTCAGCTTCGCATCCCGGGCGGCGAGCACGGTCGCCATGTCCTCCGGGCTGAGCAGACCCGGCAGGCCGAGGTAGTCGGCGGACTCCTCATCCATTTCGAGCGACTCGGCCGTGATCGCACGCCCGGCGGTGAGCACGTGGGCGAACTGCGCGTCGGCATCGAGCGCGGTGAAGCCCTCGCCCGGGATCCGCTCGACATCGGGGTCGAGGTCATGGTCGTCGCGTGCGCTCACACGCACGACCGCGTTGCGCGCCGACTCCATCTCCGCGGCGAGCGCCAGCAGGGGGCGCACGGCGGGGAGATAGACCGACGCCGTCTCCTGGGCGCCTCGGGCACGCACCACACGACCCACGGCCTGCGCGAAGAAGAGCGGCGTGCGCGCTGAGCAGAGATAACCCAGCGTCGTCGCGCGAGGGATGTCGACACCCTCGCTGATCATGCGCACGCAGACGACGAGCCGCGTGCGGCCGTGGGTGAAGGCAGTGAGGCGCTCGGAGGCATCGGGGTCCTCGGAGAGGACGACGGCGGGCTCCTCGCCGGTGACGCGGGCGGCGACGGCGGCATAGGCGCGCGCGGTCTCCTGGTCGTTGGCGAGGATGATGCCGGCTGCATCCTCGATTCCCGCAGCGCGCTGCGCGCGCACCCTCTCATCCACCGCGGCGATGACATGGGGGACCCATCTGCCGGTGGGCGACAGCGCGGTGCGCCACGCCTTGTCCTCGTCCTTCTTGCTGCCGCTGCCGAGCGTCGCGGCGTAGGCATCGCCCGCGTCGTTCATCCACCGGGAGACCCCGGTGTAGGCGGCGAACACGACTGGTCGCACGACGCCATCGGCGAGCGCATCCCCATAGGAATAGGAGAAGTCCGCCATCGACCGCACCTCGTCGCCGTCCACCTCGTAGGAGACGAAGGGGATCCGCTCGTCCGCCTTGGTGCGGAAAGGCGTGCCGCTCAGGGCCAGCCGGCGCTTCGCGGTGTCGAAGGCCTCGCGCAGGCCATCGCCCCAGGTGAGTCCATCGCCCGCATGGTGCACCTCGTCCATGATCACCAGGCTCGGTCGTGCCTCGGCGCGGTTGCGGTGCAGGATCGGCTTGGCGGCCACCTGGGCGTAGGTGGCGACGTAGCCGAGCGTGCCCTCGCGCACCGGACCGACCGCATTGGGCAGGTCGGGATCCAGCCACAGGCCGAGGCCTGACGCAGCATCGGCCCACTGGCCACGCAGGTGATCGGTGGGCACGACCACGATCACGCGATGCACGACCCGCTGCGCGAGCAGGCGCCCCGCGAGGGTCAGCGCGAACGTCGTCTTGCCCGAACCGGGCGTGGCCGTGACGAGGAAGTCGCGGGCGTGGGCCTCGACGTAGCGCTGGAGCGCGCGGATCTGCCAGTCGCGCAGGTACGGCGTCCGGGGTGCCTGGGCGAGTGCGGTCATGGGAGATACGACCCTGGCACAGGGCCCGGGCGAGGCTCGAAGACCACGCCGTGGCCACCTCACGATCCCCACCACCCGCGTGGCTCCCACATGTGACGCCAGTGACTGCCGATACTCATGTGCCATGGGTAGGCACGCGGCGCCCCGGGGGGCGGGCTCACCAGCCCGGGGGGCGGGCACACCGGCCCGGCCGACGGGCCCTGGTCGCCACGCTCACGCCGGCTGGCGCCTGCCGCGCCCCCGGGACCTCGCCGCGCTCGGCGTCGCCAGCCTGCTCACCGGGCTCATCGTGGGCTGGTATCCCAACCTCGGGGGGACAGCCCCCGCGGCCGCGAGCACGCCCACGGTCACTCCGTCGGCTCCCACGTCATCGCTCGCGCAGCAAGATGACCATTCCGCCGGAGAGCGCAAGCTCGAAGCCGACGCCGCCCAGGATCCGGCAGGATTCGACATCGCCGATGCGGTCGCCGACATGACCGATGCGCAGGCCGTGCCTGCGGTCTTCGTGCCCAGGTCCGAGCGACGCACGATCACGATCGCCGGTGTCGGCGACATCCTCCTGCACAAGGAGATCATCGCCCAGGCGATCAGCGATGGCGGCGGCACGCCTGACTTCAGGCCGCAGCTCGAAGGCATTCGCCCCCTCATCGAGTCGGCTGATCTCGCCGTCTGCCACATGGAGTACGCGCTCGGCTCACGCGAGGGCCCGTGGAGCGCATGGCCAGACCCTCCCTACGGCCCCCCGCAGATTGCGGACGCGGTCGCCGAGATCGGGTTCGATGCGTGCTCCACCGCCAGCAATCACATGCTCAATCGCGGCTTCGACGGGGTCGTGAGCACCCTCCAGGCCCTCGAGGGTGCAGGACTGGCACACGCGGGCTCTGCTGCGTCGAAGGCCGACGCCGAGCGCACCACCTTGATCGACGTCCAAGGCGTCCCGGTCGCCCTGCTCTCCTACACCTACGGCTTCAACGGCATCCCCCGCCCGCAGGACTGGTGCTGCAACCTCATCGAGCCGGGGGTCATCACGGCAGCCGCCCAGCGCGCCCGCGAGGCCGGCGCCCGACTCGTCGTGGTGTCGTTGCATCACGGCGTCGAGGGCATCGCCGCACCCACGGCTGAGCAGCGCACCGTGATCGACGAGCTCGCCGAGTCGGGACTCGTTGACCTCGTCCTCGGACATCACGCGCACGTCGTCCAGCCGGTGACGAAGGTCGGCGACATGTGGGTCGCCTACGGGCACGGCAATCTGCTCTCTGCGCAATCGCGCAAAGATCCGCGCACGGGAGACGGGCTGCTGACGACGTTCACCTTCACCGAGAAGGCCGACGGCCGCTTTGCCGGCGTGGAGGCGGTGGGCTACGCCATCGTCAACGACGACTTCCCCTTCCGACTCCTCCCCGTGACGACATCGGCGCCCGCAGGAGGGCCGGCGGACGCGACCTGGACTCGCGTGAGCGCTCAAGCACTGCTCCCCGGCGACACGAGCGGATTCCGCCTCGAGCGCGCCGAGCCCTGACCGGCCCTAACCCGCCAGGAAGGACAGTCGCACCTGACGATCGGGGTTGTCGGCGTTGGGATCGACCAGGACGACGCTCTGCCATGTGCCCAACTGCATCCGGCCGTCGAGCACCGGGACGGTGATGCTCGGCGCCACCAGCGCGGGCAGCACGTGATCGCGACCGTGGCCCGGTGACCCGTGTCGGTGCAGGTACGCCGCTCCACGCGGGAGCAGGGATTCGAGCGTGAGCTCGAGGTCCTCCTCGGATCCCGCTCCGGTCTCGAAGATCGCGACGCCCGCGGTGGCATGGGGCACGAAGACCTGGAGCAGGCCGTCACCGCGGCCGCGGCAGAAATCCGCCGCGGCCGCGGTGATGTCGGTCGTGAGTCGTCCACCCGTGGAGAGCTCAAGGAGCAGGGAATCCATGGGTGACGTCGCCGTCTACTGCTCGGGGAAGACGGTCGTGGCGCCCGAGCCGATGCGCATGCCGTCGCTGAAGACATGCGTGCCGAGCGCGGAATTGAGCAGGCTGGCCACGCCCGGAGCGAGCTTCACCGTGTAGCTCGAGGTGCTCCCGGAGGTCTTGACCTTGGTCAGCGTGAAGATCGTGTAGGTGCCCAGGTCGCTGTCGAGCGAATAGACGCGGCCCTTGAGCGTGCCCTTGCCGAGGTCGGCGGTCAGGTTGCTCACCACGACCGTGCGCCAGCCCATGGCGCCCGTATGCGACAAGAAGAGCTCGCCCAGGTGCGAGGCCTTGCCGTTCTTCACACCCGAGACAGGGAACTCCACGGCGAGCTTGCCCGGGGCGATGATCGTGCTCCCGCTGGGATCCTCGCCGTTGACGTAGACATTGGCGCCCAGGAGAGCCTTCGTGACGTCGTAGTTGACGCGAATCGCCGTGACGCCGATGGACTTGGCCTCCGCAGCCGTTGCGACGGACGCCGTCGGGACCAGGAAGGCCCCCGCCAACGCGACGCTGGCCGCGATTCCAATCAGCTTCCTCATGGATATCCCCTCACTTCGCAGCAGCGCCCTCGCGCACCCTGCGCGCGCCGCGCGCCCGACTCTAGGGCTTGGGTTCTGCTCCAGCGCCGGGGTCCGGGTCGGCGTCGTTGTCAGCTGGCACGGGCTCCTCAGTCGACCCGGGCTCCTCGATCAGCCCGGGCTCCTTGGGGCGCACGACGAGGACGAGGACGCCCGCGAGAGCCACGAGGGCACCGAGCACGGTGTAGACGGGCTGGCCCGTCATGAAGCTCTCCTCGAGGAAGCCGAGGGAGATGGCGGCCCAGAACCCGCCGATCATGATGAGGACGAGACCGATGGTGCGGCGCAGGGGGCTGAGTTCCTTCATCCCGGCATCATTCCGCACTCACGCGCGGGTGAGGAACCACTGCACGCTCGCGAAGGAATCCTCCCCGTCGATGACCTCCCCGACGATGACCTGCCCGGTCCAGTCGCCCGCGGTCACGTCGAAGTACGACGCGCCCACGCGGATCGCGTCGGGGTCCACGAGGGCGAAGCCAGCCTCCTCCAGCGCACCCCCGGCGTAGTACTCCTGGAGCGACTCGAGCTGGTCTCCGGGGAAGCGCCATGTGGCCGTGACCAGGCCGTTGACTGCGGGGAAGTAGTTGACCTCTACCTCGCCGATGCCCTCGCCCACCGCGGTGATCTCGCCGCCTGATGGCACGGGCAGCGAGGCGAGCCACGCGGGCTGCGGGATCTCCGAGGCATCGGCCTCGAGCGAGAACTGCGCGGGGGGCACCCCGGGATCGGGGTCCTTGGACGCCATGAAGACGATCCGCAGGCCGTCGCTGTCGCGCGTCATCACCAGGGTGCTGCTGGAATCGGTCGTGGAGATCGAGTTGTACGCCCAGCCTGCAGGTGCTGCCGCGCCGTAGTCCTCGAGGGCAGCGTCGTCGGGGGCAACGTCGATACCCAGATGCTGGGCAGCGTCCAGCGTGTCGCCCCACGTCTCGACCTCGCGCGCCGCGCCCACGATGGTGCCGCTGGGCAGGGGCACGTCACCGTCGAAGAACGGCAGTCCCGATGCGAGGTCAGCTGCCTGCGCGGGCTGGCCGATGAGGGCGGCGTAGGGAGTGAGCGCTTCATCCACCACATCGACAAACAGAGCGCCCACCGGAGCAGGCGCGGATGTTGATGCCTCCGCGGTCGGCGACGGCGCGGCGGACGATGTTTGCGCAGGAGCGGAGCTCGCCTCCGGCGTGGCCGAGGACGTCGTCGTCGTATCGCCTCCGCCGCACGCGGCGAGGACGAGGGCGGCGGGAGCGACGAGGAGGGGGAATCGGCGCATCTTTCGATGGTAGGCGCCCGGGAGGGCTGCGTCAGGGGTTCGCGTCGAGCACCCCGGTTCCGGACCGGACTCGCCTACTCTCAGGGCATGCGCGGTCCCGGGTGGCTCACCTCGACGGTGTCGCGCTACCGGGGACTCGACATGGAGTATCCCGCCTTGCGCGTCGTCGGCAGGGGCCTCTTCCTCGCCGTCATGCTCATGGTGGCCTTCCTCTATGTCTTCACGCGGGTGACCGATCTCATCGCGGGCACCAACGAGATCCTCATCCCCACGGCCAGCGTGGGTGCCGACGTCGACCTCGGGGCACTTGCGCAGGGAGCCTTCTCGCGCACAAGCGCGTCTGTCGTGAGCGTGATCGGCGTACTCACTCTCGTCGTCTCGGCCCTGGCCACCGGGCACGCGCTGCGCCAGGGGAGTCACCGCGCGCTCCTCGGGGAGCAGGCGAGTGCAGTGCGCCTGCTCTCGGTGCGCACCGTGGCCGTGAGCATCGCGCTTGCCGTGGGGATCTTCAGCACCTGGCTACTCACGCTCGCGACGACGATCCGGCAGCGTGCCTGGCTCACGCTGCTGGGCCGCGACATCTCACCCGCCGCCATCGACCTCGGCAAGGTCTTCGCGGTGCTGGCGAGCCTGCTCATCGTCGCGGCCGGCGTGCTGCTCGTGGTGCGCCTGGTCCTCGGCCATCTGCCGCCGCGTTCGCTCGTCGCGGCCGGGATCGTCGCGGCCATCGTGGTGGGCGCCAACTTCTTCCTGCTCTATACCTATGTCGGCGCCCTCATCAATCCCAACGTGTCCGCGGGCATCGTGCTCATCTTCACGCTGCTGCTGTGGGTCAACATCAGCGTCCGCGCCTACCTCGCGGCCCTGTGCTGGGTGGGTGCGACGGACTAGCCTCAATCCGTGGCCCTGCTCCTCGACGAAGCCCACTGGCACTGGCGCGGGCGCCTGTGGTGCCACCTCGTGAGCGATCACTCCCTCGACGAGCTGCATGCCTTTGCCGAGTGGATCGGCGTGCCGCGTCGTGCCTTCCAGGGTGACCACTACGACATTCCCGAGGAGGCGCGCCCGGTGGCGATCGAGGAGGGAGCCCTCGTCGTGACGAGTCGCGAGATCGTGCTGGCCCTCTACGCCGCGGGAATGCGTCGTCGCCCCGCACAGCGTTGACCCTCGCCGAGTGGGCAGTTGTCGAATGGTTTCCCCGGCGTGTCGCCTCCACAACTGCCCACTCGGCGATGCACCACCAGGCCTAGTCCGCCGGAGTGAGCGTGAGCGCCGCCTCCTGCACCTGATCGACCGCCTCCGCGCTCCACGCCCACGGGAACTGCGCGCCCGACTGCCAGGCGTCCACCTGATCCTCGTAGTTCGGATTGAAGGCGTGGCCGCTATTGCCGGTGAGGTTGACCCAGGTGGAGTTGTCGAAGTCCGCGAGATCGACGACCTGGCGCATGCTCGGCACCCAGGTCACCTCGAAGCCCTCACTCGGGGTCCACCCGGTCGCGTTGACGATGCCACTGCCTCCCGCGGTGTCGATGGGCCCGCGATTGAACAGCGCCTCGATCGGTGCGATCCCCGAGGCCCCGAGCGTGCCGTGCTCGAGCAGGAGATTGTGCAGCGCGCCCCAGCGCCAGGAGGCGGGATCGCCGCCCTGCAGCGCGACCATGTCCTGGTACGCCGCGTCGAGGCTCGCGGTGACGACGGCGTCACGGCCCTCCGTCTGCGCGGTGAGCGGGTCGTCCCACCAGGGATCGTCCGGGCGGTCCCACAGCGTGCGCATCACCTCGAAGAACTGGTCATCCCCGCTAGCAGACGTGATCTTTGTGCCCGTCTTGGAGTCGAACATGCGCGTGATCAGCTGGCGCCAGAAGGCATTGAAGTACGCCGCGGGCGCCGAATCGATCCCCTGCTGGTAGTCCCAACCATCGAGCAGTGCCATAGCGGCCCGCGTCGCCTCCTGCACCGGCATCTCGGCAAGGCGAGGCACCAGGAAGTCGGCGTTCGCGCTCCAGTTGTCCATCTGCAGCGCCTGCATGTCGGCCACAGTGAAGGCGCGGCCCTGCTCGATCTGCGACGTGATGAGGTCGACGATGCGCTGGCTACGCGCGCCGTAGGACCAGTCGTCGGTGATGAAGTAGGGATAGTCCGGGCCGATGACGGCCTGGTTGGCGGTGACGATCCAGCCCTCCGGCGGGTTGTATGCCCACGGCAGCGCCTCGAAGGGGATGTGGCCGTCCCAGCCGAGCTCGCTGGACCAGCCGGGCACCGGCCACTTGCCGTCGTAGCCCTTGCGCACCGGGATCAGGCCGGGCATCTGGTAGCCGATGTTGCCGTCCACATCGGCATAGAGGAGGTTCTGCGCGGGGACTTCGAGGATCGCTGCCGCCTCGCGGAAGGCCTGGAAGTCCTCGGCGTCGTTGAGCAGCGCGAAGGCATCGAAGGTCGTGCCGGGCTCCAGCGCAGTCCACCGCAGTGCGACGGCGTAGTCGCTCCCCGCGGCGCCAGATCCTGCGCCCGGATCGCCCGCATCCGCATAGCCCGGCGCAGGCACGGGAGCCTCAGCGCCGATGGTCGCGTAGTTCTCGCCGGCCTCGATGACGTCGGAGATGATCGGACCCGACTCGGTGGAGCGGATCGTGATGTCGACCGGATTCCCGCCGGCCACCTGGATGCGCTCGGTGCGCACCTCGAGCGGCACGAGCTCGCCGTCGTACTCGTAGGCATCGCCCTCGACCTTGGTGAGGACGAGATCGGTGACGTCGGGGCCGGTGTTCGTGAATCCCCAGGCGAAGCGATCGGTGTGGCCGATGAAGACGCCGGGCAGGCCGGCCATGGTCCAGCCACCGACGTTGACCGCGCAGTCCGGTGCCTCGGGGCGACAGCGCAGGTTGGCCTGGTACCACAGGCTCGGCATGCTCGGCGCGAGGTGCGGGTCGTTGGCGAGGATCGGCTTGCCCGTCGTCGTGTGGCGACCGTCGACCGCCCAGGAGTTGGAGCCGATGCCCTTGCCGGCGGGCGCGAGCCAGGGATCGAGCAGCGCGGACGCCGCGAGCACATCCTGCATCGTCTCCGCGATACCGGGCACCTCCTCGGGCGCGACGCGCATCGCTGCCGCCGCAGCCGTCGGCTCCACCGCTGCGGGCTCGTAAGCCTCGCCGGTGACGCTCCCGCCCTCGACGATCGGACGGTTGCGGTCATAGGGGTACGGCGGGAAGACCTGCTCGGCCTGCTCCACCGAGGTCGCCGACGCCAGGACGACGCGGTAGATCTCGTCGGTCATGTTGCCGCGCAGGTCCCAGGCGAGAGCCTTGAGCCAAGCGACCGAGTCGGCCGGAGTCCACTGCTCGATCTGGTAGCCGGGGTTGGTCAGCCCCAGCACGGCGTACTCGAGGCTGACGTCCGACTTGGCGCGGCCCTCGAGATAGGCGTTGACGCCCGCGGAGTAGGAGTCGAGCATCAGGCGCGACGTGTCGCCCAGCAGCGGCACCTCCTGCTCGGCGATGCGCCGCCAGCCCAGGGTGCGCAGGAAGGCATCGGTCGGCACCTGGCTCTCGCCGAACATCTCCGAAAGGCGCCCGGCGGTGATGTGGCGACGCACGTCCATCTCCCAGAAGCGATCCTGGGCGTGCACGTAGCCCTGCGCGAACATCAGGTCCGCGAGGCTGTCGCCGTAGATCGTGGGGATTCCGAGCTCGTCGCGCACGACCTCGACCGGCGCGCCCAGGCCCGCCACCGCGATGGTGCCGCTGGTCTGCGGCCAGCTGCGCTTGACGGTCCACTGCAGGAAGGACGAGAGCGTGGCGAGGATGAGCACGAGGATGATCGCGAGGATCCCCAGGACCCAGGGCCAGCGGCGGCGCTTGCGGGCAGGCGCGCCCGACAGGGGCGGCTCGGCCGAGTCGACGGGCAGGGAGGCGGAGTCGGTCACCGGGCCAGGGTAGGACTCAGCAGGCCACCGCGGATGCCCAATTCGCGCTCCGCACTCAGGCGTGACCACGCGTCGGCCTGCTCGCGGGACAGCACGTCGCCGTGGGCCACGACCTGCAGGACCAGCCCATCGAGCAGCGACAGGATGCGCCACGCGCTCGCGTCCGGATCCTCGCAGGTCATCAGCCCGCTGGAGACGCCGTCGCGGATGATCTGCGCGAGCGCGCGCTGCCACTCCTCGTTGAGCCTTCGGGAGGTACGCCGCAGTGCTGGCCGTCGCGACGCCTCCGCCCAGGCGTCCAGCCAGATCTGCATGCCGAAGTCGCCGGTGCCCTCGCGCATCCCGCGGTCGTAGGTGTCGAAGAACAGCGCGAGCCTGGCCACCGGATCGCTGCCCTGCGCGACGGCGGCGAGCACCTCGCCGAGGTCGGCGCGCGCTTCCTGCTCGAAGGCCTCGGCAAGCAGGTCGTCCATGGACGCGTAGTAGTGGTGGATGAGGCCGCTCGACGTGCCCAGCTCAGCGGCAACGTCGCGGACGGTTGTCCCGGCGATGCCGCGGCGCGCCATGACCGCGCGCGTCGCCGTGACGATCGCGGCGCGGCGCTCCTGCGGACTCATCCGGGCCATACGAGAACGCTAGACCCTATTGCGCGCTTGTCCAATAGGGCTCTAGGCTGCCCCCGTGCTGGGCGGCGCCCCCCGCCGCCCAGCACCCTTCCCCTGCCAGGAGGACCCATGCTCAAGCACACGCCCTTCCATGCGCGGCTGGCCGAGCTGAGCCAGACGCAGGCCTGGGGCAATTGGGCGGGCTACCTCTCCGCGATGCGCTACGACCTGTCCACCAAGCACGAGTACTTCGGCGTCCGCAACGCCGCGGGAGTCTTCGACACGTCCCCGCTGCACAAGTACTGGATCCGCGGCCGCGACGCGGAGAAGTTCCTCTCCTACGCCTTCGCGCGCGATATCCGCACCCTCAAGCCCGGCCGCGCGCAGTACACGATCTGGTGCGATGACGCCGGATACGTCATGGAGGACGGTGTCGTCTTCCGATACTCCTCCGACGAGTTCCTGCTCACCGCGGCCGAGCCCAACCTCGGCTACCTCCGCCAGCTCGCCCGCCCCTTCGACGTCGAGGTCGTCGACTGCAGCGAGGACTACGCGTCCCTCGCCATCCAGGGGCCGCGCTCGCGTGCGATCCTCGAGTCGCTCACCCCGGACATCTCGGACCTGCGCTACTTCGCATTCGCCGAGACCAAGGTCGCCGACACCCCCGTGACCGTGAGCCGCACCGGCTTCAGCGGTGACCTGGGCTACGAGCTGCTCATCCCGGCAGCCGACGCGCTCCGGGTCTTCGACGCGCTCATGGAGGCCGGCCGCCCCCACGGCCTGCGCCCCTACGGCGACGAGGCGCTCGGCATGACCCGCATCGAGGCGGGACTGCCGCTCATCAATGTCGAGTTCAGCTCGAGCCGCTACGCCTTCACCGCGGCGGAGCGATTCACCCCGGACGAGCTCGGTCTCGGCTGGCTGCTCAAGGGCATCGACGATCCCACCCGCCCCTTCATCGGGCGCGACGCGATCATCCGCGAGCGCATGCAGGGGACGTCGCGCTGGCGCACGGTCGGCATCACGGTGTCATGGCAGGACTACTTCGACCTCTTCACGAGCAACGGACTCCTCGCCGAGCCCGACGAGATCCCCGTGCCCTGGGCGACGATGATCTACAACGACAAGGACAAGCGCATCGGCTACGCGACGAGCTTTATGTACTCCCCCGTGCTGCAGCGCCACATCGGCATCGCACGCGTCAAGCCCAAGTACGCCGAGCCCGGCACCGAGGTCTTCATCGAGCAGACGGTCAACCATGAGTACATCAACGTCCGAGCCACCGTGACGACGCTGCCGTTCTACAACCCCGAGAGGAAGACGGCCTGACATGTCTGACGCCCATGCCTACGACGCGATCGTCATCGGTGGCGGTCACAACGGCCTCACCAACGCCGCCTACCTCGCCCAGGCCGGCAAGCGCGTCCTCGTGCTGGAGCAGCGCCACCTCGTCGGGGGAGCCGCGATCACGGAGGAGCTCCGCCCCGGCTTCAGCTTCACGACGTTCTCCTATGCCCTGAGCCTGCTGCGGCCGGAGATCATCGCCGAGCTCGATCTGGTGCGCTTCGGCTTCATGCCGCTCTACATGCGCTCGCATTTCGCCCCGATGGACAACGGCGACTACTTCCTCACGGGTCCCGATGCCGCGGTCAATCGTGCGGAGATCGCCCGGCACTCGAAGGCCGACGTCGACGGCATGGAGCGATTCCTGCACGACACAGCCCGCGTCAAGCAGTTCATCCGACCGCTCTTCGACAGCATCCCGCCCAACCTCTTCAGCGATGATCCTGCTGACACCGAGCGCATGGCGTGGCTGGTCAAGCATCTCGGCACCGCCGACAAGAAGTTGATCCACGACACGGTGCGCCTGCTCACCGGCAGCATCGCCGACTTCGTCGACGACTACCTCGAGTCCGACATCATCAAGGCGACCATCTGCTCGGCCGCGTGCGTCGGCATCAAGCTCGGACCCATGTCCCCCGGATCAGGCATCAACTGGCTCTACCTGTCCATGGGCGAGCATGACGGCTTCACAGGCGAGTGGTCCTTCCACAAGGGCGGCAACGGCGGCTTCACTCAGGTCCTCGCGCGCGCGGCGACGGCGTACGGCGCGGAGATCCGCCTCGACTCGCACGTCTCGAGTCTCATCACCGAGGGCGGCGAGGTGCGCGGCGTGGCGCTTGACGACGGCACGGAGTTCCGCGCCCCCGTGGTGGTGAGCTCACTCGACCCGCGCCGCACCTTCCTCCAGCTCGCGGACCCGCGCGAGCTGCCGGCCGACCTCGTCGAAACGATCCAGCGCTTCCGCTTCCAGGGCATCACTTCCAAGGTCAACTTCGCCCTCGACGGCGCCCCCTACTACCCCGCGCTCGGGGACCGCACCGACCAGTTCGGGGGCTTCATCAACGTCGCCCCGACGGTGGAGTACATGGAGCGGGCCTACGACGCCGCGAAGTACGGCTGGTACAGCGAGCATCCCTACATCGACGCGTCGATCCAGTCCTTCATCGACCCGGACATGGCACCCCCCGGCAAGCACGTGATGTCGTGCTACGTGATGTACACGCCGTACCAGCTCAAGGACAGCACGTGGGACGCCCAGCGGGAGAACATGGCCGATCGCGTGCAGGCGACGATGCAGCGCTTCTTCCCCAACTTCAATGACCTCGTGCTCCAACGCGAGGTCGTGTCGCCCGACATCATCGAGGCCAAGACCGGGCTGTCCGAGGGCAACATCTACGCCGGGGAGTTCTTCCCGCACCAGATGTACTTCTTCCGCCCCGCCCCGGGATACAGCGACTACCGCACCCCGATCCGCGGCTACTACCAGTGCGGATCCGGCACGCACCCCGGCGGCTGCGTGATCGGCGCGCCGGGGCGCTTCGCCAGCCAGCAGGTGCTGGCCGACACCAAGCGCTAGGCCCTACTGGTTCTGCTGCTGGTTGTTCTGGTTCTGGTTCTGGTTCTGGTTCTGGTTCTGGTTCTGGTTCTGGTTCTGGTTCTGCTGCTGATCGTTCTGGTTCTGGTTCTGATTCTGGTTCTGGTTCTGCTCGTTCTGGCTGCCCGAGCACGCCGACAGCGGCACGAGCACCAGGCCAACGGTGAGGGTTGCGGCGGCGATACGCCGGACATGGGGGGTCACGCCCGCATCCTGCCACTCCTCAGGCGTTGCCGTGAGGACTCGGGGCACGCACCTGCGGCTCCACCAGTCCCGCGTATCCCTCACACCCCTGCGGTGTCATGTGGATGCCCTCGACGTACAGCCACTCCGGCTGCTGGAGGGTCATGGACTCCCAGTCGAAGACGCGCACGTTGGGGTAGCGAACGGCGAGCGCCGCGATCGCGTCGTTCGTGGAGCGCTCGTAGGTATAGCGGGATGGGTCGTCGGGCAACTGGATCGTCGACCACAGCACCAGCCGCTCAGGTCCCAGGACCTCCATGATCGCGTCGAGTTCCGCGGGAGTAGCACCGCCGTTGGTGCCCAGGTGCACGATGACGCGGGGTGGCAGGGAGCCTGCCCTCTTGCCCAGGATCTCAAGCGCTGCGGAGACCTGACGGGACTGCTCCGCGTTGACCTTGATTCCGCGCGCCTCCAGGCACGCCGCGGCACCCGCGAGCACGGAGTCGCCGATGGCGAAGACCTCTGCGTCGTACGGCGCGTAGGTCGGCGGGGCGGTGCTGGCAGACGCGTCGCCAGCACCCGATCCGGCCGGCTCGAGCGCAGCCATCGCAACGGTGGTCGCGCCGGGCGCCGCAGTCGTGACCCGCGCCGACATGACCTGGGCTGGCGACGAGCCGTGAATCCATCCCAGAGCGGCTCCGGCGGCCAGCGCTGCGACGAAGGCCAGCGATGTCGCAATCGTGCGCGCGTCCATGACAACCCCCGGACGCGACGCTAGGCATCCACATCAGTGGATGCCTAGCGCACAGCACACGTACAAGGGTCCCTTAAGCCGCGATCATGCGGACGGCAAGGAAGGACCTCGCGTTACTCCTCGATGTCGGGCTCCGGGTCGGTCTCCTCGAGGTCACCGGAATCCTCGTCACCGGACTCTTCGTCGCCGGACTCCTCCTCGACCTGCTCGGTCTCGTCACCGGATGACGAGGAGCATGCCGTGACTGCTGGCAGTACCAGGCCGAGCCCCAGGATCGCGGCCGCGCCGAGTCGTGCGCCGCGCAGCCATGGCTTGCTGTCCTTCATGGTGGATCCCTTCGCTGGTGATTCGGTGTCGGCAATGAGTGCGAATGAGGCTATGCGGACCAGACTGCTCGGTGCATCAGTCTGCTAGGCGCGCAGTCGGGCACTGCAGGTCTCGCCGCTCGGCGAAGTGGCCCGCACGTCGACGGTGCCGCTGCGCCCCGGGAGGTAGCGCCAGAAGTCGAGTTCCCCTTCGCGGTTGGTCGTCTTGTTGACCGTGTGCGCGACGCGGCCGTTCTGAGACACGGTGATGGTCCACCTCTCACGGGGACCGGCGTAGATCTCGACGTCGGCCTCCAGCTGCCGACCCTCGCGCGTGAGCTGCAGCGCGAGAGCGGAGCCTTGAGAGCACTCGACTCTGACGCCCTTCGCCGCAGAGGCAGGGGCGGCCAGGCTCAGGCCCAGCGCACCAACGAGACCTACAGCCGCCACCGCAGCGGTGGCCTTCTTCACGGTCGTCTTCCTCATGGTGTGCTCGTTTCCTTTCGTTCATCGGTGTCGGTTTCGGGGTCGGATGCGGAATCGCTGTGTGATTCCTTGCCGCGGCTCACCCACAGGCTGGCGGCGATGGAGATGGCGATGATGGAAATGACGATGCCCAGGCTGATGGCTGTGGGGATCTTGAAGACCGCGTGGCTCACGATCATCTTGACGCCCACCCACACGAGCACGAGCGAGAGCCCGAGCTTCAGATAGATAAAGCGGTGCATGAGGTCGGCGAGCAGGAAGTACATCGCGCGCAGGCCCAGGATGGCGAGGGCGTTGCTGGCGAAGACGAGGAACGGCTCCTGCGTGACGGCGAAGATCGCCGGGATCGAGTCGACGGCGAAGATGATGTCGGTGACCTCGACGAGCACGAGCACCGCGAGGAGCGGGGTCGCCATGAGCACGCCGTTGCGGCGGGTGAGGAACTTCTGCCCGTCGTACTCCTCCGTGGTCGGCACGAAGCGGCGGAAGAGCTTGAGCGTCTTGGACTTCCCCGGATCGATGTGCTCATTGCGCTGCATCAGCATCTTGATGCCCGTGAGGATCAGGAAGGCACCGAAGATGTAGAGGATCCACGCGAAGCTGGCGATCAGGACCGAGCCGGCGGCAATGAAGATCGCGCGGAAGACGAGGGCTCCCAGAACGCCATAGAAGAGCACCCGGTGCTGATACTGCCGTGGCACTGCGAAATAGCTGAAGATCATCGCCCAGACGAAGACGTTGTCGATCGCCAGGGACTTCTCGATGATGTAGCCGGCGAAGTACTGCAGGCCGAATTCGGTGCCGTAGGCCCACCAGATGAGGCCGCCGACGCCCACGGCGACGGCGACCCAGATGAGCGACCAGACGGCGGCTTCCTTGACGCCGATGACGTGGGCGTCACGGTGCATGAAGAGATCGACCGCGAGCATCGCGAGGATGCCCGCAAGTAGGGCGCCCCAGACCCAGAGTGCGACGTCCATGTCAGCTCCCCATGCTCACGAGAGCGCACGCGGTCTGGAGGGTCTGGCGCGCGACACCGAACTCGGTTTGGTCGGATCCGAGGGACTCACGCGCCGTGGTGAGCGCCTGATCGATCTCCGCGGCCCCGGGCAGGCCGGGCGTCGCGGCGAGCGCTTCGTCGACGATGCGGGTTGCCTCGTCGATTGCGGCGTAGGCGTCGGCCGAGCTGATCCCAGGCACCCAGGCGACCTGGGCGGCCGCGCAGGCTGCGCCCAACTGGGCACCCGCTCCGATGAGACCCTCGGCCGCGTCCACGGCCTGGCTCGCTCCGTCGAGGGCCTGCTGGCCCTGGGAGACGGCTTCGTTGACGGCGCCGCAGCCGGTGAGCATGACCCCGGCCAGGGCTGCGGAGCCCAGCAGAGCCAGGGCACGCCTACGGCGACCAGGTGGGAACGACATGGAGCACTCCTCGAGAACGTCAGACAGACGTCTCGGTCTCCCATCACCGTGATTGCTCACGGCCGAAGCCCCGGTCACCCATGGGGGTGACGTATTGACGAGGTCTCCGCGCGGAGGTACTCCCCTTGACTGCCCTCCACGTTAGGGAAGGTCGCCGACCTTCGCAAATCCGGCGTCCGGCCGGGGGTGCGGGGAACGGGCAGCGAAGGCCTCGCCTGCGGGGCAGTCGCGCTAGGCCAGAGCCTTGATCACCAGGTCGGGGAAGTCGGTGATGATCCCGTCCACGTGGCACTCATCCACCAGGAGCCGCACGAGAGCGTCGAGGCTGGGCGCGCAGCGGGGCAAATCATCCGCGCGGACCGTCCACGGCGTGACGTAGAGGCCGGCCGCATGCGCGCGGGCCGCGAGGTCGCTCGCTGCCATCGGCGTGCCGTGCTGCAGCAGCATGCGCACATCGGGACCGATGCCGTCAGCCCACTCGCCGATTCGCTCCATGGCATCCGCCTCGAGCATCCAGTCGTAGTCGTAGTTCGCCCACGTCCCATCCGGCTTGCGCTCGTAGGTCTCGTGATCCTCTGTGTGGCCGATGAGTTGGGTGAGGGGTACGTCGACCCCCGCTGCCGGACCCACCTCGGTGCGAATGCGCTGGAGCGCGTGGGCGTCGAAGCTCATCACGCGGCAGCGGTCCTCCCGGGTGCGGTAGCCGAAGCGGTGGAGCACGGCGTAGACCGCCCCTGCGAGATCCTTGCCCTCCTGCTCGTGGAACCACGGTGACTTCAGCTCGGTGAAGATCCCGACATCGCGGCCCGAGCTGTGGCGCAGGCCCTGAAGGAACTCCAGTTCGGATTCGAAGGTGTGGAAGTGGAAACTCGACTGCCAGACCGGGAAGCGGTGGGGGAAGACCGCCACATCTCGGCCGTCGACGACGGTGAAGCGCTCGGTGACGGAGAGGGTCAGGATCTCGTCGAGGTCGAAGTCGATGACGTAGAAGTGCCCGTCGGGACGCTGCCGGCCGGGGAAGCGCTCCGCGACGTCGCTCACATTGTCGAGCCACAGATCGTGGTTGATGAGCAGGTGGTCATCACGGGTCATGACGACGTCGTGCTCGACGTAGTCAGCGCCCATCCCCACGGCGAGCGCCTTGGCAGGCAGGGTGCCTTCGGGCAGGTAGGCACTTGCGCCCCGGTGGGCAATGACGAGCGGCCTCATGGCGCGCAGGCTAGCGCCTTTTGCTCCTACGAGCCCTTCTGCATCTCCCGCTGGATCTGATCCTCCGTGAGCGGCTTGTTCATCATGTTGTTGACGCCGTAGAAAATCGCGCCGATGAGGAAGCCGCCCATCACCCAGACCGGCCAGAAGTAGCCCTGACCGCTGAGGAACCAGATGAGCACCATGAAGAGCGAGATGACCACGGCCCCGATGACGTAGTTGAGGAAGCCGCGGCGCTGATGGAGTCGATGGATCGCCTGCTGACGAGCGCTGTCATCTGTCATGACTCAACGCTAGGCCGGGTGTCAAGGAGCGTGCCCGGCGTACCCTTGAGTCATGCCCGGTCGCATCACCGCCTGCCCCTCGTGCCAGACGAAGAACCGCGTCCCTGCCGCCGCATCAGGGCGCCCGCGGTGTGCTTCGTGCAAGCGCGACCTGCCCTGGATTGCCGACGCGACGGATGCGGACTTCGCGCAGGTGACGAAGACAGGCGAACTCGTCCTGGTCGACCTGTGGGCACCCTGGTGCGGACCGTGTCGAATGGTGGCCCCCGTGCTCGAGCGACTCGCGGAGCGCTATGCCGGCAGGTTGAAGGTCGTCAAGGTCAACGTCGACGATAACCCCCAGGTCGCGCGCACATACGACGCGAGCTCCATCCCCACCCTCGTCTTCCTACGTGACGGCACGCCGGTGGATCGTGTCGTCGGCGCCCAACCCGAGCCGGCACTCGCAAGCACCATCGACCGCCTGCTCTAGGGCGCGGCCCGATTTGCCAGCGTCAGGACCCCCGGGCACAGTGGAGCGATGAGCACACTCACCTGCCCCAAATGCCACGGTGACATGCGCACCTACGAGCGCAGTGGCGTCCACGTCGACCAGTGCACCGAGTGTCGCGGCATCTTCCTCGACCGAGGCGAGCTCGAGCGCCTCATCGATGGCGAGAACTCCTGGGCCGACCGTGTGGCCGCCCCACCCCAGGCACCTGCAGCCCCGCCGGCCGCACCTCCCTCGCAGCCGGGCTACGCCATGCCGCCGGCGTATGACCAGGGCTACGACCAGCGCTACGACCGGGGGTACGACGACTACCGGGGCAAGAAGCCCTACAAGAAGCGCAAGAGCTTCCTCGAGGAGCTCTTCGACTAGACGCAGCGCCTACCATGACGGTGTGCGCAGGGCCGGGATCGTCTTCGCCAGCCTGGCCGTGTGCGTGCCGTTCATCGGCACGGCGCCGGCGACTGCTGCCCCAGGCTTGCCCGACTCACCACCGGTTCGCTCCGAGCCCGCACCCCGCGCCTCGCTCGACTGGCGCGCCTGCGGATCCTCCATGCCCAGCAAGGCGCGCTGCGCCACTCTCACCGTGCCGCGCGACTGGGGCGACCGGCGAGTGGACGGCACCTACCGCATCTCGGTGGCGCGAATCCCCGCGGAGAAGCCGTCGGAGCGCATCGGCGTCCTCACCTTCAACCCGGGCGGCCCCGGGTCGGCAGCGGTCTCGAACATCACGTGGGTGCAGGGCATGCTCCCCCAGCGGGTGCGGGACCGATTCGACATCGTGGCCTGGGATCCGCGCGGTGTGGGCGGCTCGGAGCCGAGCATCTCCGGGTGCAGCGTCAAGGACATCGCTCCCCCCAAGACCGGCCCGGTCGACTGGGATGCCTGGGCCGATAAGTACCTGCGTGTCAACGGCGAGGCCGCGGCGGGCTGCTTCGACGCCAACCGTCGGCATGCGCCGTACGTCGGCACATGGCAGCTCGTGCGCGACCTGGACGCGCTGCGCGCTGCACTCGGCGAGGAGAACCTCACCTTCTGGGGCATGAGCTACGGGTCCACGGTCGGTCGCGCCTACGCCCAGTACTTCCCCGATCGCGTGCGCGCCCTCCTGCTGGACGGTGTCATCTCGCCGCTGTCCACGATCGAGTTGTGGGCCCGGGAGCACACCTGGGACGACCCCCTGGCTATCGACACGATGCTCAGCGCGCTCGGACCGGCGTACCGCGCAAAGTACGACCGGGTCATGTCGTCCCTGCAGACGCGCACCCTGCGCTCCAGCGACGGCAGCCGCATCACGCGCTGGACCGTGGGCAAGGACATCATCAGCTGGGCTTCCTACCAGTCCACGTGGAGCTCCGTCGCAGCCCTGCTCGATCGCGTCGACGCGGGCCTGCGCGCGCGTGACGCGCGCGAGCGTCAGCAGTCCGTCGACGCCGCAGCCCGCATGCTCACGCCCTCCGATGGGCCTGTGTCCAAGGGGTGGTTCGGCCCGCAGTGGACCTACGTCAACTGCTCAGACATGCCCGACCGGCCCACGGCCGCCAGGCTCGCGGAAATCGCACGCGAGGGAGCCGCAGCGGGCGGGGTGCACGTCGGCCAGGCAGTGCTCCGCGAGGGCGCGCAGTGCGCCGGACTCCCCCGCTTCGGCCGGCCGATTCCGCAGATCCTCGCGCCGATCACGCTCACGACAGCGCCGCTGATCGCCAATGCTTTCGCCGACAACCGCACGCCCTGGACAGCCGCCGTGGAGATGTCGCGCGCCTTCGCAGGCGCGCGGACGGTGCAGTACGGCGGGACGCACCACATCGTCTACGGCCGCACCACCTCCTGCGTCGATCGCCCCATCACCCGCTACCTCGTCAACCTCAAGATCCCGCGGCGCGATGTCGTCTGTCCGCTGAGGTACTGACGTGCACGATGCCCCGCACACCCTGCCCGAGGCCGTGCGCCGTGCTGCTGATCTGTGGCCTGACGCAACGGCCTGGGTCTTCGACCTGCGCGATGGGCCGGAGGAGTCTGCGCGCCTCACCTTCGCGCAGGTCGCCGAGGGGACCGACCGGATCGCACGCCACCTTCGGGCGCGCGGGGTGCGAGCGGGCGACCGCGTGGCCGTGCTCCTGCGCAATAGGCCTGAGGCTGCGCTCACCTGGCTCGCGCTCGCGCGCCTCGGAGCGGCCTGCGTGCCGCTCAACACCAGGCTGCGCCGAGACGATGCCGGCTGGATCCTCGCCAAGTCGCGCGCGATCGTGCTGGTCACGACACCGGAGCTCGTCGCGGGCATCGCACCCGTGGACGTCCCCGTCATCGACGTGGCCGCCTTCGCCGAGGATGCCGATGACGACGCGCCCCTGCCCGATGTGCACGACCCGGATGACGTCGTCAACGTGCAGTTCACTTCGGGCACCACGGGTCACCCGAAGGGATGCCTTCTCTCCCACCGCTACTGGCTGCATCTGGCTACCAGCCTCGTCGACGGATTCCCGCGCCTCACGCCCGACGATCGGATGCTCACGGCGCAGGCGATGTCCTACATGGACCCGCAGTGGAACCTCGCTGCATCGCTGGTGAGCGGAGCCTCGCTCGTCGTGCTCGACGGATTCCACCCGTCGAGCTTCTGGGACCGCGTGCGCGAGCACGGCGTCACCTACTTCTACTGCCTGGCGTCCATGCCGGTGCTCATGCTCACCACGGCCCCGGACCCGCGCGATCGAGATCATCGCGTGCGCGTCATCCAGTGCTCGGCGATCCCGCCTGCGCGCCACGCGGAACTCGAGGAACGCTGGGGCACACCGTGGTTCGAAGTGTTCGGCATGACCGAGACCGGCGGTGACATCCACGTCACCGACCTCGAGCACGACTCCCTCGTCGGCTCGGGTGCGATCGGAGTGGCCAAGCCCGGCCGCGAGGCGCGCATTGTCGACACCGACGGCGCCGACCTGCCCGCGGACGCGATCGGCGAGCTCGTCCTGCGCGGGCCGGGGATGATGTCGGGCTACGACGACGAGCCCGAGGCGACGGCTGAGGTGTTTCGCGGCGGCTGGCTGCACACCGGGGATCTCGCCCGCCGCGACGAGGCCGGGGTGATCACCCTGGTCGGCCGGCTCAAGGAGGTCGTGCGCCGCGCCGGCGAGAACATCGCCGCCCGCGAAGTCGAGGACACGCTGCTCTCGCACCCGGCCGTGCGCATGGCTGCGGTCGTGGGAGTGCCCGACGAGATCCGCGGGGAGGAGGTCAAGGCCTACCTCGTGCTCACCGACGACCGCGATGCCGAGCAGGCAGCCGCAGAGTTGGGCCCCTTCTGCACCGAGCGCATCGCGCGCTTCAAGGTGCCCCGCTACTGGGAGGCCCGCGCCGACCTGCCGCGCACTCCCTCGGAGCGCGTCGCCAAGCCCGAGCTCGTCGCCGGGCGCACCTGGGACGCCGAGGCGGGAGCATGGCTGCCGTGACCGACACGATCCTGCGCGACTACTCCGCTCCCGACGATGCAGTCGCGCGCACGATCTACGAGGCGTCGTTCCCGCCGAGCCTGCGCGCACCCTGGACTGCTCTCGTCGCGCACCGCCCCGACGAGCGCTTCATGGTGCTCACCCGAGGAGACGCGACAGTCGTGGGCATCGTGCTCATCCGGCGATTGGGCGAGACAGCGATGGCGTTCGTCCGCTACCTCGCCGTAGACCCATCCCGCCGTGACGGCGGCCTCGGCAGCCAGCTGGTCGCGCACCTGCGCGAGGCCCTGCGCGCCGATGGCATCGGCGTACTCCTGCTCGATGTCGAGAAGCCCATGGGCGCACACGCGCAGGACGATCGCCGGCGCATTGCCTTCTACGAAAGATGCGGTCTCGCGCTGCTCGATGTCCCCGGCTACGCGCCGCCCGAGCACGGTGAGACCGGCGAGATCGTGTCCCTGCTGCTCATGGGCGAGGTGCTCGACGGCGGGCCGCCCCTCACCGGAGCGCGGCTCGATGAAGCGGTCCGGGCGGTGCTGCTGCACCGCTACAGCGTGCAGGAGTGAGCGTCAGGCTGCCTTGCAGACCACGCCTCGCGCGCGCGGCGCGTCGGTGACGGTGATGACGCACGTGCTGTCCTCACCGGAGAGAGTGAGGGTCACCTTGGGGCCCTTCGAGGCGACGCGGGTGGTGACGTCCGCGGTCGAGGCGAGTTGGCGCATGAGCGGGCTCAGCGCGATCGTGATGAGCTGATCGCTCAGGGTGTCGGGCCACTCGATCTTGAGCTGCTCCAGGACCGCATCGGCGAGCCGATCGGTCTCCATGTCCGCGGCACTGGGCTTCTGTGGCGCCGCCGGCGCTGCCGACTCCGGTGCTGCCGACTCGGGTGCCGCTGACTCGGGTGCTGCCGACTCGGGTGCTGCCGCGGCGGTGCTGCTGGCCGCAGGCAAGCCGGAGGGATCGTCGGCGGACGCCGACGTGCCCGCTGAGCACGCCGTGACGAGCAGGACGGTGCCCGCGAGGGCCAGGGCGGCGAGTGAGCGCATCCCCCGAAGGTAGAGGCGCGGCGGGGTGGGTCGCGCGGTGAGCGCATCCCCCGTTCGGATGACCCTGATCCGGGCGGGCCGCCCCGTCCTGACCCGGGCGGGCCGCCCCGTGCTGTCATTCCCCGGGGTGCCACCCCGCTCGCAGGCCCCCCCACTAGGGTGAAGGGGTCGTCGAGGAAGGAGTCGCCATGGGCACGCATGAGGTCGCCAAGTCGCATCTGGTGTCGGCCATCATCACCGGCTGGGTCCTCGTCGCCCTGGTGTATCTCATCTTCAGCTTCCTCGCGCAGAACTACGTGACCTACATCCCGCTCCTGATCGCCTACGCGATCTGGACCGTCGTCTCGCTGCTGATGTACGGCCGAGGGCTCGACAGGGAAATGGCCCACGCGGGCGACGCCCACTAGCTCGCCGCAGCCGCCTTGCGTCGTGCGAGGCGCTGGCGGAGCGCGAAGTAGCCCACGGCTATCCAGCCGAGCACCATCTGGGGCAGGAAGCAGAACGCCCGCCAGATCACGTCGGCAGCGACGGCCTGCTCGAAGGTCGCCCCGAACGCGACGAGCATGCCGATGAGGGCCGCGTCGACGGTGCCCGCGCCCCCGGGCGCGAGCGGCACGGTGGTGAGCAGCAGGGCCACGGAAAAGGCGGCGAACACCTCGAGCACCGTGACCTGCTCGGCCCCAACGCCACGCAGTGCTGCGAGCACGACGAACATCGGCGTGAGCTGGGCGAGGATATTGGTGATCGTGATGGGCACCCAGCGGGTCCCGACCATCTCGGACGCGGTGTCGTTGAATCCCACCACGCTCTCGACCACGTTGGGGGGCGTGCGCTTGACGAGCCGGAAGATCCCGCCGATCGCGCCCTGGGCGAACTCCCCCACGCGCTGCGCGTTGGAGCGGCTGCGCAGGACGACGGCGATGCCCAGCATCGAGATCAGGCAGATGAGTCCGGCGATGATGATGATCGCGTCGATCGTCTCGCACGGGATCGCACCGCATTCACTGCCGGTGAGCGTCCGCCTCTCGAAGACCCACAGCAGGATGAGCGCGACCCCGGGCGCGCCGAAGGTCATGAGGTAGGTCCAGATGGCATCCGCCGCGACTGCTGCGGCCGCGAGGCGCTGCTGCACGCCGTAGCGAGCGAGAATGGCGTACTGGGTGGCGACGGCGATGGGGCCGCCGCCGAAGGGGATCGTGGTGGAGATCGCGAAGCCGCCCTGGCGATCGACGAAGGCAGGGACGTAGCCGAGCTTGGGGATTGCCGCGGGCGCGGTGAGCGGATAGACGCCGATCGCGACGATCGCAGCGACGATGGCAGCAGCGGTCCACACGAGAGGCATGGAGAAGGCAGCCTTCACGCCCTGCTCGAAGCCCCCGAAGTTGTTGGCCATGTAGTCGAAGATGAAGTAGGCCAGCGCAATGCCGAGGACCGTGAGGATGATCTTGGGCAGCCAGGACTTCCAGCCGCCCTGGCGCGCGGCCTCGATGACGGGCTCAGGGGCGGCAGCGCTCACTTGTCGAGCCTATGCCCGCGCCGAGCGCCGCCTGGCCTGCCACGCCATCGCGGTCGCGTCCTAGGGTGGCGACATGGCCACGACAGGCAAGTCGCCCCGCTCTCGAGCCAAGGGGACGAAGGCCAAGGCGACGACGGGGTCAGGGGTCATCGACGGCCGCTACTACCGCGACAATCTCGCCGCCTGGGACGAGCGAGCCCCCGCGCACGCGCGTGCCGACGGCTATCGAGTGCGTCACTTCCACGACGACCCGGCGTACCTCAGCGACATCGTGCGCTTCGACATCCCGCTCCTCGGCGAGGTCAGCGGGCTCGAAGGTGCGCACCTGCAGTGCCACATCGGCACCGACACGGTGTCGCTGGCACGTCGCGGTGCACGGATGACAGGCCTGGACTTCTCCGGCGAGTCACTCGCACAGGCGCGCGCTCTCGCGGAGGCGGCGGGGGCGGCCGTCGACTTCGTGCAGTCCGACGTCTATGCCGCGGTCGAGGCGCTGGGGCGTGAGCGCTTCGACTTCGTCTTCACCGGGATCGGGGCCCTGTGCTGGCTGCCCGACGTGCGCCGCTGGGCCCAGGTCGTGCATGACCTGCTGCGCCCCGGCGGGTTCCTCTTCATCCGTGAGGGGCACCCGATGCTCTGGGCGATGGACGAGTCCATCGACGATGAGCTCGTCGCGGGCTACCCCTACTTCGAGGTTGCCGCTCCCATCACCGACGAGCATGACGGCAGCTACCTGCCCGTCGACACGACCTTCCGAGCGGACGTGTCGCACTCGTGGAACCATGGCATCGGCGAGACCGTGATGGCCGTGCTCGACACCGGCATGGCCTTGGACCTGCTGGTCGAGCACGACAGCTGTCCCTGGGAGGCGCTGCCCGGCAAGATGGCCGAGGGCGATGACGGCGAGTGGCGCCTGCTCGAGCGGCCGGAGCGCCTGCCGCTCACCTACACGCTGAAGGCCCACCGGATCGACTAGATCCAGCGGGCCTTCACGCAGTGCGGGGCGACTACTCCGTGACGCAGCTGGTCATCATGGCGATGACCTTCTCCTGCAATTCGACGGGCACATCCGCGTCGGTCTCGCCGTCGCGCAGGGCGGTGAGCTCCTCGGTGCTGTAGCCGCTGAGGCCCTGCTTGATGCAGTCCTTGGCGCCCTCAGGCATGCCTTCGTCGCCGATCTCAGCCATGATCTCGTCGACGAGCGCGGAGTTGTCGGTCGATGATCCCCCGCCACCGCCGCACGCGGTGAGAGTGAGCAGTGCAGCGGCAACTGCTGCTGTCGCAATGGTGGCGATACGGGAGCGGCTCATAGGGGACCCCTTCGTGTGAACGTGCCCGAGACACGTGGCCACCGTTCGGTGGAGTTAGGGCGGACGCTAGCACCGACGGGCATACTCCGGGCATGGATCAAGGGAGGGTCGCACAGGAGGCCCTCCGCGCGTGCCTGAGGCTCCAGCGCTCGCAGGTCCAATGGATCCCGGGCCTGAGGACGGGCAGCCTCATCGCGATCGCCCTCCTTATCGGCCTGGCCGTCGGGCGCCTGGACGCCGCCATGTCCGTGTCGATCGGCCTGCTTTTCGTCGCGATCGCAGACAGTCCCGACTCCCGAGCCGTGCGGTTGCGCGGGATGCTCTGGGCCACGCTCTGGGTCAGCGTCGGGGTGCTGCTCGGCGGACTGGTGAGCGACTTCCGGGTGATCCATGTCGTGATCGCGATTCTGCTGGCATTCGCCTGCGGCTACGCGGGAGCGCTAGGCCCGCGCGGGGGCCTCATCGGCGTGCTCGCCCTCGTGCTCTTCGCCTTCTATGCCGGCGCCGAGGTGGTCGTCGGCATCGCCCTGCTCGACATGGGCTACTTCGTCATCGGCGGCCTCGTCACGATCCTCGTCAACCTCCTCACGACTCCGCCGCGCCGACTGGGGACCGTGCGCACAGGCATCGCGCACGCCTACCGAGAGCTCCAGGACGCCTCGAAGCGCCGTGGACTGGAGCTGGCTGCTCCCACTGTCGCCGCCGCCGTGATGTCCGCGCGCACTGTCGCTGAGCACCAGGGCTGCTCGGGCGCCTCGGCCACGTGGGTCCGCGATCTGCTCGCGGCCGTCGAGCGCACTCGACTGACCCTCATCGCCCTGATCGCCGAGCGCACGATCGATCCGGCGTACGTCGATGACCTCACCGCGCGCCTCAGCCACACGGCTGGAGCGATCGCTGATGAGATCGCCTCGCCACTGGGCCCGCTAGGCAGGCAGGGGCGGCGTGCGCGCACTCGTGCAGCCATGGAAGCGCTGCAGCACGCGGCCCGCCGGGCGCCGGACGCGCGACTCGAGGTGCTGGCCGGAGACATCGCCGATGCGATCGCCTCCGCGGTGACGGCGCTCGACGAGCCGTGGCCTGTCGGGCGCCGTGCTGACATCTCCCCGCCGCGACCGCAGCGGGTTTCGATCAGGGCGCGACTGCGCGCGCACCTGCACCGATCGGACCCGGTCATGGAGCACGCGATCCGGCTCACGGTGGCGTTCGGGGGCGCCACTCTCGCAAGCGTGATCGTCGACGTCTCTCATGCCTACTGGGTGCCGCTCACCGTCGCGTGGATCGCCAAGCCGGACCTTGCCAACACCGTGTCGCGCGTGGCGATGCGCATCGCGGGCACCCTCGCCGGCCTGATCATCGTCGCCGCTGTCCTGCTCGTCGTGCGTGAGTTGCCCGCCGAAGACGTCATCCTGAGCATCATGGTGGGAGCGACGGGGACGCTTGCGCTCGCCTACCTCAATGCCAACTATCCCCTCGCCGTGATCGGCGTCACGAGCTTCGTCCTGCTCGTCGAGCATGAGACAGGGGACGGGGAGACGTACGACATCATCGCCCGACTCATCGCAACGGTGCTGGCCGGACTCTGGGTCCTGCTGGTCGCGTCGGTGCGACCGCGCCGCACGGGTGCACAGGCGGTCGCAGCCCTGCATGCGACGACAGCGGCGCTTCGGGACTACGCCGCCCTAGTGCGTGCGGGAGACGACACATCGGCCGCGCGCACGCGCGTGCTGAGTGAGCGCACGGTCGCCCTGGCAGCCGTGTCGGCGTCATCCCTGGAGACCCCGGGCATCTGGGAGCGACCGGGCGACCGTGTCGATCCCGCGCAGGCCGCCGCCGTCCTCACCGACATCATCTCCTCGGCCTCCTCGATCCTGGCCGAGGAGATGCTCGAGGAGCGAGGGCAGTCGGATCCGTCACTGTGGCAGCGCATCGACGAGGAGCTGGACGATCTCGACGCGCGCGTCGACGCGCTGAGCACCGCGAGCGCCCCCACGTAGCCACATGGCAGGGCTCAGCCCGCAGGACGCGGCATTGTTGCGTAGAGCCCGTCCATGATGGGGGCGCCGAGCCCGCTCGCCATGTCGTAGCCGCGGTACGCCGAGCAGCACCCGACGAGCTGCACGGCGTTCGACCCCGACGTGATGTCGACGAAGGCGGGCTTGTTCCCGGCCGCGGCGGAGTAGAACCAGGCGTTGGCGAATCCAATGCTGGGGAATCCGCGTGCGCGCTGATGGGCGGACATCGCGGCCAGGTTGGCGCCGAGGAAGGGCGTGGCCCCGCTGGTGCCTCCCACGGTGAAGACCTTGCCCCCGTAGACGATCGGCCAGCCGGGGCGGATGGCCCCGAGGAGCGCAACGTCGGGCACCGTGCGCGGTCCGATTGTCGTCGGCCCTGGCTGCCACCACGGACGATCGATGAGGACACTCGCTCCACCGGCGCCCGCAGGCCCGGGTGCAGGCCAGTTGCCCGTGTAGGGCAGGTCGTTCCAGACGCGCTCGGACCGGCGCGTGTTGTCGGCCTTGAGCGCCAGGCGCGTGCCGCCCACCGCGGTCACCCACGCGGATGTCGCGGGGTACCACACCGAGGCTTCGCCGGTCTCCTCGGCGAATGTGGCGCCGCACATCGACGAGCCGTTGTCGCCCGTGGCGACGACCACCGTGGTGCCCACGATGGCAGCCATGCGCAGGAGGTCTTCGTTGAGCCCGACGAAGGACGTGAGCTCCTCCTCGTATTCGCGTTCGCACACGCCGTAGGAGAGCGAGGCCACATCCGGCACGGCGTCACCGTTGAGCATGCGCGCAAACGCGTCGGTCATGCCGATGAGCGGGCTGACCGCCTGCAGGAGCGTGAGGGAACCGGTCTGCGGCAGGACCGCGGATGCGGTGATCAGGTCCAGGTGCGTCTCGACGCTGGCGTTGACGAAGGGCGTGTCGATGCCCGTCCCTGTGACGACGTCGATGCGGGGATTGGGGTAGCCGAAGCACTCGGCGGCCCGAGCGAGGTCGTCCGCGTCGTAGCCACCGCCAAGGGAGATCACGGTGAGGCGCGCCCCCTTGCCGCGCACGCCCTTGGCCGCGAGCGCCGTCGTGCCGTAGGCGGCCTGGATCTGGCCGGGCGCGAAGACCGCGCGGTCACGCAGGGCAGGTGCGTCACAGGTGCCCGCGGGCAGGGTGCCTGCGTTGCGGGGCCACGCCTCAGGCGTCCCTGGCGACGCGAGGGTCGCCTCGAATTCAGCGACATCATCGGGATCGACACCGACGAGGTCATCGCTGGGGACGTAGACCGCGGCGAGGGGCACGCTCTCCTCGAGACTCCTGGCGAGGCTGGCCGGAGGCTTCGCGTAGGCGTCGCCGTCGAGCATCGCGAAGATGCGGTAGGGGTTGCCCGGTGTCGGCTCCGTCACCCTCATGCGCAGGCCGTATGCCTTGTTCCACACCGACACGGGTGCGGTCAGGCGAGCGAGGATGCGACCGGGATCGACCTTGACGTCGATCCCCAGCGCCGTGGCGGACGCGCGCAACCGCGTGAGCGTCTTGGACTTCGCGCCGTAGGTCTTGCCCGCATTCGCTAGCGAGGGATGGTCGCGGTAGAGCAGATTGCCCGGGGTGGATCGCTCCTGCGCGGCGGCCTGGAGTGCATCGCTGTCGCGCGGCAGGCCGACGAGGAAGGTGACGTCCGGATCCTCCGCGCGCGTGTCGACGTGGGGTGCCGAAGCGAGTCGGGCGCGCAGCGAGGAGTCCGGTCCGCCCCGCTCGCTCGCGGGGCTGCCCACGACGGCGCCCACGACCTGACCGGGGAGTGCTGCCACGCCCGGCGCGACCAGGACACCTGCGGTGAGGACCGCCGCCGTCAGGACGGGAACCACGCGACGCAGCATCCCCCGACCCTAGCCCGGGCCGCGCTGCCAGGTCCGGGCGTGTGCCTACCTCACGTACGTCTGGCCACGGGCGAGGTCCAGCGTCGCGCACGCCCCTGTCCCGACGACCGCGGTCAGGGATGCTCCGTCCGCGGAGAGACGGACCTTCACCGACTGACTGGAGTTGGACCAGCAGTGCTCGGCACCCGCGCCGACGGACTGCGGGTGCTTCCACGTGTCAGATCCTGGCCCGAACGTGCTGATCATCATCTGGCCCATCGGGGCTCGGGCATTGAGCCCGCCGATGCGCACGGTTCCTCCCGGGTCCACTGAGAAGATGACCTGGGACTGGTACTGCCCGGCGGGCATGCCATCACTCCACGTGTCCCCGCGGTAGGTGAGGTCATTGACCTTGGCATCGGCGAAGAACCACATGCCCTGCGCCGTGCCCGCCTTGCCTTGGTTGATCGTCCCGCACGCCGTGCCTGGAACGGGATCGCTCGAGGGAGCACCCAGCTTCGCTAGCCAGCGCTCGCGCTGAGCACCGGCGTAGAAGTCGTAGGGGCAGACGGCGTGGAGTTCGCCCGATGCGCCGGGAGATGACGTGAAGCGGGCCTGATTGATGAACGTGTTGGTGCGGCCGGAGTCCTCGACGCGGAAGTCGAAAGCGACGCTCTTGCCAGCCTCTCCCTGGAACCACCCGATCTGCTCGCCCGCCTTGAGACGTGTGGGCGTCACGGGCTGCCCCGCGCTGGAGGGGACAGGCTCTTTGGGCACGACACTCGCCACGGCTCCGACCACTCCCTTCACGTGATAGAGCTGCAGCTGCACGCCGCATCCCACGTCGAAGAAGAGGGAGTACTCCGGCTTGTACGTCGGGTCCGTACTGATGTTGTAGTAAGCAGCCTGCGTGAGGGTCATGTCGACGGGCGCGTAGAGCGGTAGCCGCTGTCCATCAAGCTCCGGCTTCGAATGCACATAGGAGCGCACCGAGAGGACCCCGCCGAATGCCGTCTGCTCACCGATGGGTACGACCACCTGCACCTGCTCGGGCGAGATGAAATCCTTCGTGAACACCGGACGCGTGGTGCAGTCAGGGCCTGGTCCCGGACCCGGGCCTGGTCCCGGACCCGGGCCTGGACCGGGATTCGGGCCTGGACCGGGATTCGGAGTCTTCGACAACTGCCAGATGAGCTTGCCCTTCTTCGGGCCCTTCTTCATCCGCGTGCAGACCACGGTGCGCCCGGGGCCGTCACCCGTCGTCATGCCGGCCTTGGGGCAGGGCTTGCCCACCAAGGAGGCCGCCTGAGCAGGGGCAGCCAGAAGGGCAGCGCTCAGCCCTGCCGCGAGCACCGCGGCCAGGAATGCCGCGACAACGGGGCGACCGGATTTCATGGAGGACCTCCGCCGTGGTCAGCGCCTGGGGCGACGCCACCAGGGGCCAGTGTGGAGCCTGGCGCCCTGCGATGTCGCCCTGTGCTCGGAACTTTGGGCCAAAAGTGCCGTCTCGCGGCACCTTCCGCCCGAAGTTCAGCTCCGTTCGGGGCCGGGGGACGCGGGTCAGGCGGCGTGCAGCCGGGCACCCGGGGACTCAGCCCGCATCAGGCGGGCTGACGTCCGCCGGCCTCGACGTCCTCGACGCCCTTCTTCATGTCGACGCGCGAGAGCAGGATGCCCCCGACGATGAAGAAGAACACCAGCGCGAGGATCGCGTAGCGGTAGGACCCGAGGAACTGCAGGGTCAGACCGAAGATCAACGGGCCGAGCAGGGAGCTGGCACTCCCGGAGATCTCGTAGAACGAGAAGTACTCGGCCTCGCGATCGCGCGGCACGAGCTGCGCGAAGAGCGAGCGCGAGAGCGCCTGGCTCCCGCCGAGCACGAAGCCGATGAAGGCCGCGAGGAAGAGGAAGGGCAGGCTCGAGCCCGCCGGCAGCAGGAAGGCGACGACGAGCACGAGCGTCCATAGCACGAGGCTGAAGAGCACGACCTTCTTGGCCGTGAAGCGCCGCGCAGCGCGCCCCAGCAGCAGTGCTCCCGCAATCCCGACGGCCTGAACGATGAGTACGGCGACGATGATGATGGTCGTCTCGAGGCCGAGCTCCTGGCTGGCATAGGTAGCTGAGAGAGCGATGACCGTCTGGATGCCGTCGTTGTAGAAGAAGAACGCGACAACGAAGAGCAGCGCCACGGGGTAGCGCCGCAGATCGCGCATGGTGTGCACCAACTGCCGCAGGCCCACGCCCCGACGCTCGCCGCTGGCCGTCACCTCGGCCGCGAGCGCATTGGGCCGATTGCGCAGGCGCGCGAGCGGGATGAGCGTGAAGAGCGCCCACCACGCTCCTGCGGAGAAGAGCGCAATCCGGACGGCCATGGTCTCGCTGACGCCGAAGCTCTCATGGCCGAGGAAGAGAACGAGGTTGGCAACGAGCAGGATGATGCCGCCGACATAGCCCATCGCCCACGCGCGTGACGACACGCCGTCCCGCTCCTCCGGTGTGGCGATCTCGGGAAGGAAGGAGTTGTAGACGACCAGGGCAGCACCGAAGGCCGCGTTGGCGACGATGAAGAGGATGCCGCCGAGCTGGTAGTTGTCGCCCTGGAGGAAGAACATGCCCATCGTGGCGAAGGCACCGATGTAGGCGAAGAGACCCATGACCGACTTCTTGGACTTCGCTGTGTCGGCGATCGCGCCGACGATCGGCATGAGGATGAGCTGGGCGATGACGGATACGGCCACGCCGTAGGGGACGTAGGACTCGGCGGTAACCGGGATGAGGCCAAGCAGCGTGATCTGCTCGCCCTGCTCCTGCGCCGACTTTGCGATCTCGGTGAGGTAGGGCCCGAGGAAGACGGTGCCGACGGTGGTGGAGAAGGCGGAAGCCGCCCAGTCGTAGAAGTACCAGCCGCGCTGCTCGCGTCGCCGGACCTCGGGCGGGTCGAAGGCCTCGATGGTGGACATGGGCAGATAGTGCCGCAGGAGACGCCCGAGCGGAAGGGCCGCGTGCCGCTGAGCCGAGGGTTCACCCGGGCCCTACGCTTTGCTGGTGATACCCACGGCGTCGATTCCGGCTACTCCCCTGCGCAATCCGCGCGCCTGGGCGGCCCTGCTCCTCGGCGTCGTTCTGGTGGGCGTCGGCCTCGCCATGATGATCGACGGTGGATTCGGCGTCGCACCTCCTGATGCGATGTTCACCGGCCTGTCTCGTGCCAGCGGACTGACGGTGGGGACCACCCTCTTCCTTGCCAGCATCCTCATGGTGCTGATGGCCTGGGCGCTCGGCATCAAGCCTGCGATCGGCACCCTCATCTCCTTTGTCGGCATTGCCGTCGTGGTCGACCTCACGCGCGTGGTGCTCGACGCGGCCGACGCCCCTGACTGGGCGCTGGCCGCGCGCCTCGCGTTGTGGGTCGTGGGCCTGCTGCTCTTCTGCGCCGGCATCATGGGGATCTTCGCGTCCGACCTCGGCACGAGCCCTTACGACCAGGTCGTGCGAGCGATTGCCTTCCGCACCGGCCGCTCGCTCGGCTTCGGCCGATTGACGGTGGACGCGATCGCTCTGCTGAGCGCCATCGTGCTGGGCGGCTCCTGGGGCATCGGCACCATCATCATCCTCATCGCCGTGCCCATCGCACTCAACCGCGTGCTCCCGCACGTGAAGCGGCATGTGCACCACGATCCGGCCCACGATCGCCCCGCATGAGGTGAGCGTGGTCACCAGGCGCAGCCTCACGTGGGCGCTGGCAGTCGCGACCGTCATGGCCACGCTTCTCGTGGCACCCGGCGCACGCGCACACTCAGACCTCGATGTGTCCGCGGCGGCGGCGTCCGGGCACGCGCTGTCCACCGACCGGCGCATCACGCCGCGCGCGGACATCTGGGATCGGCTGCGCACCGGCCGCGGGTACACCGTCCTCCTGCGTCACGCGCTCGCGCCCGGCTCGGGGGATCCCGCAGGCTTCCGGCTCGGCGACTGCTCGACCCAGCGCAATCTGTCGGCCGAGGGCCGCCGCCAGGCCATCGCCATCGGGGCCCAGTGGCGCAGGGAGCGCATGCCGGTCGACCGCGTGCTCACTAGTCGCTGGTGCCGCTCACGCGATACCGCCCGCCTTCTCGCCGTCGGCAAGGTGAGCGCCTACCCCGCGCTGGACTCCAGCTTCACCGTCTCCGATTCCGTCGCGGCCCGCCGCACGGCGCAGGTGCGCACGCTCATCGACCGACATCGCGGCGAGCGCGGTGTGCTCGTGCTCGTGGGACACCAGGTCAACATCACCGACCTCACCGGGGTGGCGCCAGCCTCGGGCCAGGGCGTGGTGGTGCAGGCGCGCGCCGACGGCACCCTGCGCGTCGTAGGAACCCTGCCGCCGTAGGAACTGCTGCCGTAGCCCCGGGCTAGTCCGCGCGCAGGGCCTGCGCGATGACCTCCCAGGCCGAATCGGTCGGCTCACCCGGCACCCGTGCGAGCACCTGCCCCTCGGGAGTGACGACGCAGGCCTGGACCTCTTCCGATCCCGGGATCCCCAGCAGTTTCTGGAAGGCCGACACGTCGGTGTAGACGGTGATGGTGCGAGCGAGCACGCGTGGAATCTTGATGCTCGATGCCATGCCGCCGTCGATGAAGCCGCGCCCGAGCTTCCAGCGCGTGGAGAGCACGGGGATCTCGACCACGCAGGTCTCGTCGGTTGCCGTCATGTCGACGGGAGATCCGGGTACGCCGGCCGCCTCCGCGCGCGCGATCCACCGGTCGACGCAGCCTTGATGCCGCTGCTGGAAGGCGAGCAGCGCGAGAGTGCGCGGGGCCGGCAGGTCACCGGGAAGGGCGATGTCACTGCCGGCCAGCGAGCGACCATCGACGCGCGGGAACTCCACGCGCCCAGTGTCTCAAGCGACCTGGAAGGAGCGCTTGCTCAGGCCGTAGAAGGAGCCGGTGATCGTCGTCTCGGGGGCGGCCTCGGGATCGCTGGACGCACCGAGCGTCACGAAGATCGGCGTGAAGTGCTCGACCGTGGGATGGGCGTAGGGCATGCCCGGAGCCTGGTGGAAGCGCGCGAGCTCATCGACATCGCCGCGCGCGAGCGCATCGGCCGCCCACGCGTCGAAGTCCACCGACCATCCGGGCGGCGTGGCACCGGTCGACCAGTCGGTGAGGAAGGGCAGGCCGTGAGTGAGGAAGCCGGAGCCGATGAGCAGGATGCCGCGGTCGCGCAGCGGCTGCAGGCGACGGCCGAGCTCGAGCAGGGCCTGCGGATCGCGCGCCGGGAGCGACATCTGGATGACGGGGATATCGGCCTCCGGGTACATCACCTTGAGCGGCACCCACGCACCGTGATCGAGGCCGCGCGAGGTGTGCTCGTAGAGCTCCTGCGTGTCAGGCAGCACCGAGCGCACGAGCGCGGCGAGCGCCGAGGCGTCGGGGGTGGAGTAGGTCATCCGGTAGTAGTGCTCGGGGAAGCCGGTGAAGTCGTAGACCAGCGGGGTGCCCGCAGCGGCGGCCGAGATGGCCAGCGGTGCGGCTTCCCAGTGAGCGCTGAGGATGACGATGCCGCGCGGGCGGGGGAGCGCGCTAGCCCAATCCGCTAGCTCCCGGGTCCACAGCGCGTCGTCGAGGAGCGGCGGGGCACCGTGGCCCAGATAGAGCGCGGGCATGCGCGTGCCGGCGTTCCCCTCACCGGCGAGGCCCGCGGCCGTCGACTGGACATCCATGGAAATGAGGGTAACATATAGTTCAACGCTCAACTAACTGCTCGGAGGATCCCATGCCCGCCGTGACCGTCGACAATCCACTGACGCTGCCGCGCGTCGCGCAGCCCGATCCCTCGCTCAAGGATCGTCCGGTCGTCTCGATCACTACTGCACCGCGCGGCTTCGAGGGTGAAGGCTTCCCCGTCCGCCGTGCCTTTGCAGGCATCGACCTCCGCGCACTCGACCCCTTCATCATGATGGACCAGATGGGCGAGGTGGAGTACGCGCCTGGTGAGCCGAAGGGCACGCCGTGGCATCCGCACCGCGGATTCGAGACCGTCACCTACATCATCGACGGCATCTTCGAGCACGCTGACTCGCACGGTGGTGGCGGCGTCATCACCAACGGTGACACGCAGTGGATGACTGCGGGCGCGGGCATCCTCCACATCGAGAAGCCACCGGAGCACCTGGTCGTGAGCGGCGGCCTCTTCCACGGCCTCCAGCTCTGGGTCAACCTGCCGAGCAAGCTCAAGATGGCCGAGCCGCGCTACCAGGACCTGCGCTC
>CAZICY010000003.1:7170-98122 GCA_964537955.1 uncultured Actinomyces sp. | reverse complement strand
CTCGCGTCCGACGAGTCCCTTCAGGCGCTGCGCGACAAGCTCGCCGGCGACTCCTGATTCGATCCGTGGGGGAGCGGCGTGACCGCGACGTCGTCGACCGCCGCTCCACCCGGGGATAGACAGGACCTCTCGGCACTGCCTGCCCGCCTCTATCGGCCGGCGGGCGTGGGCATCGTCGTGCTGTCCATGCTCGTGAAGCTGTGGGCGATGCGCCAGTGGAGTTGGTTCCAGGACGACTGGTCCTACGTGGAGCGCACTGTCGAGCTGGACTTCCTTGGCTATGTGCTCCAGGAGTACAACGGGCACTTCATGCCGGGCCAGTTCGTGCTGGTCTGGGTGATCACGGCGCTGAGCCCCCTGAACTACGAGCTGGCCATTCTGGTCCTCGCAGTTCTCATCCTCGCCTCCACTGTGCTGTGGTGGCTCGTCTTCGAACGCCTTTTCGGTCGTCGACCCCAGGTTCTCCTGGCACTTGCGGTGCTCGCCCTCTGCCCCCTGAACATCCAGCCCACCATGTGGTGGGCGGCTGGACTGCAGGTCTATGGGCTCCTGGCCGGCATGGCCGCTGTCTTGCTCTGCGCGCTGGAGTACATGAACGCTCCGAGGAAGCTCTGGCTCGTGGCGACTGCGGCGTCGTTTCTTGGCGCTCTCGCGTTCTGGCAGAAGTCACTCCTCATCCTGATCCCGTTCCTCTGGCTCGTATGGGTCCTCCCGGGCATCGACCGTTCCCAGTTGGACTGGAAGCGCCGAGCCGCAACCATCACCGGCGCGGTCCTTGCAGTCACGCTCGTGTACGCCGTCGTCTTCCTCATGGCAACCGCAAAGGAAGTCCCCGGTGAGGCGCAGCTATCCATTCCCCCACTTGAGGGGCTCCTTGGCTTCGCGCTCACGGCCGGCCTGGGAATCGTCCTGCCCTCGCTTGTCGGAGGGACTTGGCAGCCCGTCTTCGGTTTGCAGGGGGCCTTCCCCATGGCCCCGACATGGCTCCAGTGGGCACTCGGGCTGCTGGCTTGCGCGGTGGTCGTGGTGGCAGTTGCCGCGCGTCGCCGTGCCGTCTGGATCGTGCTTGCCGGAACGACCTACGCCCTGGCGGCGTGGGCCCTCATCGTGGGCAGTTCGCGGTTCGGGACCCTCGGGCAGTTCGCGTCCCTGGACTCGCGCTACAGCGCCGATCTGGTAGCTCCGCTGGTGCTCAGTGGGCTATACCTGATTTCGTCCACGGTGATCGAGCGGCGGACGAATGGCGCGTGGCTCGTCCAGATTCCGCCGCGTATGGCGGGCTTCGCGCGCGGAGCTTCATTGATCCTCCTCGGCGCCGTGAGCATGAGTGCACTCGTGACCTGGTCGATCCAGATGGACGGCCTGGGACCGAACTCACCAAGGCCGTGGACGGACAAACTGCTGGCGAGTGCGAAGGCACTCGGTCCAGCGGTCATCTTCAACTCCAACGCGCCTGACAATGTCGTCTTCCCGGCGTTCCTTCCGTCGGACGCGCGCGTCTCGCGCATGCTGTCCCCACTAGGGCTGCCGATTCGGTTCGACGTCCCGACGCCCCAGATGCAGGTCGTGAGCCCATCGGGCCTGATCGTGCCCGGCGATGTCGCGCAGCAGTCTCGGACGTGGCCTGGCCCTCAGCCTGGATGTGGTTACCTGCTGCGGCCCGGGGGGCCTGAGGTCGAGGTTCCCGTCTCTCGCGAGATGTACAACTGGAACTGGGGGATGGAGATGGGGTACCTGTCGGAAGCGCCGTCCGTTGTTCGCGTCAGGGCTGACCTCGCCGGGCAGGATGTGCCCGTGGAGCAGGGGTTAGGGAGCGTGCAGAGTGTGCTCGTGTCGGCGGTGACCTCGGTTCGTCTCTCAGTCCCTGCGGGGGCTGCGCCCGTGTGCGTGGACTACGTCGCCTTCGGACCCTTCGATCCGGCGGCTCCGACGTGAGAATTGCGCTGACGGGTGGCATCGGGTCGGGCAAGAGCACAGTCGCGAGCCTGTTCGCCGAGAGGGGCGCGGTCGTCGTGGACGCGGACGTCATCGCCCGCGAGATCGTCGAGCCCGGCCAGCCCGCATGGGAGGAGATCCGCGAGGCCTTCGGCCCCGGTGTCATCGGCGCCGACGGTCGCCTCCGGCGGACGCAGCTGGCGGAGATCGTCTTCTCCGACGCCGAAGCACTCGCCCGGCTCAATTCGATCACCCATCCACGCATCGCCGCGCGCAGTGCCGAACTCCTCGCCTCCGCCCCAAGTGGTGCCGTAGTTGTCTACGACATGCCGCTGCTGGTGGAGCAGGGCCCCGGGGCCCTCGGAGGATGGGACGCCATCGTGGTGGTCGATGCGTCCGACGACCTGCGCTTGGCCCGGCTGATGGATCGTGGCATGGATCGGGAGGACGCGGAGCGCCGGATAAGGGCCCAGGCCACCCGCGAGGAACGCCTGGCGATCGCCGACCACGTCGTCGACAACTCGGGGGACCCGCAGGACCTCGCGCGCTCCGTGGATGCACTCTGGCGGGAGCTGATCGCCCAGGGCGCCTAGGCTGGGCCGGTGCGCCCCGTCACCGATCTCGTGAGGACGGTGGCTCCGCTTGACGTCATCGCGGACTACGAGCCCTCCGGCGACCAGCCTCAGGCGATCGAGGACCTGGCCGCTCGGATCGAGGCGGGGGAGCGCGACATCGTGCTGCTGGGCGCGACGGGCACGGGCAAGAGCGCCACCGCCGCCTGGCTGATCGAGCGCGTGCAGCGCCCCACGCTGATCATGGCGCCCAACAAGACCCTCGCGGCGCAGCTGGCCAATGAGTTCCGCGAGCTGCTTCCGAACAACGCGGTCGAGTACTTCGTCTCGTACTACGACTACTACCAGCCTGAGGCGTACGTCCCGCAGACCGATACCTACATCGAGAAGGACTCGTCGATCAACGAGGAGGTCGAGCGACTCCGGCACTCGGCCACCAACTCCCTGCTCACCAGGCGCGATGTCGTCGTGGTGGCCACCGTCTCGGCGATCTACGGTCTCGGCACTCCCCAGGAGTACGTCGACCGGATGCTGCGCCTGCGCGTGGGCGAGGAGCACGATCGCGACGCACTGCTGCGGCGACTGGTCGACATCCAGTACGCACGAAACGACACCAGCTTCGAGCGGGGCACCTTCCGCGTTCGCGGGGACACCCTCGAGATCTTCCCCGTGTACGAGACGCATCCCGTCCGCATCGAGATGTTCGGCGACACGGTCGAGCGGCTCATGACGCTGCACCCGGTCACCGGCGAGATCCTCACGGAGGACGAGGAGCTCTATGTCTTCCCGGCCACGCACTACGTGGCCGGCCCGGAGCGGATGGCACGCGCCATCGCGGGCATCGAGGCGGAACTCGCTGACCGGCTTGCCGAGCTCGAGGGGCAGGGCAAACTGCTGGAGGCGCAGCGCCTGCGCATGCGCACGACGTACGACATCGAGATGATGCGCCAGGTCGGCAGCTGCTCGGGGATCGAGAACTACTCCCGGCACATCGACGGGCGGGAGCAGGGGTCGCCCCCCAACTGCCTCCTGGACTACTTCCCCGAGGACTTCCTTCTCATCGTCGACGAGTCGCACGTGACCGTGCCGCAGATCGGCGCGATGTACGAGGGCGACATGAGCCGCAAGCGCACGCTGGTCGAGCACGGTTTCCGCCTGCCCAGTGCCATGGACAACCGACCGTTGCGGTGGGAGGAGTTCCGGGAGCGGACCGGCCAGACCGTCTACCTCTCCGCCACTCCCGGGCCCTTCGAGCTGACCCAGTCCGGCGGGGAGTTCGTGGAGCAGGTCATCCGCCCGACCGGCCTGGTCGATCCGCAGGTCGTGGTCAAGCCGACGCAGGGCCAGATCGACGACCTCATGGAGCAGATCCGCATCCGCGCAGCCAGATCTGAGCGCGTCCTCGTGACGACGCTCACCAAGCGCATGGCGGAGGACCTCACGGCCTACCTCGAGGAGAACGGCGTGCGCGTGCGCTACCTCCACAGCGAAGTCGACACCCTCCGACGCGTGGAACTGCTGAGGGAGCTGCGCATGGGGGAGTTCGACGTGCTGGTGGGGATCAATCTCCTGCGCGAGGGTCTGGACCTGCCCGAGGTGTCGCTGGTGAGCATCCTCGACGCCGACAAGGAGGGCTTCCTCAGGTCCGAGACTTCGCTCATCCAGACCATCGGTCGCGCTGCCCGCAACGTGAGCGGCGAGGTGCACATGTACGCCGACACAGTCACCGCGTCGATGGCCCGGGCCATCGACGAGACCAACAGGCGCCGCGAGAAGCAGGTGGCGTACAACACCGAGCACGGCATCGATCCCGCACCCCTGCGCAAGAAGATCGGTGACATCACGGACCTGCTTGCTCGAGAGGACGCGGACACCAGCGAGCTCCTCGGCAAGGCGCAGGCTGGCGTCCGGGCGAGATCGCTCGCCGGCCAGGACCTCGTCGCCCTCATCGAGGAGCTCACCGCGAGCATGCACCAGGCTGCGGCAGAACTGCAGTTCGAGCTTGCGGCGCGTTACCGGGACGAGGTATCCGAGCTCAAGCGCGAGCTGCGCGGCATGCAGGAGGCCGGTCAGGCATGAGGGGCCTCGCCGAGCACGACGTGGTCAGGACCTGCGAGGGAGACCGGGATGTCGTGCGGCGCCGCGCGATGGAGCCGGATAGCGTGAGCCGTCTACTTCTCCCCGGGAGGGTGCTTTGAGCGTTTCGCTCACGATGTGGCTGGTGACGGTCGGCGCCATCCTGCTGCTCGTGGTGATGGACTTCTTCACCGTCAGCCGCAAGCCCCATGACGTCTCTTTCCGCGAGGCTGCCATCTGGTCGATCTTCTACATCGCGGTTGCCGTCGCCTTCGGCGTGTTCATCTGGGTCTGGCAGGGCAGCGCCCTCGGCACCCAGTACTTCGCGGCGTACCTGGTGGAGAAGTCACTGTCGGTGGACAACCTGTTCGTGTTCGTCATCATCCTGGCGCAGTTCGCCGTGCCGAGCATCTATCACCAGCGTGTCCTCCTCGTCGGTGTGGTCCTCGCACTCGTGCTGCGGGCGATCTTCATCGCCATCGGCGCGGCCGCGCTCGCGGCATTCTCCTTCACGTTCGTGATCTTCGGCGCGATCCTCATCTGGACGGGCATTCAACTCTTCCGTCATCGCGACGTCGATCCCGAGCCAAAGGACAACTTCGTCGTTCGCACCGTCCGCAAGTGGTATCCCGTCACTCCGGACTACCACGGCACCAAGCTCTTCGTCCGGATCGACGGGCGTCGGATGGCCACGCCGCTCATGCTCGTCATGCTGGCGATCGCGTCCACCGACCTGCTCTTCGCGCTCGACTCCATCCCGGCGACATTCGGCGTGACGCAGGAGCCGTACCTCGTCTTCACCGCCAATGCGGCGGCGCTTCTCGGCCTGCGGGCGCTCTACTTCCTGCTCAAGGGACTGCTGAGCAAGCTCATCTACCTCTCGACGGGCCTGTCGATCATCCTCGTCTTCATCGGCTTCAAGCTCATTCTCACCTTCGCCCACGAGGTCAACAACGACATCCCGAAGATCCCGACGGTCTTCTCCCTGTGCGTGATCGCTGGTGTCCTGATCATCGCCGCGGTCGCCTCGTGGATCAAGGTCCGCAAGGACCCGTCTGCGACGGCGCACGCGGGCACCATCACCAAGCCCAAGCCGCACGAGGAGGATGCCGGCTCCTAGGCGCCCCCCGGCGCCAGCCTCACCAGCCGCGGGCGGCCCATTCGGCGAGTGCCGGCCGCTCCCGGCCCAGGGTGGTGTCGCTGCCGTGGCCGGGATAGACCCAGGTCTCGTCGGGCAGGACCTCGAAGACCTTCGACACCACATCGCCATAGAGCGAGGCGAACTCCTCGGCGTTGGCCGTCTTGCCGACACCGCCGGGGAAGATGCAGTCGCCGGTGAAGAGGTGCGGCTGCCCCTCGGGGTCGTCGTAGAGCAGGGCGATCGACCCGGGCGTGTGGCCCACGAGGTGGATCGCGCGCAGGACCACCGAGCCGAACGCCACCTCGTCGCCGTCGTCCAGCAGGATGTCGGTGGCCACGGGGATGCCCTCGGCATCGAGTCGCCCGGCGACGGTCGTCGCTCCCGTCGCGGCAACGACGGCCCCCAGGGCCTGCCAGTGGTCGGCATGGCGATGGGTCGTGATGACGGCCTCGATGCCGTCAGTCCCGATGAGGTCCAGGAGGGCCTCGGGATCCGCCGCCGCGTCGATGAGGACCTGCTCCCCGGTCTCCCGGCACCGCAGCAGGTAGGCGTTGTTGTCCATCGGCCCCACGGCCAGCTTGGACAGGACCAGGCCGGGCAGCTCGCGCACGTCCGCGGGTCCACCGACCCGGACGTCTCCTGAGTAGGTCACCGTCTCACCCTACGGCTAGCCTGCCCCTGTGTCGGACCGTCTTGTCGTGCGCGGGGCCCGGGAGCACAACCTCAAGGACGTGTCCCTCGATCTGCCTCGCGATGCCCTCATCGTCTTCACAGGCCTGTCCGGCTCCGGCAAGTCCAGCCTCGCCTTCGACACGATCTTCGCCGAGGGGCAGCGGCGCTACGTCGAGAGCCTGTCGGCGTACGCCCGGCAATTCCTCGGCCAGATGGACAAGCCGGACGTCGACTTCATCGAGGGGCTGTCGCCCGCGGTGTCGATCGACCAGAAGTCGACCTCGCGCAATCCGCGTTCGACCGTGGGCACCATCACCGAGGTCTATGACTACCTCCGCCTGCTCTTCGCCCGCATCGGCAAGCCGCATTGCCCGGAGTGCGGCAAGCCCATCGCCCGCCAGACCCCGGGGCAGATCGTCGACCGACTCCTCGAACTCCCCGACGGGACGCGCTTCCAGGTGCTGAGCCCGGTCGTGCGTGAGCGCAAGGGGGAGTACGTCGATCTCTTCCGTCAACTGCAGGCCCAGGGCTATGCGCGCGTGCGCGTCGATGGTGTCGTGCACGCTTTGGAGGAGGTGCCCGCGCTCAAGAAGCAGGAGAAGCACACCATCGAGGTGGTCGTCGACCGCGCGGTCGCCAAGTCGTCGGCGCGCCGCCGGCTCGCGGACTCCGTCGAGACGGCGCTGAGGCTCTCGGGCGGCCTCGTCATCGCCGAACTCGTGGACGTCCCGGAAGGGGATCCGGGTCGCGAGCGCACCTACAGCGAGCACCTCGCGTGCCTCGACGACGACCTGTCATTCGAGGAGCTCGAGCCGCGTTCCTTCTCCTTCAACTCCCCGTTCGGGGCGTGCCCGGAGTGCACCGGCCTCGGCACGCGCATGGAGGTCGACCCCGAGTTGGTGGTGCCCGACCCGAGCCTGAGCCTCGACGAGGGCGCTTTGGCCCCGTGGTCCGGGGGACACGTGACCGACTACTTCCAGCGCTTGGTCGAGGCCCTCGCGGACGAACTCGGCTTCGACATGGACACACCCTGGTCGAAGCTGCCCGCCAAGGCACGCAGGTCCCTGCTCTACGGACATCCCACCGAGATCCACGTGCGCTATCGCAACCGCTACGGCCGGCAGCGCAGCTACTACACGGCCTTCGAGGGCGTCGTCCCCTACGTGGAGAGGCGGCACGCCGAGGCCGAGACCGACACGAGCAGGGAGCGCTTCGCGGGATACATGAGGGAGGTCCCGTGCGAGGCGTGCGGTGGCGCGCGCCTGAAGCCCGTGAGCCTTGCCGTGACCGTCGGTGGGCGCTCCATCGCCGAGATCGCCGGTCTGCCCATCGGCGAGGCAGCCGAGTTCCTCCTCGGGCTGCGCCTGGACGGACGCGACGCGCAGATCGCCGAGCGGGTGCTCAAGGAGGTCAACGAGCGGCTGCGCTTCCTCATCGACGTCGGACTGCACTACCTGTCCCTGGACCGCGCTGCCGGCACCCTGGCGGGCGGTGAGGCACAGCGGATCCGGCTCGCCACGCAGATCGGCTCGGGGCTCGTGGGGGTCCTCTACGTCCTCGACGAGCCCAGCATCGGCCTGCACCAGCGCGACAACCAGCGCCTCATCGAGACGCTGGTGCGCCTGCGCGACCTGGGCAACACCCTCATCGTGGTCGAGCACGACGAGGAGACGATCCGCACAGCCGACTGGGTCGTCGACATCGGCCCGGGCGCGGGGGAGCACGGCGGACGGATCGTGGTGAGCGGCCCCGTCGCTGATCTCATGGACAGCAAGGAGTCGCTCACCGGCGCCTACCTCTCCGGACGCTTGGCCATCGGGGCACCCCTCGTACGCCGTCCCGTTGACACCAAGCGGGCCCTGCGCGTCGAGGGCGCGTCCGAGCACAACCTGCGCGATGTCTCTGTGTCCTTCCCCCTCGGCTGCCTCGTGGCCGTGACAGGGGTGAGCGGCTCGGGCAAGTCGACGCTCGTCAACGACGTGCTCTACGCGTCGCTGGCACGTGAGCTCAATGGCGCGCGCGTCGTGCCCGGGCGTCACAAGCGCGTGACCGGGCTCGAGCACGTGGACAAGGTCGTGCACGTCGACCAGAGCCCGATCGGCCGCACGCCCCGCAGCAATCCCGCCACCTACACCGGGGTCTTCGACCACATCCGCAAGCTCTTCGCAGAGACCCCCGAGGCCAAGATGCGCGGCTATCTCCAGGGCCGCTTCTCCTTCAACGTCAAGGGCGGTCGCTGCGAGGCCTGCGCCGGCGACGGCACGCTGCGGATCGAGATGAACTTCCTCCCGGACGTCTACGTCCCCTGCGAGGAGTGCCACGGGGCCCGCTACAACCGCGAGACCCTCGAGGTGCACTACAAGGGCAAGACCATCGCCGAGGTTCTCGACATGCCCATCGAGGAGGCGCTGGAGTTCTTCGCGCCCGTGCCGGCCATCGCGCGGCACCTGCAGACCCTTGTCGACGTCGGCTTGGGCTACGTCCGCATGGGCCAGTCCGCGCCCACCCTGTCCGGGGGTGAAGCGCAGCGCGTGAAGCTCGCCGCTGAGTTGCAGAAGCGGTCCACGGGACGCACGGTCTACGTCCTCGACGAGCCCACGACCGGACTGCACTTCGAGGACATCCGCAAGCTCCTGGGCGTGCTCCACACCCTGGTGGACAAGGGCAACACCGTCATTGTCATCGAGCACAATCTCGACGTCATCAAGTCCGCCGACTGGATCATCGACATGGGCCCCGAAGGGGGCTCCGGCGGGGGTCGCGTGGTGAGCGAGGGCAGTCCGGAGGAGATCGCCGCCGTCGAGGACAGCCACACGGGCCGCTTCCTGCGGCCCTACCTCGGACTCGCCGAAGCGGCTGCCAAGCCTGCTCGACGGGCCCGACGATCCAAGGCGTCGTAGCCTTGCCCCATGACCGCTAACCCCGTCGCCCGCAGGACCGTCCTCGTCACCGGTGGAGCCCTGGGCGCCGCCGCCGCCCTCGCCGCCTGCGGCGGGTCGAGTGACGGCGGAGCCGCCTCGTCGACCGCACCCGCCCCGGAGTCCAGCGGTGCCGCCCCGACCGGAGAGGTCCTCGGGCCGGTGGACCAGGTGACCGTGGGGTCCGGAGTGGTCTACGACGGGCCCAAGGTCGTCGTCACCCAGCCTGCCGAGGGCGACGTCCGCGCCTTCACCGCCGTGTGCCCGCATCAGGGCTGCCTGGTGAGCGAGGTCGTCAACAACGAGATCCTGTGCCCGTGTCACGGGTCGCTCTTCTCGGCCGAGGACGGCGCGGTCCTCACGGGGCCGGCGACCTCCGGTCTCGCTCCCGTCCAGGTCGAGGTCGTGGACGACCAGGTCATCCTCGCCTGAGCGGGCCCAGACGGTGAGCGGCAGTATCGACAGACCTGCCGGCATTCCCGACCAGCCCGGGGTCTATCGGTTCCGCGACGCCGACGGGCGCGTGATCTACGTCGGCAAGGCCAAGTCGCTGCGCTCCCGTGTCGGCTCCTACTTCGCCGACCCGAGGTCCTTGCACCCCCGTACGAGGTCCCTCATGGAGGCCGCGGCCAACGTCGACTGGACGGTCGTGGGCAGCGAGGTGGAGGCCCTCCAGCTCGAGTACGCGTGGATCAAGGAGTATGACCCGCGCTTCAACGTGCGCTACCGAGACGACAAGTCCTATCCCTACCTGGCCGTCACCCTGGGCGAGGAGTTCCCTCGTGCGCTGGTGACTCGCGGTGCCAAGCGGTCCGGGACGCGCTACTTCGGGCCCTACGCGCACGCCTGGGCCATCCGCGGCACCCTGGATGCGCTCCTGCGTGTCTTCCCGGTGCGCACCTGCAGCGCAGGGGTCTTCGACCGCGCTCGCCGGTCCGGGCGTCCCTGCCTGCTCGCCGACATCGGCAAGTGCTCCGCCCCGTGCGTCGGACGCGTCACGCCGCAGGAACATCGGCAGATCGCCGATGACCTGTGCGCCTTCCTCGGTGGTCGCGCACGGGACTTCCACAGGCGACTGACGGAGCAGATGCTGGAGGCGTCGGCCGCGCAGGACTACGAGCGCGCAGCGCGGCTGCGCGACGACCTCGGCGCGCTCGAGCGTGCCCTGGAGCGCAACTCCGTGGTGTTCGACGAGTCGGTCGACGCCGACGTCGTGGGAATGGACACGGACGAGTTGGAGGCGGCCTTCGAGGTCTTCCACGTGCGCGACGGACGCATCCGCGGTCAGCGCAGCTACATCGTCGAAAGGACGGACGACTCCGACGAGGCCGAGCTCCTGGGGCGGCTCCTGGTGACCCTCGTCGACGAGGCCGGGGAGTGCCCGCCCGAGATCCTGGTCCCCGGGGCAGTGCCCCCCGACGTCGCCGAGTGGCTCGTGTGGCGACGGGGCAGGAACGTCGACGTCCGCACGCCCCGGCGCGGGTCCAAGCGCGACCTGCTCGAGACCGCACGCGCAAACGCCGAGCAGCGACTGGCCCTGCACAAGGCCAGGCGCTCAGGAGACCTCACCTCGCGCAGCCAGGCCCTCAGCGAGATACAGGGCGCACTGGGTCTGCCCCAGGCGCCGCTGCGCATCGAGACGATCGACGTGTCTCACCTGGGCGGAGAGGGAGTCGTCGGGGCCGTGGTGGTCTTCGAGGACGGTGCGCCTCGCCCCCGCGAGTACCGCACCTTCGGCCTGTCCGAGGAGGGCTCCCGGGATGACACCGCCGCCGTGCGCGAGATCGTCCTGAGGAGGTTCCGTCCTCCGGCTGCGGAGGCGGATGACACTCGGCGCCGCGCATTCGCCTACTCACCGCAGCTCCTCGTCATCGATGGGGGGCAGCCGCAGGTGCAGGCAGCCGCGGGCGCGCTGCGCGAGAGAGACGTGCACGACGTCGTCGTCATCGGCCTGGCCAAGCGGCTCGAGGAGGTGTGGCTTCCTCAGGCACAGGATCCCGTGATCCTGCCGCGTGGCAGCGAGGGTCTCTACCTCCTCCAGCGTATGCGCGACGAGGCGCATCGCGTTGCCCTGCGCTACCAGCGCCGCACCCGCAAGGCCAGGACGCGCAGCGCCCTGCACGACATTCCCGGACTCGGGCCACAGAAGGCGAAGTCGCTCATGCGCGCCTTCGGCTCCGTTGCCGCCGTCCGCCGCGCCACGGCGGAGGAGCTCCAGGCGGTGCCGGGCATCGGCCCGGGGCTCGCCGAGCGCATCCTCACGTCGCTGGCGGCCGCGTCTCCGAACGTCGATGCCGCGCCGTCCCCGGACGCGGCGGAAGCGGATGAGATGCTGGCGCCGGAGGTGCGGTCATGAGTCAGGGCGCGACGGGCGTTGCCGAGGTCGTCCTCGTCACCGGCATGAGCGGTGCTGGCCGATCGACTGCCGCACGGGCGCTGGAGGATCGGGGCTGGTTCGTCGTCGACAACCTCCTACCCGGGCTCATCCCCGAGACCGTGCGAGCACTCGGCGACGACGGAGCGGACGCGCGCGTGGCCGTGGTCGTGGACGTGCGCGGCGGCAGGTTCTTCGACGACACCGAGCGTGCCCTTGCGCAGTTGCGGGATGAGGGTCGCGACGTGCGAATCCTCTTCCTGGAGGCCTCCGACGAGAGCCTCGTGCGCAGGTTCGAGAGCAATCGGCGTCCCCATCCGCTCCAGCAGGGGGAGCGGCTGGTCGACGGCCTGCGCCGCGAGCGGGTTGCCCTCGCCGGTCTGAGGGCGGACGCAGACCTGGTGATCGACACGAGCCAGTTGAACGTGCACGAGCTGCGCCACCGCGTCGAGGCTGCGTTCGGAGGCGATGCGGCACCCCTGCGTGCCACGGTGATGTCTTTCGGGTTCAAGTACGGGATCCCGGTCGATGCCGACGTCGTCCTCGACGCCCGATTCCTTCCCAATCCCCATTGGGACGACGCGCTCCGCGAGCGCACCGGACTGGATCCGGACGTGCGGTCCTACGTCGTGGAGACACCCGCAGCGCAGGCGTTCCTGGACGAGGCGACGCGGCTGCTCCAGATCATGGCGGAGGGCTACCTGCGCGAGGGCAAGCGCTATGTCACGGTTGCGGTCGGCTGCACGGGGGGCAAGCACCGGAGCGTTGCCTTGGCGGAGGAGACGGCCCGGCGGCTGTCGCCCATGGGCATCGAGTCGGTGGTCGTGCACCGCGACCTCGGGCGGGAATGAGCGTGTCCGTCGTCGCCCTCGGGGGCGGGCACGGACTCTCGGTCTCCCTGCGCGCGCTGCGCCGGCTCGGGATCGAGCCCGTCGCGATCGTCGGGACCGGCGACGACGGGGGCTCGAGCGGCAGGCTGCGCACGCACCTGGGGGTGCCCCCGCCTGGCGACCTGCGGATGGCACTGGCCGCACTCGCCGAGGAGGGCCTGTGGACCCGCGTCCTCCAGCACCGCTTCGGGGGCTCCGGGGACGTCGAAGGCCACGCCCTCGGCAACCTCATCCTCGTCGCCCTGTGGGAGGAGACGGGGGACCTCGTCGCAGGGCTGGACCGGCTCGGACTGGTGCTCGGGGCCCGGGGGCGAGTGCTTCCCAACTGCCTGGATCCCGTCGAGATCATCGCGGACGTGCAGGAGGCCGACGGTCAAACACGCGAAGTGCACGGGCAGGCGCACGTGACGAGCGCACGCGGGCGCATCGTGTCACTGCGCCTCGCACCCGGCACGCCGCGTGCCTGCCCCGAGGCGGTGGCGGCCGTGCGCGGCGCATCGCAGGTGATCATCGGCCCGGGCTCGTGGTTCACCAGCGTCCTGCCCCATGTGCTGATCCCGCAGATCGCGCAGGCGCTGCGCGATACGACGGCCCGCAGGATCCTGGTCCTCAACGCGGGTCCACAGGCGGGCGAGACCGAGGGCTTCACCGCGGTCCGCTACCTGCAGACCTGGGCTGCGTTCGCTCCCGGGATCGGGCTCGACGCGGTGGTCGCGGATCCACGCGCCCTGGACGACGTGGAGGGGTTCGTGCTCGCGGCCGAGGGTCTCGGTGCTCGCGTCGCCCTCGCCGACGTGATGGCCGCTCCTGGGCTCCATGACCCGGAGCGCCTCGCCGCGGCCCTGGCCGACCTGGTCTAGCGGGAGGCATCCGATGGCCCTTGTGGACCATGGCAGGATGGCGCGGTGGCCCTGACCGCTGAGGTGAAGGACGAGCTGAGTCGTCTGCCCGTGACGAAGTCGTGCTGCCGCAAGGCTGAGGTGTCGTCGCTGCTGCGGTTCGGAGGGGGGCTGCACATCGTGGCCGGCCGGATCGTGGTGGAAGCCGACCTGGATACCGGTGCGACCGCTCGGCGGCTGCGCAAGGACCTGACCGAGGTCTACAACCAGGAAAGCGAGATCGCGATCGTCCAGGCAGGCGGCCTGCGCAAGGCGCAGCGCTACGTCGTACGCGTGATCAACGGCGGCGAGCATCTCGCGCGCCAGACCGGCCTCGTGGACGGTTCCGGTCGACCTGTTCGTGGGCTGCCGCCCGCAGTCGTCTCCGGGGGCGTCTGCGATGCGGAGTCGGCGTGGCGCGGTGCGTTCCTCGCCCACGGGTCGCTCACGGAGCCCGGTCGCTCTGCGGCTCTCGAGATCACCTGCCCGGGTCCGGAGGCCGCGCTCGCCCTCGTCGGCGCCGCCCGTCGGCTCGGTATCCCCGCAAAGTCGCGGGAGGTGCGTGGCGTCGACCGGGTCGTCATCCGAGACGGTGATGCGATCGGCGCCATGCTTACGCGCATGGGGGCACACTCCTCGGTCCTGGTCTGGGAGGAGCGGCGCATGCGTCGTGAGGTCCGGGCCACGGCCAACCGCCTCGCCAACTTCGACGACGCCAACCTCCGGCGCTCCGCCCGGGCCGCCGTGGCCGCCGGGGCGCGCGTCCGGCGCGCCATGGAGATCCTGGGCGAGGAGATCCCCGACCACCTGGCCGAGGCAGGCCGACTGCGCCTGGAGCACCGGCAGGCCAGCCTGGAGGAGCTGGGAGCCCTCGCCGACCCCCCCATGACTAAGGACGCCGTGGCTGGCCGCATCCGCCGCCTGCTCGCCACGGCGGACAAGCGCGCCGCTGAGCTGGGCATCCCCGGCACGGACGCGGCGCTCGCAGAGGCCGATATCGACGCTCTTGAGGCCGAGCTCCACGCGGAGCTCGACGCCTGAGGTTCTGTAAACGCGTACGGTAGGGTTGGCGGCGACCGCTTAAGGGCGCCGATGGGCGCCGGCCCGACCCAGGAGAACACGGCGCCGCCGGGCGGCGCCCCGACCCAGGAGAACGTCGTGAGCATCACCGTGGGCATCAACGGATTCGGCCGGATCGGCCGCAACTTCTACCGGGCCCTGGTGGCCTCGGGGGTCGCCGACATCGAGGTCGTGGGCATCAACGACCTCACGGACACCGCGACGCTTGCCCACCTGCTGAAGTACGACAGCGTGCTGGGGCGCTTCCCCCAGGAGGTCGGCCACGGCGACGGCACGCTCACCGTGGGGGGCCGCACGATCACCGTCACCGCGGAGAAGGATCCGGCGGCCCTGCCGTGGGCCAAGCTCGGAGTCGACATCGTGATCGAGTCGACCGGTCACTTCACGGATGCGGCGAAGGCCCGGGGCCACCTGGACGCAGGAGCCAAGAAGGTCATCATCTCCGCGCCCGCGAAGAACGAGGACATCACCATCGTCATGGGCGTGAACGAAGGCGACTACGACCCCGCGAGGGACTTCGTCATCTCCAACGCCTCGTGCACGACCAACTGCCTCGCGCCCATGGCCAAGGTGCTCGACAGCTCCTTCGGCATCGTGCGCGGCATGATGACGACGATCCACGCCTACACCAACGACCAGCGGATCCTCGACTTCCCCCACTCTGATCTGCGCCGGGCGCGCGCCGCGGCGATCAACATGATCCCCACGACCACGGGCGCGGCGAAGGCGATCGGCCTGGTCCTGCCGCAACTCAAGGGACGCCTCGACGGCTACGCCATGCGCGTCCCGACGCCGACAGGATCCGCGACGGACCTCACCGTCGAGCTCGAGCGCCCGGCGACCGCGGACGAGATCAACACCGCCATGAAGGTCGCGAGCGAGGGCGCACTCGCGGGGATCCTGCGCTACACGGAGGACCCGATCGTGTCCAGCGACATCGTGACCGATCCCGCGTCGGTCATCCTCGACGCCGGGCTGACCAATTCGATGGGCACGCTTGTCAAGGTCGTGGGCTGGTACGACAACGAGTGGGGCTACTCCAACCGCCTCATCGATCTCACCCAGTACGTGGGCGCCCGCCTGTGAGCGACCGACTCGCGCGCCTCGATGTCGCCGGTCGCGTCGTCATCGTGCGCAGCGATCTCAACGTCCCCCTGGCGCGGACGGGCGACTCCGTGTCGATCGCCGACGACGGCCGGATCCGGGCGAGCGTGGCGACCATCGCCGCCCTGCGCGACGCGGGCGCACGGGTCGTCGTCCTGGCGCACCTCGGACGCCCGAAGGGTGTCGCGGATCCTGGGCTGTCCCTCGCGCCAGTCGCGGCGCGGCTGGGTGACCTGCTCGGTTGCCCGGTCACCTTCGTCCCTGCAGTGACGGGCGATGCCGTGGCCTCGGCCGTCGCAGGCCTGGCTGATGGTGACGTTGCACTCCTGGAGAACGTGCGCTTCGACCCGCGGGAGACGAGCAAGGACGACGCGGATCGCCGCGCGCTGGCCGCGGAGTGGGCCGACTGGGCTGATGCCTTCGTGAGCGATGGCTTCGGCGTCGTGCATCGCGAGCAGGCGTCGGTGACGGACATCGCGCGAGCCCTGCCCCATGCCCCGGGTCTGCTGGTCGAGGCCGAGCTGGCGAGCTTCGACAAGGTCCTGGTCGACCCGGAGCGGCCCTACGCGGTGGTTCTCGGGGGCGCGAAGGTGTCCGACAAGCTGGCCGTGATCGGCCACCTGCTGGAGCGCGTGGACCGGATCCTCATCGGCGGTGGGATGGCCTTCACCTTCCTGCGCGCCGAGGGTTTCTCCGTCGGCGACTCCCTCCTCGAGGAGGACCTCGTTCCGACCGTGCGAGACATCCTGGAGCGTGCTCGCCAGCGCGGAGTGGAGATCCTGGTGCCGGTGGATGTCGTCATCGCCGAGGAGGTCTCGCCGCAGGCTCCCGTCCGCGTGGTGAGCGCGGGGGAGATCCCGCCGGGATGGAAGGGGCTGGACATCGGGCCGGAGACCGCGCGGCTCTATGGCGCAGCCCTTGCGGATGCGCGCACGATCGTGTGGAACGGCCCCATGGGCGTGTTCGAGATCGCTGCCTTCGCCGAAGGCACGCGCGCTGTCGCGGAGGCCATGGCGCGGTCGTCGGCATTCACGGTGGTGGGGGGCGGAGACTCTGCCGCGGCCATCCGCGCCCTGGGCATCGACGAGCGACTCTTCGGGCATATCTCGACAGGGGGCGGGGCGAGCCTGGAGCTCCTCGAAGGCCGAGTCCTGCCCGGTGTATCCGTCCTCGAGGAAGGCAGTCCATGACCGACGGTCGTCGCCCACTGATGGCGGGCAACTGGAAGATGAACGTGAATCACCTCGAGGCCATCGCCCTCGTGCAGAAGCTCGCCTTCGCGCTTAATGACGCCGACTACGACGCCGTGGACGTTGCGGTGATACCGCCCTTCACCGACCTGCGCTCGGTGCAGACCCTGATCGATGGTGACGGCTACCGGATCACCTACGGCGCACAGGACATCTCCGTGCATGATTCGGGCGCCTACACCGGGGAGATCTCGGGCGCCATGCTGGCGAAGCTGGGGTGCACCTACGTCCTCGTCGGGCACAGCGAGCGCAGGGAGTATCACGCGGAGGGCGACGACATCGCCGCCGCCAAGGTGCGCGCCGCCCGCCGCCATGGGCTCGTGCCCATCCTGTGCGTGGGAGAGGGCCTTGCCGTGCGGCAGCAGGGAAGCCAGGTCGAGCATGTGCTCGCGCAGGTGTCGGCCGGGCTGGACGATCTTGAGCCGGAGGCCCTGTCGTCGCTCGTGATCGCCTACGAGCCCGTGTGGGCCATCGGCACGGGCGAGGTGGCCACCCCCGCCGACGCCCAGGAGGTCTGCGGTGCCATCCGGGAGCTCCTGCGCGAGCGATCGGGCGGAGCCGCGGACGACGTGCGCATCCTCTACGGCGGCTCGGTGAAGGTGTCCAATGTGGCCGCGATCATGGCCGAGCCCGATGTCGACGGGTGCCTCGTCGGGGGAGCAAGCCTGGACCCGGACGAGTTCGTCGGGATCGTGCGGTACCGCCTGCTGCCCCCGGCGGAGGACGGGTCGTGAGGTCCCTGCGTGATACCGTCGTCGCCGGCCCTGGGAGTCCCGTGGGCCAGGGGAGAGGAGAGTGCTCGTGACGACCGTGCTGGTCATCGCGCTGGCGATCCTGCTCGTCATCACGAGCATCCTGCTGGTGGTGCTGATCCTGCTGCATCGCGGCAAGGGTGGCGGTCTGTCGGACCTCTTCGGGGGTGGGGTGAGCTCGTCGATCGGCGGCTCGTCCGTCGCCGAGAAGAACCTCGACCGTCTGACGATCGGCATCGGGCTCATCTGGGCGGCATCGATCGTCGCCGTCGGACTCCTGGTCCGCACCGGCACGTGATCGACCGCATGTCCCCGTTCCCTGCATCAACGCTCGCATCGAGGAGGATCCGTGGCCGGAGGTAGTGCGATCCGGGGCAGCCGCGTCGGCGCGGGTCCCATGGGCGAGGCGGAGCGCGGCGAGACCGCACCGCGCGTCTTCGTGACCTTCTGGTGCGCCCGGGGACACGAGACGACTCCCAGCTTCGCCGCGGACGCACCGGTTCCCGAGACCTGGGACTGCCCCCGCTGCGGGTGGCCCGCGAGCCAGGACGAACAGGCTCCCCCGGCGCCGCCGAAGATCGAGCCCTACAAGACCCATCTGGCCTACGTGAAGGAGCGTCGCAGCGACGCTGACGGGGCGGCCATCCTCGAGGAAGCCCTCGAGAAGCTGCGTCGTTCCTGAGGCGCGCCTACGCGCCCTGGCCCGCCGCCTCATCGAGCCAGAACACCGTCTCGCGCCTGCCGCGGGCGCCCGCCGCGGGCACCTGGTCGATCGGCGTGAGAGCGCTCATGGCCGCCGCCGCTGCCGCTGCCTTCACCGCGCCCGCGGCCACCACCCACACCTCCTGCGCGGACCGGATCGCCTCCAGGGTGAGGCTCACGCGCGTGGGCGGTGGCTTCGGGGAGTCCTCGACCGGGACGGTGGAGCCGCCCGCATGCACGGCGGCCGTCCCTGGGAAGAGCGAGGCCACATGCCCATCGGGGCCCATGCCGAGCAGGACGATCGCGAAATCGGGGACGAAGCCGTCGGATGAGGACCGGGCGAGCTCGTCGGCGTAGTCCTCCGCCGCCTGCGCGACACCCTGGCCGACGTCGGCGGGCATGGGATGGACCTGGTCGGGCGGGATGGGCACGAGTTCGAGCAGCGCCGCGTGGGCGCCGGTGGCGTTGCGCTGCGGATCCCCGTCGGGCAGGAACCTCTCGTCGCCCCACCACAGGTGGACGCGATCCCAGTCGACGTCCGCGGATCTGGCCGCCCATTCGGCGAGGACGCGCGTGCCTACTCCGCCTCCCGTGAGCACGATGTGGTGCTCACCGGGGCGGCGCACGTGCTCGACCAGCGCATCGGCCACCGCGTGGGCCAGGAGCGTCTCGTCGGCCATCACGACCGATCGCGGAAGGCTCATACGCCGGCCGTGGCTATCGATCGCAGCACGTCGCCGTAGACGTCGTCGGGATCGAGTCGGCGCAGCTCCTCGCTGAGCAGGTCCGGCAGGCCGCGCCGGGGCAGGGCGATCGTGGAGTCGGGGACGCCGGGGCGTGACAGCGTGGCGACCGAGCCGTCCGGCCGAGCGAGCGTGATGCGGCCGTAGGTGGTGTCGAGCTGGACCTGCGTGATGCCGGGGCCGATGACGGGCGCGAGATCAACCGGCACGCCGAGCGCCCAGCGCAGCCAGCCTGCGAGCAGGATCGCGCTCGGGTTGTCCGCCTCGGCCTGGACTGAGGCGCCCGTGGCTGTGGTCGCGCCGTCATCCAGCAGCGAGGCGAGGGCGCTGCGCCAGGAGGTCAGGCGCGTCCACGCAAGGTCCGAGTCGCCGGGGATGTAGCCGTCCTGGCGCTCGCGCAGCGCGGCGAGGGGGTCCGGACTCGTCGCCATGTCCGTGATGCGCCGCTGGCTGTGGCGGCCGATGGGGTCGTCCGCGGGCACCGGCGGAGGATCCGTGGGCCACCACGACACGACCGGTGTATCCGGCAGGAGGAGCGGGATCACCACGGAATTCGCGTGCCCGGCGCGGTCACCGCGCAGGCGCACGATGGCCACCTCGCCGGGTCCGTCGTCCCCTCCGACCATCACTTGAGCATCGATCTGGTCGGGTCCGCGTCCCGGTCGGGGGATGAGCGTGAGGATGCGCATGGGGTGCTGCCGGGCCGAGAGGACCGCCGCCTCCGTCGCGTCGGACGCGTACTCCTCGTCACTGAGGATGAGCATGGTGAGCACCATCCCGGTCGCGGGGGAACCCATCTTGTGGCGCTCCTCGGCGATGGCGCGTGCGATGTCGCCGCCGCTGGTGTCCTCGAGCCGAATCATGGTCGCCTCCACACGCGCCCGTCGCGCGCGATCATGTCGTAGGCGCAGGAGGGCCCCCAGCCGCCCGATGCGTACTGCTCCGGCTGCCCCTGCGTCGCCCATACGTCCAGGATCGGGTCGAGGATGCGCCAGCTGACGTCCACCTCCTCGCTATTGGGGAAGAGGGGTGGCTCGCCGAGTAGGACATCGAGGATGAGTCGCTCGTACGCCTCGGGGCTGGTGTCGACGAAGGAGTCGCCGTACTGGAAGTCCATCGTCACGTCACGGACGTCCATGCCCGCGGTGCCGGGGACCTTGGAGCCGAATCGGACGGTGACCCCCTCATCCGGCTGGATACGGAAGACGAGCGCGTTGTCGGAGAGCTCCCCGATGGATGCCGACTCGAAGGGCAGGTGCGGTGCGCGCTTGAAGATGACGGCCACCTCGGTGACGCGCCGCCCCAGGCGCTTGCCGGTGCGCAGGTAGAAGGGCACTCCCGCCCAGCGGCGGTTGTCGACCGTGACTCGGATGGCCGCGAAGGTCTCGGTCGTGCTGTCGGGAGGGATGCCCGCCTCCTCGAGGAAGCCGACGACGGGCACTCCGCCCTGCCAGCCCGCGGCGTACTGACCGCGCGCGGTATGCGCGCTGATGTCGGAGGGGATGGTCACCGCGCTCAGCACCTTCTCCTTCTCCAGCCGGACCTCGTGCGGGCGGAAGGAGAGGGGCTCCTCCATGGCCGTGAGTGCCAGGAGCTGGAGCAGGTGGTTCTGGATCACGTCACGGGCTGCGCCGATGCCGTCGTAGTAGCCCGCACGTCCGGCGACGCCGATGTCCTCGGCCTGGGTGATCTGCACGTTGTCGACGTAATTCGAATTCCAGATCGGCTCGAACATCGTGTTGGCGAAGCGCACGGCCAGGATGTTCTGGACCGTCTCCTTGCCGAGGTAGTGGTCGATTCGGAAGATCTCGTCAGGGGTGAAGGCCGTGCTCAGCACGCGGTCGAGCGCCTGCGCGCTGGCCAGGTTGTGGCCGAACGGCTTCTCGACCACCACGCGGCGCCATTCGCGGCCGTGGCGCTCGGTGAGGCCGCTCTCCTTGAGGTTCTTCACCACCACGGGGAACAGGCTCGGGGGGATCGCGAGGTAGAACGCGTGATTGCCCATGGTGCCCCGCTGCTGGTCGACCTCCTCAACCACGCGGCGCAACTCCCGGTAGGCCTCCGGGTCGGCGATGTCCCCCTCGACGAAGCGGATGCCCTCCGAGAGCTGTGCCCACACCTCTTCGCGGAACGGGGTGCGCGCATACTCGCGCACGGCGTCGTGCACCTCCTGGGCGAAGTCCTCGTCGTCCCACTGCCGTCGGGCGAACCCGACCAGGCCGAAGCCGGGTGGGAGCAGGCCGCGATTCGCAAGGTCGTAGATCGCGGGCATGATCTTCTTGCGCGCAAGGTCGCCCGTGACGCCGAAGAGGATGAGCCCGCAGGGCCCGGCGACCTTGGGCAGCCGCCGGTCGCGCGGATCTCGCAGGGGATTGGTCATGAGCGTCGGGCGTCGTCCAGGGCGTGCTGCACGGTCTGGAGGAGCTCGGCCCAGGACACCTCGAACTTGTCCACGCCCTCGTCCTCGAGCTTTTGGCACACCTCCGGCTCGCTGATGCCCAGCGCGGTGAGTTGGTCCCACACCTCGCGGGACGCGGCCTGGGTGCCCGTCACCGTGTCGACGACGGGGCCCACATAGTCGGCCGAGGCAGCGAGCGTGGCGGCAGGCATGGTGTTGACGCAGCCGTCCACCACCAGGCCCATGACGTACATCGTGGGCGGGAAGGCCGGGTCCTTGACGCCGGTCGACGCCCACAGTGGTCGTTGCGGCCAGGCCCCGAGCGCCTCGAGGGCCTTCCAGCGCGGTGACGCCATGGCCTGCTCGTAGACGCCCCAGGCAAGCCGGGCGCTGGCCAGTCCGGCGCGTCCCCGCAGGTCCAGCGCCTCCGGCGTGCCGATCGCGGTGAGTCGAGCATCGACCTCGGTGTCCATGCGGCTGACGAAGAACGATGCGACCGACTGGATGGAGGACAGGTCGTGCCCGTGACGATGCGCCAGCTCCAGTCCGGCCATCCACGCGTCGAGCACCTCGGCATAGCGCTCGATGCTGAAGATGAGCGTGACATTGACGCTGATTCCCGAGCCCAGCGTCTGGGTGATCGCGGGCAGCCCTTCCGCCGTCGCGGGGATCTTGACGAGGACATTGCCGCGATCGACCAGGCCGTGCAGCAGGCGCGCCTGCAGGATGGTCGCGTCGGTGTCGCGCGCCAGTCGCGGATCGACCTCGATGGAGACCCGGCCGTCGACGCCGTCCGACGAACGCCACAGGTCCGAGAACACGTCGCACGCATCCCTGACATCCGTGGTGGTGAGCTGGCGCACCGCTTCGTCCACGGTCGCGCCGCCTTCGGCGAGCGCGCGCACCTGTTCGGCGTACGCCGATCCGGCACCGGACAGGGCCTTCGCGAAGATGGTCGGGTTGGTCGTGACCCCGCGGACCTCGTCCTCATCGATGAGCCGGGCGAGATCGCCGGACACGATGCGGCCGCGATCGAGATCGTCGAGCCAGATCGACACTCCCGCCTGGGTGAGTTCCACGAGAGCCTGGGGCGCGGTCATGACGCTCCTTCCTGGGCGAGCAGGTCCCGCACGGATGCGACAACCGCGTCGGCCGTGATGCCGAATTCCTTCAACAGCAGGGCACCGTCGGCGCTCGCGCCGAAGTGATCGATGCCGACCACGGCGCCGTGCGCACCGAGGTAGCGCCACCAGCCGTACGTCGCGCCGGCCTCGACGGCGACGCGCACGGCCCCGTTGTCAGGCAGCACCGATGCGCGGTAGGCATCATCCTGGTCGTCGAACCACTCCAAGCAGGGCGCGGAGATCACGCGCGTGGGCACGCCCTGCGATTCCAGGATCTCTCGGGCAGCGAGCGCCACCTGCACCTCGGAGCCCGTGGCGATGACGATGGCGCGCGCCTGGCCCGATGCCTCGGCGAGTACGTAGGCCCCCCGAGACGCCTCACTCGCGGGAGCGTGGGTCGCCCGGTCGATGACGGGAAGCCCCTGCCGCGACAGGATGAGGCCCGTGGGCGTGGCCCGACGCAGGGCCTCGAGCCACACCTGGGCGGTCTCGTTGCCGTCGCAGGGTCGGGCGATGGCCAAGCCCGGGATCCCACGCAGGGACCACAGGTGCTCGATCGGCTGGTGCGTGGGGCCGTCCTCGCCCAGCCCGACGGAGTCGTGGGTCCACACGAAGACGACGCTGGTGCGCATGAGGGCGGCGAGCCGGACCGATCCGCGCATGTAATCGGAGAAGACCAGGAAGGTGCCGCCGAAGGGGCGCGTGAGCCCCTCGAGGGCGATGCCGTTGAGGATCGCACCCATGGCGTGCTCGCGGATCCCGAAGTGGATCACGCGCCCGTAGGGGGAGGCGTCGCGGGCGCCGGACCCCGCGGGCAGGAAGGACAGGCCGCCCTCGATGGTGGTGTTGTTGGACTCAGCGAGGTCCGCCGACCCACCCCAGAATTCCGGCATCACGGACGCGATCGCATTGATGACCTTGCCGGAGGCGGCTCGCGTCGCGATCGACGTGCCGGCGTCGAATACGGGCAGGGCCGCGGCGATGTCGGGGGGCAACTGCCGGGCGAGAAGCCGGTCGAGCAGAGCCGCGCGATCCGGATGGGCCTGGCGCCAGCGCTGGTAGGAGGCATCCCACTCCCGGTGCAGCTGGGCTCCTCGGTCCGCCACCTTGCGGGCGTGCTCGAGGACGCCTTCGGGGACCTGGAAGTCGGCACCCGGGTCGAGGCCGAGGACCGACTTGGTCGCCGCGACCTCGTCCGCGCCGAGGGCAGCACCGTGAGCCTTGGCCGTGTTGCGCGCGTGCGGCGCCGGCCATGCCATGGTGCTGCGCATGGCGATGAAGGTCGGCCGCTCCTGCTGATCGATGGCCGCCTCGAGCGCTGTGGCGAGCGCCAGCACGTCGATGTCGCCGTCAGGGGTCATGCCGACGTAGTGGACGTCCCAGCCGTAGGCCTCGTAGCGGCCGATGACATCCTCGGTGAAGGCGATCTCGGTGTTGCCCTCGATCGAGATGTGGTTGTCATCCCAGATCACGGTGAGGTTTCCGAGCCGCTGGACGCCCGCAAGCGAGGACGCTTCCCCGGAGACGCCCTCCTCCAGGTCGCCATCGGAGGCGATCACCCAGACGCGATGGTCGAAGGGGCTGAAGCCCCACGGCGCCTCGGGATCGAGCAGGCCGCGCTGGTAGCGCGATGCCATGGCCATGCCGACGGCGGTCGCGATGCCCTGTCCGAGAGGCCCGGTCGTCGTCTCCACCCCGACCGTGTGACCGTGCTCAGGGTGGCCCGGGGTGAGGCTGCCCGAGGAGCGGAAGGACTGCAGGTCCGACAGTTGGAGCCCGTACCCGGACAGGAAGAGCTGGATGTAGAGCGTGAGGCTCGAGTGCCCGCACGACAGGACGAAGCGGTCCCGGCCCAGCCACGCGGGGTCATGCGGATCATGGCGGAGGAACCTCTGGAAGAGCAGGTACGCGGCGGGCGCCAGGCTCATCGCGGTCCCGGGGTGGCCGTTGCCGGCCCGTTGGACCGAGTCCATGGCGAGGCCCCTGATCGTGGCCACCGTCAGGCGGTCCCGTTCGTCCCAGGTGAGGGGGCCCTCCCCGATGAGGGGACGGGGCTGGGGCACGATGTCGGTGTCAGTCACGCCGGCAGCCTAGCGACGCGCCATCCCCAGCGACGGGGCATCGTTAGACTGCCGGAGAAGTTCCGATTGCCTTTGGCCGCGCGTCACCGGGCCGAGGCCCACCGAGGGGATGCCATGGCGCAGGTCGAGCACAGGCCTGGCACGAGCGGCCCCGAGCGGTCCTCGTGGCACACCGTGCGCGACTACGTGGCGATCACCAAGCCCCGGATCATCGAGCTCCTCCTCGTCACGGCCATCCCGTCGATGATCCTTGCTGCCCGCGGCTGGCCCGATCCGGTCACGGCAGTGGCAGTCATCGTCGGCGGGATGCTCGCCGCGGGCGGAGCCAACGCCTACAACAGCGTCTACGACCGCGACATCGACGCGCTCATGGCGCGGACACACGCTCGCCCCGTGGCGACAGGGGCGGTCTCGGTCCGAGGCGGCATCGTCCTGGCGACGTCGCTGTCCGTCGCCAGTGTTGCCGTGCTCGCGATCTTCGCCAATGTGCTCTCGGCGGCCCTCGCCGTCGTGGCCATCGCGTTCTACGCCGTCGGCTACACCATGCTGCTCAAGCGCCGCACCGCTCAGAACATCGTGTGGGGCGGCGCCGCGGGCTGCATGCCGGTGCTCATCGCCTGGTCGGCGGTGACGGGAGGCCTCACGTGGACGCCCGTGGTGCTCTTCCTCATCGTCTTCTGGTGGACGCCCCCGCACTACTGGCCGCTCTCCCTCCGCTACCGTGATGACTACGCGGCCGCGGGCGTGCCGATGCTCCCCGTCGTGACCGACGTCCGCTCCGTCACGCGCAGCATCGTCGTCTACGCCTGGGTGATGGTCCTCACCTCACTCGTGCTCATCCCCGTGGCGCCGATGGGTTGGGTGTACTCCGTGACCGCGTGCGTCCTCGGCGCCGTCTTCCTCGTCGAGGCGCACCTGTTGCGCCGACGTGCGCTCGCAGGCGATGACGACCCGCGGCCCATGAGGCTGTTCCACTGGTCGATCACCTACCTCGCGCTGCTCTTCCTCGCGGTCGCGGTCGACCCGTTCGTCGCGGGCTGAGCCCTACGCCACGGCGGGAGCCGGGACCGGGCCCCGGGAGCGCATGCTGAGCACGACGAAGACCGCGAGCATCCACACGAGGCAGGCCCCAAGCATGTGGACCGCGACCAACGCCCAGGGCAGCCCGGTGAAGTACTGGGCGTAGCCGACGACCCCTTGCGCGAGGGCCACGGCGAGCAGCGTGAGCGTCAGTCGCATCGCACGCGCGGGAGCGCGCGTGACGCGAAGTGCGACGAGCAAGCCGATGGTGAGGCCCAGGAACAGCAGGACGGCGTCGGCGTGGAGCCACGAGACGGTGCGGGGATCGACGGGGAGTCGCGAGTCGATCCCGGCGTCGCCCGAGTGAGGCCCGCTGCCGGTGACGATCACGCCGAGGACGACAACGACGGCGGTCACCGCGAGCAGGGCCCAGGCCAGGAGGCGCACCTCGGTACGCACGAGCTGGGTCACGGGCTGGTCGCCCGGTTCACCGGATCGCGCCACGAGCACGGTGCACCCGGCGATGATCGCGATGGACACGAGAAAGTGCGCGGAGACGGCCCACGGGTTGAGCCCGGTGAGCACGGTGATGCCGCCGAGGACGGCCTGTACGACCGTCCCCACGATCGGGATCGCGGCGAGCGCCAGGAGCGGACCGCGGGCGTCAGCCCCGGCGCGACGCTGGCGTCGCCACCAGACGAACGCGCCGGCGATGGCGGCGATCGCGAGTGCCGCGAGGACGAAGGTGAGGAGCCGATTGCCGAACTCGACGTACTTGTGCCACTCCTCCTCCTGCCGGGACGTGGGGACGAGCGAGCCATCCACGCACTCGGGCCAGGTGGGGCAGCCCAGGCCAGAGCCCGTCAGGCGCACGATCCCGCCGGTGACGACGATCCCGATCTGGGCAACCAGGTTGGCGATGAAGATCCCGCGGAGCCACCGCGGAGCACGGGCGCTGCCCGTCGTGGGCGATTCGGGGCGGGCAGTCGTGTCCGCGGTCATGTCATGAGCCTATGACGCCATGCGGCCACGCGCCCGTGAGGCCAGCGCGCGACGAGCGCTCAGCGCCACCGGAAGGTGCGCACGGCGACGAGCGCGCCGGCCGCCCCCCAGGCGAGCACCAGCGCCGCGTCGACGGCCAGCGCCAGTCCGTCGCCGCCACCAGCCCCGGTGCTCCACCGGAGCAGGTCGGCGAGGCCCGACGACGGCAGGGCCGACACGAGAGTGGCGAGGGGTCCGGGAAGGTCCGAGGCGGGGAACGTCGTGCCGCCGACGGCCACCAGGACGAGGAAGGCGGCGTTGGCGACCGCGAGCGTCGCTTCCGCTCGCACGGCTCCCGCGAGTGCGAAGCCGAGCGCCGCGAAGGCGGCGGTCCCGAGGATGGCCCACACGGGCAGGGCGAGTGCGCGTGCCGTCGGCTGCCAGCCGAGCACGAGCGCAGTGACGAGCAGCAGCACCACCTGGATGGCCACCATCGCCATGGTGGCGATCGCGCGTGCCCCCAGGATCGCCTGGCGCGACAGGGGAGTGGTGGCGAGCATCACCAGGGCGCCGGAGCGGCGGTCGAAGCCCACGCTGATAGCGAGGGATGTGAAGGCGCTCGCGATGATCGCGACCGCGAGCACGCCACCGAGCGCCTCGGGCACCCGAGCGGAGCCCGCCGCCGCATCGAGGGGGACGGCGGGCACGAGCGTCACGGCGACGAGCAGCGCGAGGGGGATCATCACGGTGAGCAGGAGCTGCTCACCGTTGCGCAGCAGCAGCCTGAGCTCGAAGCCGGCCTGGGCGATCACGACGGGTCCCCCTGCGTCTGCGTAAGGCGCCAGTACACGTCTGTGAGGGACTCGCTGCCGATGCTGAGATTGCGGGGCTGCACGCCGTGCTGAGCGCACCACGAGGCCACGGTCGCGAGGATCTGGGGGGTCGCATCACCGTCTATGCGGTAGCGGCCCGGCGAGATCTCCTGCACGCGGGCGCCCTCGGGCAGGGCATGCATGAGACCGGTCACGTCGAGGTGGAGGGGGCCGTCGAAGGTGACGGCATCGGCCGCCGGCGGCACGAGCGCCGCGAGCGGTCCGCTTGCCTGCAGGTGCCCGCCGGCGATGATCGCGATCTCATCACCCAGCGCTTCCGCCTCGTCGAGCAAGTGGGTGCACAGCAGGACGCTCTTGCCGCGAGCACGCAGGTCGGCGATGACCTCCCACACGATGGCGCGCCCCCGCGGGTCGAGCCCGGCCGTGGGCTCGTCCAGGATGACCAGTTCGGGGTCCCCGACCAGGGCGCACGCCAGGCTCACGCGCCGGCGCTCTCCGCCCGATAGTCGCCGGATCGTCGTGCGTCCGAGTTGGCCCAGGCCGAGCAGGTCGATGACCGGTGCTGCGGTCTGCGGGGCCCCGCGCAGGCGAGCGACATGACGGACCGTCTCCGCGGCGTGGGCTCCCGTGGGAAGTCCGTCGTCTTGGACCATCACGTGGACCCGTCGACGGGCCTCGAGGCGCCCGGGAGGCCCACCGAGGACCTGGACCCGCCCGGCGTCCGGGCGGACGAGTCCAGCCAGGACGGCGACTGTGGTGGACTTGCCCGCCCCATTGGGTCCGAGCAAGGCAGTGACTCGACCCTCCGGCACGCTCAGATCGAGGCCGTCCAGGGCAGCCCGCCGGCCGGGAAAGGCGACCCGGACCCCCTCGAGCGCCGCGGCATCCACGGTGGCAGTCTTCCGCAGGACCCTGGCTGCTCCTCGGGTGGCCCGGACCTTCGCCCGTGCCCTGGCTTGCGCTCAACAGGATTTGCGACACACTAGGGGTGTGAAATTCCCCAGCCCTGGTGCCGAGCGCGTGGCGCGCTCGTTGCGCGACGGTGGCCCAGCGACCGCAGCGGAGCTGGCCGGGCGTCTTGGCCACAGTCCCACGGTGGTGCGTCGCCACCTTGACGCGCTGGCCGCCGAGGGCTTCGTGCAGGCCGATGAGTCTCGGCCCTTCGGGCCCACTCCCGCGCGGGGCCGCGGTCGACCGGCCCGTGTCTTCTCGCTCACCGACGCGGGCAGCCACGCGTTCGACGTCGACTACGACGACCTCGCGGTGTCCGCACTGGACTACATCGAGCGCGCCTACGGGGAGGCGGCGGTGCTCGAGTTCGCGCGAGAGCGCGCGCGGACCCTCGTGGCACGGCATGCAGAGTCGGTCTCGGCAGGCGGCGACATCGGTGCGCGGCTTACGCTGCTGGCATCGAGCTTGGCGGACGACGGCTACGCGGCGACGACGGTCGATACCGAAGCGGGTCCGCAACTGTGCCAGCACCACTGCCCTGTGCGGCACGCCGCCGCGCGCTTTCCCCAACTGTGCGAGGCCGAGACCGAGGCCTTCGAGCAACTGCTGGGCTCCCATGTCCTGCGCCTTGCCACGATCGGACGTGGCGATGGCGTATGCACCACCCTCGTACCCGCCCTCATGAACCGGAGGACCTCCGCATGACGACGTCCGCGCATCCCGAGCTCGACGGCCTCGGCCGCTACGAGTACGGCTGGCATGACCCTGACGTGGCGGGCGCGACCGCGCGCCGCGGTCTCAACGAGGACGTCGTGCGCGAGATCAGCGCCCTCAAGAACGAGCCCGAGTGGATGCTCGACCTGAGGCTCAAGGGCCTGAGGCTCTTCGAGAAGAAGCCCATGCCCACGTGGGGCTCCAATCTCAGCGGCATCGACTTCGACAACATCAAGTACTTCGTGCGCTCCACGGAGAAGCAGGCGACGAGCTGGGATGAACTCCCCGACGACATCAAGTCGACGTACGACCGCCTGGGCATCCCGGAGGCGGAGAAGCAGCGCCTCATCGCCGGAGTGGCCGCGCAGTACGAGTCCGAGGTCGTCTACCACAAGATCCGCGAGGATCTCGAGGAGCAGGGAGTCATCTTCCTCGACACCGACACAGGGCTTCGCGAGCACGAGGATCTCTTCCGGGAGTACTTCACCTCGGTGATCCCTGTCGGCGACAACAAGTTCGCAGCCCTGAACACCGCCGTGTGGTCGGGTGGCTCCTTCATCTACGTGCCCCCGGGCGTGAATGTGGAGATCCCCCTGCAGGCCTACTTCCGCATCAACACGGAGAACATGGGGCAGTTCGAGCGCACGCTCATCATCGTCGACGAGGGTGCCTACGTGCACTACGTCGAGGGCTGCACTGCGCCGATCTACTCCTCGGACTCCCTGCATTCCGCGGTGGTGGAGATCGTCGTCAAGAAGGACGCTCGCTGTCGCTACACGACCATCCAGAACTGGTCCAACAATGTCTACAACCTGGTGACCAAGCGCGCCGCCGCGCACCAGGGCGGGACGATGGAGTGGATCGACGGCAACATCGGCTCAAAGGTGACCATGAAGTACCCCGCGGTGTGGATGCTCGGAGAGCACGCCAAGGGCGAGACGCTGTCGGTCGCCTTCGCGGGCGAGGGCCAGCACCAGGACGCCGGCGCCAAGATGGTGCACGCCGCGCCCAACACCTCCTCGACGATCGTGTCCAAGTCGGTGGCGCGGGGTGGCGGTCGCACGTCCTATCGCGGACTGGTCCAGGTCCTCGAGGGTTGCCATGGCGCCAAGAGCACGGTGAAGTGCGACGCCCTCCTCGTCGATGACATCTCGCGCAGCGATACCTATCCCTACGTGGACGTGCGCGAGGACGACGTGGCCATGGGCCACGAGGCCACGGTGTCCAAGATCAGCGAGGACCAGCTCTTCTACCTCATGTCACGCGGCATGACGGAGGACGAGGCGATGGCCATGATCGTGCGCGGCTTCGTCGAGCCGATTGCCCGCGAGCTGCCCATGGAGTACGCACTGGAACTCAATCGACTCATCGAGTTGCAGATGGAAGGGGCCGTCGGCTGATGTCAGTCACGATCCCGGCGAGCGACCACTCGCCGACCGTACGCTCGCGCGCCGTCGCGGACCACCCTGTCCCCACCGGTCGCGAGGAGGAGTGGCGCTTCACGCCGCTCGACCGCCTGCGCGGGCTGCACACCGGCACCCTGGACCTCTCGGGAGGCCTCGGCGTGAGCATCGATGCCGACGGCTTCACGGTCGAGCAGGTGCAGGCGGGCGACCCACGCGCTGGTGCCACGCTCGTCCCCGCGGACATCATCTCCGCGCAGGCCCTCGCGGGGGCGGAGCGCATCCACGTGCTGTCGCTCCCCGCGGAGGCCATGGGCCGCGCCCACATCACGCTCACCGGCGAAGGGGCGGCGGCAGCGTCGCACCTGGTCATCGAGTTCGCGCCCTTCAGCACGGGGACGGTGATCCTCGAGCACCGGGGTTCCGCCACCTTCGCGGGCAACGTCGAGCTGCGCGTCGGGGACGGCGCGCGCGCCACCGTGATCTCCTGGCAGGCCTGGGACCGCGATGCGGTCCACGTGGGCACGCATGCGGCTCACCTCGGCCGCGACGCGCGCCTGCTCATGGCCCACATCACGCTCGGGGGCGACCTCGTGCGCCTGTCGCCGCTTGTGTCCTACGGCGCCACCGGGGGCGCGGCCGAGCTGCTGGGGCTCTATTTCGCCGATGCCGGGCAGCACCTCGAGCATCGCGTCTTCGTCGATCACGACACCCCGCACTGCACGAGCTCGGTCCTCTACAAGGGTGCCCTGCAGGGCGAGGGAGCGCACACCGTGTGGATCGGCGACGTGCTCGTGCGATCGCAGGCGGTGGGGATCGACACCTACGAGGTCAACCGAAACCTGGTGCTCACCGACGGCGCTCGAGCCGACTCCGTGCCCAACCTCGAGCTCGAGACAGGGGAGATCCAGGGAGCCGGCCACGCGAGCGCGACGGGTCGATTCGATGACGAGCAGCTGTTCTACCTCCAGGCGCGGGGCATTCCGGAGGACCTCGCGCGTGTCCTGGTCGTCCGCGGGTTCTTCGCCGACGTCCTCGGCCGTCTCGACGAGCCCGCTCTTGCAAGCGGGGTCATGGCCGATGTCGATGCGCTTCTCGGGGTCGACATCGCGGACGGCGAGGGCGCGGAGGAGGCCTCATGAACCGCGTCGATGTCTGCGCGGTCTCGGACATTCCCGAGGGAGGGGCCCTGCGTGTCGTCGTGGGCGACTACGCCGTGGCCCTCGCTCACTGCGACGGTCAGATCCGAGGCGTTCTCGACGTCTGCTCCCACGCCGACGTTGCCCTGAGCGAGGGCGAGGTGGACGACTGCAGCATCGAGTGCTGGCTCCACGGGTCGCGCTTCGACCTGCGGACCGGCGAGGCGCTGTCACTGCCCGCAACCGCACCTGTCCCCGTCTTCGACGTCGTCGTGTCCGGCGACGGCCTTGATGCCCGAGTACTCGTGGGGGAGCACCCCGTGAGCCTGCCCCAGCACGCCGAATAGGAGCGATGATGTCCACCCTCGAGATCCGCAACCTTCATGCCACCGTGGAGTCCGACGGAGAGACGCGCGAGATCCTGCGTGGCGTCGACCTGACGGTCGCCGGCGGCCAGACCCATGCCGTGATGGGGCCCAACGGTTCAGGCAAGTCCACGCTCGCCTATGTCATTGCCGGCCACCCGAAGTACACCGTGACGGAGGGTTCGATCACACTCGACGGCGCGGATGTGCTGGACATGTCCGTCGATGAGCGCGCACGAGCCGGCCTCTTCCTCGCCATGCAGTACCCGGTCGAGGTCCCGGGTGTGTCCGTCTCGAACTTCCTGCGCACGTCGGTCACCGCTGTCCGTGGCGAGGCGCCCAAGCTGCGACTGTGGGTGAAGGAGATGAAGGAGGCCATGGCTGCGCTGCAGATCGATCCGGCGTTCGCCGAGAGGTCTGTGAACGAGGGCTTCTCGGGAGGCGAGAAGAAGCGACACGAGATCCTGCAGCTCGAACTGCTCAAGCCGCGGATCGCGGTGCTCGACGAGACAGACTCGGGACTCGACGTGGATGCCCTCAAGGTCGTCGCCGAGGGCGTCAATCGCTTCCAGGCCGACGGCACCACGGGCACGCTCCTCATCACGCACTACACGCGGATCCTGCGCTACATCCACCCGGACTTCGTGCATGTCTTCGTCGATGGCCGGATCGTGGAGAGCGGCGGACCGGAGCTGGCGCAGCGCCTCGAGGACGAGGGCTACGAGCGGTTCGTCAAGGCAGGCAGCGCGGCGTGAGCGTGGTCACGACGCCGACGAGCCCCATCGACGCGCGGGCGGTGCGGGAGGACTTCCCCATCCTCACGCGCGCCGTGCGCGGCGGCGGTCGCCTGGTCTACCTCGACTCAGCGGCAACGACCCAAAAGCCCCTCGCCGTCCTCGATGCGGAACGGGACTTCTACCTGACCAGCAACGCGGCCGTGCACCGCGGCGCCCACCAGCTAGCGGAGGAGGCCACCGAGGCCTTCGAGGGGGCACGTGCGCGCATCGCCGGATTCGTGGGAGCTCGGCCCGACGATCTGGTCTTCACGCGCAACGCCACCGAATCGCTCAACCTCATGGCGTACGCGTACAGCAACGCCACCGCCAAGGCCCGGCAGGGAAGTGCGCTGCCGGCCGGAGGCGACCGGTTCGTGCTCCAGGAGGGCGACGAGATCCTCGTCACGCAGATGGAGCACCACGCCAACCTCATCCCCTGGCAGGAGGTGTGCGCCAAGACCGGGGCCGTCTTGCGGTGGATACCCCTGACGGCCGATGGCCGCCTGGACCTGAGCTGCCTTGGCGACCTGGTGAACGCGCGTACGCGCGTCGTCTCCTTCACCCATCAGTCCAACCTTCTCGGGACCATCAACCCGGTGGCCCCCCTCGTGGATGCGGCGCGCTCCGTGGGAGCACTCGTGGTCCTCGATGCCTGCCAGTCCGTCCCTCACATGCCCCTCATCGTCGAGGACCTCGGCGTGGACGCGGTGGCGTGGAGCGGACACAAGATGCTCGGCCCGACGGGGATCGGCTGCCTGTGGGCGTCGGCGGAGACTCTCGAGTCGATGCCGCCCTTCATCACCGGCGGGTCCATGATCGAGACCGTCACCATGGAGGGCTCGACCTTCGCCGAGCCGCCCAAGCGCTTCGAGGCGGGGGTGCCGATGGTCGCGCAGGCGGTGGGCCTGGCGGCGGCATGCGACTACCTCGATCACCTCGGCATGGACCGAGTGGCGGCCCACGAGGCCTCACTTACGGCCTACGCGCTGGGGCGCCTGGCCGAGGTGCCAGGCGTGCGCGTGGTCGGCCCGACGGATCTCGCCGACCGGGGCAGCGCGATCTCCTTCGTCGTCGACGGGGTGCATCCGCATGACGTCGGGCAGGTGCTGGACGGCAGCGGCATCGCCGTGCGTGTGGGCCATCACTGCGCGTGGCCGGGATGCCGGGCCATGGGAGTGCCCGCAACGACGCGCATGTCGACCTACGTCTACAACGACACGGACGACGTCGATGACTTCATCGAGGCGCTTGCTCGCGTGCGGACGGTCTTCGGGAGCGAGTGATGGAGGACCTCTACCAGGAGATCATCCTGGACCACTATCGCAATCCCCAGGGGCGTGGACTGCGCGATCCCTTCGAGGCGCAGGTGCACCACGTCAACCCCACCTGCGGAGACGAGATCGACCTGCGCGTGCACCTGGAGGACCACGATGGCGTCACGCGCGTGGCCGACGTGTCCTACGCAGGGCAGGGGTGCTCCATCTCGCAGGCATCCGCGAGCGTGATGTACGAGAGCATCGCCGGCAAGACCCTCGACGAGGCACTCGAGGCGCTCGCGCGCTTCCAGGAGATGGTGCAGTCCAAGGGGGAGATCGCAGGCGACGAGGAGACAATGGGCGACGCCGTGGCATTCGCCGGGGTGGCGAAGTACCCCGCGCGCGTGAAGTGCGCGCTTCTGCCCTGGATGGCATGGAAGGACGCCGTCGTCCAGGCGACACAGGGAGGACAGCATGACTGATCAGGTCGCGCACCAGGCCGTCGCCGACGACCTGTGGGAGGCGATGAAGGATGTCGTCGACCCCGAGCTCGGCATCAACGTCGTCGACCTCGGGCTCGTCTACGACGTGCACGTGGACGAGGGAAACGTCGCCACGCTCGACATGACCTTGACCTCGGCCGCATGCCCGCTCACCGACGTCATCGAGGACCAGACGCGAGCGGCACTCGACGGCCTGGTCGACAGCTTCACGATCAACTGGGTCTGGATGCCGCCGTGGGGGCCGGACAAGATCACCGACGACGGACGCGAGATGCTGCGTGCGCTCGGCTTCAACGTCTAGGGGTACGCTCGCCGGGCTGTGATCACCGCCCAGGGACTCGAACTCCGCGCGGGGGCGCGCCTGCTCCTGGCCGATGCCTCCTTCCGCGTGGGTCCTGGCGACCGCGTAGGACTCGTCGGCCGCAACGGAGCGGGCAAGACCACCCTCACGCGCGTGCTCGCTGGCGAAGCCGAGCCCGCCGCGGGCACCGTGCGTCGCAGCGGCAGCGTGGGCTACCTGCCCCAGGACCCCCGGACGGGGGACCTGGGTTCGCTCGCGCGTGACCGCATTCTCGGCGCCAGGGACCTCGATGAGGCCGCTCGCACCATGCGCCGAGCAGCCGAGCGCATGGGCGCGGACGAGACCGATGAGCGCGAGCGCGCCATGCGCGCCTACGACCGGGCATCCGCGGCGTTCGAGGCACGCGGCGGCTACGCCGCTGATGCCGAGGCAGCCCGGATCGCCGCGAGCGTGGGACTGCCCGAGCGCGTGCTCGGCCAGGAGATCGGCACGCTGTCGGGTGGTCAGCGCCGACGGGTCGAGCTCGCGCGCATCCTCTTCGGTGGCTATGACGTCCTGCTCCTCGACGAGCCGACGAATCACCTCGATGCCGACTCCATCATGTGGCTGCGCCGCTTCCTTGCGTCGTACGCCGGTGGTTTCGTCGTGATCAGCCACGATGTGGGCCTGCTCGAGGCAACCGTCAACACCGTCCTGCACCTCGACGCGCAGCGTTCCGTGCTCGACACCTATTCCATGGGCTGGTCGGCGTACCTGCAGCAGCGCGAGACCGACGAGCGACGCAGGCGACGCGAGCGAGCGAATGCCGAGCGTCAGGCCGGTGCCCTGCGCGAGCAGGCAGAGCGGATGCGGGCGAAGGCGACGAAGGCGCGCGCAGCCCAGTCGATGCTCAAGCGCGCCGATCGACTCGTCGGGAGCCTGGAGGATGCCCGAGCGACTGACCGCGTCGCGCGGATCCGGCTCCCCGAGCCGGCGCCGTGCGGCAAGACTCCCCTGAGCGCGCGCGGACTGTCGCGGTCATACGGCTCCGAGGAGGTATTCACGGACGTCGATCTCACGGTCGACCGCGGGTCGCGCGTGGTGGTGCTCGGCCTCAACGGCGCCGGCAAGACGACCCTGCTGCGCATCCTTGCCGGGGTCGATACGCCGGACACGGGCGAAGTCCTGCACGGGCACGGCGCGCGGGTGGGCTACTACGCGCAGGAGCACGAGACCCTCGATCCGCAGCGCACGGTGCTGGAGACATTCGCCAGTGCGGCTCCCGACCTGCCCGAAAGCGATCGACGCTCCGTGCTCGGGTCCTTCCTCTTCGGCGGGGACGACGTGGCCAAGCCTGTCCGCGTGCTCTCGGGAGGTGAGAAGACGCGCCTGGCGCTCGCCACGCTCGTGGTCTCGAGCGCCAACGTGCTGCTGCTCGACGAGCCCACGAACAACCTGGATCCAGCCAGCCGGGATGAGATCCTTGCCGCCCTGCGCAGCTATCGGGGTGCGGTCGTGCTGGTCACCCATGACGAGGGGGCCGTGCGCGCGCTGGATCCGCAACGCGTCGTGATCCTGCCCGAGGGCGACGAGGACCTGTGGAGCGAGGACTACGCTGAGCTCGTCGAACTCGCTTGACCCGGAGGCTACGTGACGCTCAACCTGCCCCATCCACTGCTGGAAGCCGGCCACATCCGCGCTGAGGTGAGAGGACGAGTGCTCGAGGTCACCATTGACCGGCCCGACGCTCGCAACGCCCAGACTCCCGCGACATGGGCTGCCCTTGCCGCGGTGGGCGAGGCATGCGCGAGTGGCGACGTGGATCTGGTGGTCCTTCGCGGCGCCGGCACAGCCTTCTCCGCGGGACTCGACCGCCGGATGTTCACCGCCGAGGGGCTCCCGGGACAGGCATCGCTCGCGGAGCTGGCCGGCATGGGCGATGCGGCTCTCGCCGATCGCATCGCGCAGTTCCAGCGGGCGTTCCTCTGGCAGCGCCCGTCGCCGGCCCTGACGGTCGCTGCCGTGCACGGACCCGCCATCGGCGCCGGATTCCAGCTCGCGCTTGCGTGCGACATCCTCCTCGCGACACAGGACGCCACCTTCGCCATGCGTGAAACGTCGTACGGACTCGTGCCCGACCTGGGCGGCACGCAACCGCTCGTGCGTGCCGTGGGCTACGCACGTGCCGTCGACATCTGCGCGACGGGGCGCACGGTGACGGCAGAGGAGGGCCTAGCCCTGGGCTTCGTCACGCGCATCGTCGACGACCTCGACGCGTCCGTGGCTCAGATCGCCGACGCCGTGGGCAGCGCGCCTGCGGGTGCGGTGTCCGCGCTCCTGCCTCTGCTGGCTGCCGGTGAGCAGGCCGGACGGGACGACCAGGCCGCCGCCGAGCGACAGGCGCAAGTGGCCCGGCTGCGCGCCCTCCTCGGGGGCGGCTGACGTGTCAGGGGTCAACCCCTGGCAGATCTACCAGTCCATGACGCGGGACCCCTCCCAGGTCTCCAAGGTCGGCTGGCCCGTCGTGCGCCGGATCCTGCGCTACGCGCGTCCCTATCGCGCGCTGGTGATCGCCTTCCTCGTCACTCTGGTCCTGGCCTCGCTCCTCACCGTGGCGCAGCCCCTCGTCTTCCGGCAGATCATCGACAGCGGGATCTCCCAGGGCGATGCGGCACTGGTCACGTGGCTCGCCGTCCTCGTCGCCGTGCTCGCGCTGCTGGACGCGGGGATCAACCTGATCGGACGGTGGTACTCCGCTCGCATCGGCGAGGGACTCATCTACGACCTGCGGACCGAGGTCTACGACCACGTGCAGCGTCAGTCGGTGGCGTTCTTCACACGTGCGCAGACCGGAGCGCTCGTGTCGAGGCTCAACAGCGATGTGATCGGAGCCCAGCAGGCATTCACCTCGACGCTGGGGGGAGTGGTGGGCAACCTCATCACGGTCTCCATCGTCCTGGTCACGATGTTCCTGCTCTCGTGGCAGGTCACCCTGCTGTCCCTGATGCTCGTGCCGCTGTTCCTGCTCCCGGCCAGGTGGATGGGCCGGCGCCTGCAGGGGTTGACCAAGCAGCAGATGCAGGTCAATGCGCAGATGAGCACGCAGATGACCGAGCGCTTCAACGTCGCGGGGGCGCTGCTCGTGTCGCTCTTCGGCCGTCCCGAGCGCGAGCATGGCGAATTCGCAGGGCGCGCCGCCCAGGTTCGCGACGCGGGTGTGAGTATCGCGATGGCCAACCGATGGTTCTTCACAGCGCTCCTGCTCGTAGGTTCGATCGCTACAGCGATCGCCTATGGCGTGGGCGGCAACCTGGTCATCGATGGTGCCATCACCCTGGGAACGCTCCTCGCACTTGTGGCCCTGCTGGCTCAGCTCTACGGTCCTCTCACGGCCCTGTCCAACGTGCGCATCGATGTCATGACCGCCCTGGTGAGCTTCGAGCGCGTCTTCGAGGTCCTGGACCTCCCGCCGCTCGTGCGCGACGCCCCTGATGCCGTGCCCGTGCCTGCCGGCCCGCTGGCCGTGGAGTTCGACGACGTCGGCTTCCGTTACCCCACCGCCGAGGACGTGAGCCTTGCCTCGCTGGAGTCTGTGGCGCGAGAGGACGCGGGACGGTCGGAGGCGCCCGTCCTCCACGACGTCTCCTTCCGGGCTGAGCCGGGGCAGATGGTGGCTCTCGTGGGACCCTCGGGTGCGGGCAAGACCACCATCACCGCGCTGGTCCCACGGCTCTACGACGTCACGCGCGGCGCCGTGCGCGTGGGTGGCACCGACGTGCGGGACCTCCAGCTCGCCTCCCTGCGAGACGCGGTGGGCGTGGTCACGCAAGACGCGCATCTGTTCCACGACACCATCGCGGCCAACCTGCTCTATGCGCGACCGGACGCCACGCCGGAGCAGATGCGCTCGGCTCTGAAGGACGCGCGCATCCTGGACCTCATCGACAGCCTCCCGGCGGGCCTGTCCACCGTGGTGGGCGACCGCGGCTACCGCCTGTCAGGGGGCGAGAAGCAGCGCCTGGCGATCGCCCGACTGCTCCTGAAGGCACCGCGGATCGTCATCCTCGACGAGGCCACTGCTCACCTGGACTCGGAGAGCGAGGCTGCTGTCCAGCAGGCGCTCGCCGAGGCGCTGCGCGGTCGGACGTCACTGGTCATCGCGCATCGGCTCTCCACCATCCGACAGGCCGACGTCATCCTCGTCGTCCACGATGGTCGCATCGTCGAACGCGGCACGCACGATGAGCTGCTCGCCGCAGGAAGCACCTACGCCAGCCTGTACGCGACCCAGTTCGACGACTGATCGGGCCTCACCACGGCGAGCGCAGCATGCCGCCGTCGACCGCGACGAGCGTGCCCGTGACGTATGAGGCAGCGGGGGAAAGCAGGAAGGCGGCGACGCGCCCGAACTCCTCAGGGCTGCCGGGGCGCCCCAGGGGGATGCCGGCGCCGAGGTCCCCGTCGGCGAGAGCGCGCAGCCTGTCCGTGGCGATGCGGCCCGGGAGGATGCCGTTCACTCGGACGCGCGGTGCAAGGGCGTCGGCAAGGTCCTTCACGACCATCGCGAGTCCAGGCCGAAGGGCATTGCTCGCGCCGAGGTCGCGGATCGGCTCCTTGGCGGTGGACGAGAGCACGACGAGGATCGAGCCGCCGTCGACGATCCGGGGAGCGACGGCACGCAGCAGGCGCAGCGACGCAAGCAGGACTCCGTCGATGGCACGCTCCCACTGCTCGTCGTCGAGGTCGAGCACGGTGCCCGGCGCGGGCCCGCCGACGTTGACGAGCGCCCCATCGAGTGGACCGGCCGCCTCGGCCACCATCAGGGCGGCCGAACGCTCCGCGAGGTCAGCCACGACGACGTCGTGCCCTGAACCCATCGAGAGGCGCGCTGCGGCTAGCTGCTCCGGGTCGCGGGCCACGAGGCACGTCGTGGCGCCGTCGGCTGCGAGGGCCTGGGCCGTCGCCAGGCCGAGCCCTCGGCTGCCACCGGTGACCAGGTAGCGCCTTCCTGCGAGGCCGAGGTCCATCAGGGCGCGTCCTCGCGGGAGGACGCCAGGGCCTGGTCCTCGCGGGCCTCGCGACGCAGGAAGTACCACCACCCGGTGATGGCCACCGCCGCGAAGACCAGCCATTGCAGCGCGTAGCTGATGTTCTGCGTCTCGTCGATCGCGGGGGCGGGCAGGCGCGTGACCTGCGGATCGGTTGGTTCGGACGCCGTGGCCTCGAGGTAGACCGACGTGATATCCGCACCCAACCGCGACGGGTTCATTCCGGAGACCTGGCCGGCCGGCAGGTCGGTGGGTTCGGTCGCGTCCGTGGCCGGGGGCACGCGCACGCGCGCATCGAGGGCCACCGCCCCGCTGGGCGGTTCCGGCGCCGCGACGGGACCGGTGGCTGCACCGGTCGCCGGCATCCAGCCGCGCACGACCCACACCCTGCCGTTCTCGGTATCGAGCGCGCTGGCGACCCAGAAGCCGTTGCGTCCGTCGAGCGGGCGCTGCCGCACGAGCACGGTGGAGTCCGGGTCGAACTCTCCGCTCACGCGCACCGGCATCCACTCCCGGGGTTCGGCGAGCGCCTCTGCCAGAGGGACCCGGCTGGACGCCTCCTGCGTGGCCCAGGCGATGCGTGCGGTCCGCTCCTCCTCGGCCCGCTGCCACTGCCAGCGGCTGAGGAAGCCAAAGGCCGTGATCGCGACGATCACCAGCACGGTGAAGGCGATCCAGCGACGCGATCTCAGCAGGGTCCGCACGTGACCACGCTAGGTCAGGCGCGGGACTCGGTGCCGCCCGGTCCGGCCGGCAGCATGCGCGTCGACGGGATCACGGGCGCGGGCGGCGGGCTGCCCCTGCGGCTCTTGCCCGCATTGGCGGCGACGACGGCGAGGTAGGGCAGGGCGACCGCGCCCGCGAGGAAGACCCAGCGCGGCCAGCCCGGCACGATGATGGCCAGGATCACGCACGCCGTGCGGATCGTCATCGAGATGAGGTAGCGCCGGGTCCTGCCCGTCTGCTCCTGCGTGAGCGACTCCCCGGCTCCGGTGATGCTGTGGACCTCGGGCGGACGCGGGGAGGACATGCCTCCACGCTACGTCCGCGGCGCCCATCCCGCAGCCCGGGACCCCGGCTCAGTCGCTGGAGGCGGGAGCTTGGTCGGCCTCCAGCCGGGCGCGCTGGGCCTTCGTGGGCTGGAGGAGCATGTTGAGAGGCCAGATGAGGATGAGCGCCCAGTAGCCCAGGAAGGGGTACACGAGCGTGGCCGCCCCCGCGATGATGAAGACCAGGAAGAAGGACAAGCCGCGCAGGCGCGCACGGGTCTTGAGAAGTCCGGCCCAGTAGGCACGATCGCTCGGCTTGATCAGCTGTGGATGCCGGTTGATGTACATCGAGGCCAGGGTGCCGATGCCGCTGATGTAGGCCATGGTCCACCAGTAGAGGGCTCCCGTGCCGTCGCTGGTGAACAACGTCACGTCGGTCGAGCCCCAGTGATCGCCGGCTCCGTACATCGTCGAGGGCCACGGCAGGAAGACGAAGCCGATGAGCCACGCGATGGCAAGCCAGAAGACGACCGCGTCGTAGGCCTCGAGGGAGTTCATCACCCGGTTGTGGATGTTCCACATCACGGCCATGACGAGGAAGGTGATGACGAAGGTGATGATCTGCCCGGAGTTCGCCGAGATCACGTCGAGGACCGTCTGCCCCGGCTTGGGCCCCGGGATGCTGAAGAGGGGGAGGGCCAGGACGGTGATGGCGACGGCCACCACCGCATCGGTGAAGAAGAGCAGCCGATCGACGGCAGTGCCCCTTCGCAGCTCCCAAAGCGCCACGCGCACATGCTGTCACGCGGCGCGCCGGAGCGGCAGGCATGTCGCCGTCTCGGGCCGATGCCCAGGCGACTAGCGTCTGCTCAAGACGATGCCCCCGAGGGTGTCAGGCGAGAGGAGTCCCGTGGTCGCGCTCGTCACCGGGGGCAATCGAGGCATCGGGCTGGCCATCGCGCGTGCGCTGCGTGAGCAGGGGCACGACGTGGTCGTCGGGAGCCGCTCGGGGGACGCCCCGGACGGACTCGCGGCCGTGGGACTCGATGTCACGAGCACCGACTCCGTGGATGCCGCAGTGTCACGCATCGAGCAGGAGCACGGGGCGGTCGCGGTGCTCGTCGCCAACGCCGGCATCACCCGTGACACCCTTCTCGTGCGCATGAGCGATGACGATCTTGAGGCCGCACTGCAGACGAACCTCGTCGGCGCTATCCGGTGCGCCCGTCGCGTCGCGCGCGGGATGGTCAAGGCGCGCCACGGCCGGATCGTCCTCGTCTCGAGCGTCGTCTGGGCGCTGGGTTCTGCGGGGCAGGTCAACTACGCGGCCGCCAAGGCCGGCCTCGTCGGCGCGGGCCGCAGCCTGGCGCGCGAACTCGGATCCCGCGGGATCACCACCAACATCGTCGCACCGGGATTCGTCGAGACGGACATGACAGCAGCCCTCTCCGCGGAGCAGCGCGAGGCGATCCGGGGGCAGATCCCGGCAGCGCGCTATGGCACGACCGACGAGGTGGCCGCCGTCGTGGCCTTCCTCGCCGGCCCGGATGCGGCGTACGTCAATGGCGCCGTTATCCCGGTGGATGGCGGACTCGGCATGGGCCACTAGGGACGAGGAGAGGGCATGGGAATTCTCGAGGGCAAGCGCGTCCTGGTCACAGGCGTGCTCACCGATCAGTCGATCGCCTTCCACGTGGCTCGATTGGCGCAGCAGGAGGGGGCCACGGTCGTGCTCACCTCCTTCGGGCGCGCCCTGTCGCTCACCCGGCGCACGGCATCGCGCCTGCCGCAGGAGGCGCCTGTGGTCGAGCTCGACGTCACGTCCACGGAGGACCTCGCGACCTTGGCAGAGCGGGTCGGAGCGCATGTCGACGGGATCGACGGGGTGCTGCACTCCATCGGCTACGCCCCGGAGTCCGCCCTCGGCGGCCGCTTCCTCGACACCCCCTGGCCGGATGTGAGCACCGCGCTCGAGGTGTCGGCCTACTCGCTGAAGTCGCTCGCCATGGCCTGCCGACCGGTCATGGGGGAGGGCGCCTCGGTCGTGGGCCTGGACTTCGACGCGACGGTCGCCTGGCCGACCTACGACTGGATGGGCGTCGCCAAGGCGGCCCTGGAGTCGACGTCCCGCTACCTCGCGCGCGACCTCGGACCTGCCGGGATCCGGGTCAACCTGGTGGCGGCTGGGCCGATCCGCACCATGGCCGCCAAGAGCATCCCCGGGTTCGAGGACTTCGAGAACGTGTGGCAATCCCGCGCGCCCCTCGGCTGGGACCTCGACGACCCGGGGCCCGCCGCCAAGGCATGCGTCGCGCTCCTGTCGGACTGGTTCCCGGCCACCACGGGGGAGATCGTGCACGTCGATGGAGGCGTCCACTCGCAGGGCGCATGATGTCCAGCACCGACATGCGGACCCTCATCCTCATGCGGCACGCGAAGTCCGACTACCCGCCGGGCGTCGCGGATCGCGACCGTCCCCTGTCAGCGCGCGGCGAGCGCGACGCCGTGGCCGCTGGCCACTGGATCGGTGCGGCGTTTCCGCGCGTGGACGAGGTGGTCGTGTCTCCCGCGCGCAGGGCTCGCCAGACGTGGCAGCGGATCGCGGGGCACATCGAGGTGCACGTTCTGCGCGAGGACGATCGGATCTACGACGACTGGGGATCGCGGCTTCCCGAGGTCGTGGCCGCCGTGTCCGAGGAGGCACGCACAGCGCTCGTCGTTGGTCACAACCCGGGGATCGAGGAGTACGCGCTTGCCTTCGCCCGGGGAGGTGATCCCGGGGGGCTTGCCCGCCTCAGCGCCAAGTTCCCGACGTCGGGGATCGCCGTACTGCACCTGCCCGGATCGTGGGGGCAGCCGGGGGAGGCGGCACTCTCGGCCTTCGCCGTCCCGCGCGGCTAGTCGATGACGGCCGAGAGCGCCTCGTCGGCGTCGGCCTCCTCGATCTCCTCGCGAGTGATTCCGAGCAGGAACAGGACGGAGTCCAGGTAGGGTGCGTTGACGGTCGTGTCCGCAGCCGCCTGGACGAGAGGCTTGGCGTTGAAGGCGATTCCCAGGCCCGCGGCGTCGAGCATGTCCAGATCGTTGGCGCCGTCGCCGATGGCGATGGTGCGACTGAGGGGGATGGCGAATTCCTGAGCGAATCCCTCAAGCGCCTCACGCTTGCCTTCCCGATCGACGATGGGGCCCAGGACCCGGCCGGTGAGCCTGCCGTCGCGGACCTCCAGCGCGTTGGCACGCAGCCCGTCCACGTCCAGCTGCTCGGCCAGCGGCGTGATGACCTCGCGGAAGCCGCCCGACACGAGGCACACCCGGAAGCCGAGGCGGCGCAGGGTCCGGCACAGCGTGCGTGCACCCGGCGTGAGACGGATCCGAGCTGCCGTCCTGTCCAGGGCATCGACGGAGAGTCCCTCGAGATGGCTCACGCGCTCCCGAAGGGACTGCGCGAAGTCGATCTCGCCGCGCATGGCGCGCTCAGTGATGGCAGCGACCTGCTCCAGCACGCCGGCCTCCTCGGCCAGCAGGTCGATCACCTCGTCCTGGATGAGCGTCGAGTCCACGTCCATGACGACGAGCCGCTGACCTCGGCGATCGAGGCCCGCGTGCTGCACGGCGACATCGACGCCGAGGCGCGGAGCGGCCTCGGACAGCTGACGGCGCAGGTCGGCGATGTCCTCGCCCGAGGCCTCGAAGACGACGGCGGTCACGGGATAGGACGCGATGCGGCGGATCCGGTCGATGTTCCAGCCGTGCTCGGCCATCGTCCTCGCGAGCTCGGCGACGGCGCCCGGTGTCAGGCGCGCGGCCATGGCGGTCACGTGGATCCGTCGTCGCTCGGGATCCTTGCGCGCGATCGTCGCTCCCGGCACGGACTCGACCTCCATGCCCAGGCGCGCTGCCTCGGCGTGGATGACAGCTCGCGTGTCCCCGACGTCGCTGGCTCGCACGCCGAGCAGGACGGCGAGGACGAGGCGGCCGCGCACCACGATCTGCTGGATGTCGAGCACCTCGCACGGCGTGTGCCGCAGCGCGTCGAAGAGGGAGGCGGTGACGCCGGGCCGGTCACGGCCGCTGAGGATGGCGAGGAGGGTGCCGTCCACGCACGGCAGCCTAACGCGGCGCGGGTCCCAAGGTGTACGCCGCCTCGACCGCCTGGCGCGCCGCAGCCTCCAGCGGCGCGGAGTCCGCAAGTGCGCGGACCCCGTCGATCGCGAGAAGCATCCGCAGGCCGACGGCCGCGACAGCACGTCCGCGCGGCGCGAGCGCGGGCGGCCCGAGGAGCCACGAGTCCACTGTGTGCTCGACTTCCCGGCGCTCGTGCACGGTCATGGTGGTCGCTTGTCCCGCGACCCCGGGATCGAGGAGCCCCAGCCCATCGACGAGGTGCGCCACGTCCACGATGGCGACCCGCAGTTGCCGATCAGCGTCCTCGAGGTCACGGGGAGGGTGCCGCTGGCCCGAGAGGTCGATGGCGTGCCACTGCCCGATCCCGTCGGCGAGCAGCCAGGAACTGCCCTCATCGGTGTCCCAGCCCACGGCTCCGGACGTCACGATGCCGCGCGGTAGCGAGACGCCCCGGGGGTCACCGGGACGCGGCAGCAGAAGGGCCACGGAGCCCGCTCGCCGGGCACGTCCCACGACGCTCCACCAGCCCTCGTCCGGCTCCCCGAGACCGGCGAGGGCGTCCAGGGCGTCATCGGCTGGAAGGTCGGCACGCAGCAGCGCTGCGAGGACAGCGGCCGCGCGGCCCGCTCGCCACCCGGGCGCGCCGACGCCGAGGGACGCAAGGGACATGCGCAGACGCTATCCGGCTAGGTTGTGCAAGTGACCGTCGTGCTCGCCCTGGAGTCGGTGGGCGTGCGACGTGGCGCTTCCTGGATCCTCTCCGACATCACGTGGACGGTGCGCTCGGACGAGCGCTGGGTCCTCCTCGGCCCCAACGGCGCGGGCAAGTCGACCCTCCTGTCGCTGGCCGCCACACGACAGCACCCCACGACCGGGAGCCTGTCGATCCTGGGGGAGACGCTGGGCATGACCGACGTGTTCGACCTGCGACCGCAGATCGGCCTCGTCGGGGCGGGCCTGACCGAGTCGATCCCGCCCCGGGAGCGGGTGCGCGACGTGGTGCTGACGGCGTCGTGGGGGATCACCGGTCGCTGGCGTGAGGAGTACGACGACGCCGATGCCCGTCGGGCCTCTCGGCTGCTTCGGCTGCTGGGGGTGAGCGAGCTCGCGGATCGACGCTTCTCGACCCTCTCGGACGGCGAGCGCAAGCGCGTGCTCATCGCCCGCGCTCTCATGAGCGATCCCGAGATCCTGCTGCTGGACGAGCCCGCCGCCGGCCTCGATCTCGGCGGACGCGAGCAACTGGTGCGTCGACTCGGCGACATGGCCAGCGATCCGGCGGCTCCCACGACCGTCCTCGTCACGCATCACGTCGAGGAGATACCCCCTGGGATCACGCATGCGCTTCTCCTGCGCGGTGGGGCCGCGGTCGCGCAGGGGCGCGTGGCGGACGTGCTCACCAACGAAGCGCTGTCCGCCACGTATGGCATCCCCTTGGAGGTGCATCGTCGCGACGGTCGCTGGTCGGCTCGAGCGCTGCCATGACGCGTCGCTGGCTCTTCGCAGATCAACTCGGGCCGCACTTCCTGGGGCCGTCCGACGCTCCCGGTGACGATGGTGGGGAGGGGGTGCTGCTGATCGAGTCGCGAGCGGCGTTCCGGCGCAGGCGCTACCACCGCGCCAAGGCCCACCTGGTCCTGTCAGCGCTGAGGCATCGCGCCGTCGAGCTCGGGGAACGCTGCTCCTACGTTCAGGCCGAGGGGTATCGCGCCGCCGTGTCCGGCATCCGCGGGCAGCTCAGCGTCATCGACCCCACGTCGTACGCCGCGCGTGCGCTCGTGCGCGACGTGGGAGCCGAGGTGCTCCCCGCGCGTGGCTTCATCACATCCCAGGAGGACTTCGCGCACTGGGCATCAGGGCGCCGTCAATTGCGTCAGGAGGACTTCTATCGCGAGGCGCGCCGGCGCACCGGCATCCTCATGGCGGGGGACGAGCCGGAGGGCGGCCGGTGGAACTTCGACGCCGACAATCGCCTGCCTCCGCCCCGTGGAGCCGTCACCCTGGGAGTCCCCGAGCCGACGTGGCCGGTCGAGGACGACATCGATGCGCAGGTGCGCGCCGACCTCGACCGCTGGGAGCGGGAGGGGATCGCCTTCGCCGGGGTCGACGGCCCGCGGCGATTCGCCGTGACGCGCGCCGAGGCCCTCGTCGCCCTGGACGACTTCGTCGCGCACCGCCTCGGCTCCTTCGGGCCGTACGAGGACGCTGCCCTCGCTGCCGACTGGCCCATGGCCCACTCACTGCTGTCGGTGCCGATGAACCTCGGCTTGCTCGATCCACGCGAGGTCATCGACGCGGTCGTGGAGGCGTGGCACGCGGGCCAGGTGCCCCTGGCGAGCGTCGAGGGCTTCGTGCGGCAGGTGCTGGGCTGGCGGGACTACGTGTGGCACCTGTACTGGAACTTCGGGCCCGACTACGTGCGGGACTCCAACGCCCTGTCGGCGCACGAGCCCCTCCCGGAGTGGTTCCGCGATCTGCGCGCGGACGACGTGCGTGCGCGATGCCTGTCGATCGCACTCGCCGAGGTGCGCGATCGGGGGTGGAACCACCACATCATCCGCCTCATGGTGCTGGGCAATTGGGCTCTGCAGCATGCGTACGATCCACGTGAGGTCACCGAGTGGTTCACGGCCAACTACGTCGACGCCTACCCCTGGGTGATGGCCGCCAACTCGATCGGCATGGCCCTCCACGCAGACGGCGGCCGGATGGCATCCAAGCCCTACGCCGCGGGCGGTGCCTACATCAAGCGCATGACCGACTTCTGCACGGGCTGCGGCTACCGCCCCGATCGGCGGGTCGGAGAGCAGGCCTGCCCGGTGACGGCGGGCTACTGGGCCTTCATCGCGCGGCACGCCGATGCGTGGGAGAGGCACCCGCGCATGGCGCAGCCGGTCCGCGGCCTCGCCCGCCTGGCTGACCGCGACGCGCTGCTCGCGCAGGAGGCGGCTCGGGGAGCCGAGGCTCCGTGAACGTCGTCATGCCCGAGGTGATGAGCGCCGAGGACTCCCGGATCGATCCCTACGTCCGGCTCACGGACATGGACCTCCGACAGCGCGTCGAGACCGAGCGGGGCTACTTCATGGCGGAGGGCCTGCTCGTGATCGAGCGGTGCGTCGCGCAGGGGATGGACATCATCTCGGTGCTCACGGCGAGTAGGTGGCTCGATCGCCTTGCCGCCGTGCTCGCCGATGTGGACGCGCACGTCCTCGTCGCGAAGGAGCACGTGCTCGAGCAGATCACCGGATACCGCGTGCATCGTGGTCCGCTGGCGGCCGTGAGGCGCCCCGTGCCGATTCCCGTCCGCGACCTGATCGATTCCCCAGACGACCTGCTCGTGCTCGAGGATCTCGTGGACCCGACGAACGTGGGCCTGGCGATCCGGTCCGCCGTGGTCCAGGGCATGGACGCCGTCGTCCTGTCACCGCGCTGCGCCGATCCGCTCTATCGGCGGTCGGTGAAGGCGTCCATGGGAGCCGTGCTGCGCTGCCGATGGTCGCGAAGCGATGACTGGGAGGGCACCTTGGCAGCACTGGCGGCATCGCGGCACGTCATCGCCCTCACGCCCGACGGTGACTGCGACCTCGGCGAGGCGGTCGCGGAGGTCGCAGGCGAGCGCATGGCCCTGCTCCTCGGCTCCGAGGGCCCCGGGCTGAGCGAGGCGGCGCTCGGCCTCGCATGGAGACGCAGCCGGATTCCCATGTCCCACCCCGGCGACTCGCTCAACGTCGCGGCGGCGACCGCTGTTGCCGCGTACGTTCGGGGCCGAGCCCGTAGCATGTCGGGATGACCCCCCGCCTCGCTGCATCCGCCGTCGCCCTCGCCGCGTGCGGTCTCCTGGCCGCCTGCAGTGCCGTGCCGGGCTCCACCGGCGCGAGCAGCACCCCGTCGGCGGCCGATCCGGTGGCCTCGCCCGCGCAGGAGCCGAGCGGCCAGATGGACACCGACGGGTTCGTGACGGTGGGCCTGGCGGAGCCCTACACCCCCTCCAGCGAGGGCACCGCCACTGACGACTACCGCTGCTTCCTGCTCGACACGGGGGTGCCCGAGGACCGATTCATCACCGGCGTGCGGTTCGTCCCCGACAACGCGGCCGTCGTGCACCACGCGATCCTCTACCGGGTGCGCTCGCAGCAGATCACGGCGGCGCAGCAGCGCGATGCCGGCGACCCCGGGCAGGGCTGGAGTTGCTTCGGCGGACCCGACCTGCCCAACGTCGGGGGAGATGCGGTGCGATCGCTCGACTCCGCTCCCTGGCTGGCAGCCTGGGCGCCCGGTGGTCGCGAGTCGCGCTACCCGGAGGGCACGGGCGTCTTCCTCGAGAAGGGCAGCAGCGTCATCCTGCAGGTGCACTACAACCTCCTCGCCGGCCAGGGGCCCGACACCACGTCGGTCCGCTTGCGCACGGTCCCCGGCGACGCGGACCTGAAGCCGCTGGAGACGATGCTCCTGCCCGCGCCGGTGGAGTTGCCCTGCCTGCCCGGGGAGACCGGGCCCCTGTGCGAGCGCGAGGCCGCGGTCGAGGACACGATCGAGCGGTTCGGCGGAGAGTCCCTCCGCACGATCTGGGGCCTGCAGCTCATCTGCGACGGCGACCTGGTGGAGCCAAAGGCAGGCGCGACCCAGTCGTGCACCCACGTGGTCGATGCGCCCGTCACGGTCTATGCCTCCGCGGGCCACATGCACCTGCTCGGCCGCGAGATCAGCATCGTGGCCAACGCCGGGACCCCGCGCGAGGAGACATTGCTCGACATCGACGTGTGGGACTTCGACAACCAAGGCGCCCGTCCGCTGCCCAGCCCCATGCCGCTGGAGAAGGGCGACACCCTCACCGTGACGTGCACCCACGACGCCAAGCTGCGCAGTCAGCTGCCCGCCCTCGCCGACACCGAGCCGCGCTACATCACCTGGGGCGAGGGGACGACGGACGAGATGTGCCTCGGCATCCTCACGGTCGCCCCCGGGAGATGAACGGCCGCGCATGAGCGGAGTGCACCTGAGCACATGGGGCGCGGTCCGCATGTCCCTCGGGGTCGTGCTCACCGCGCTCGGCTCGGTCCTGCTGATCGCGTCGGTCCCCGCGGTGCTCGCAGCAGGGGGCATCCAGTCGAGTGTCGGGAGGGCAGGCGTCGTCGCGGCACCGCTGGGTGAACTGCGCGCCGCGCCCGGGGATGCGGCCGTGATCGTCGACGGCGTGAGCGCCCGGCTCGTGGCGCCTGTCGTGCCGTCGTGGCTGTCCGACGCGCTCGCGCTGGTCGGCACGGACGTCACAGGGGTCCTCGACGACATCGGCCAGGTGAGCCTGGTGGCCAGCTCGCAATCAGGCGGCGCCTTCCTCGGCGTCGCACCGGCCGAGGACGTCAACGACTACCTCGACGGCACGCCGTACTCCGTCGCTTCGGGCGCGCAGGGCGACTGGGTGACCGTCTCGGTCCCCGGGAGCGGCGCACCGCCGGCGCCCCAGGGTCAGCCCTGGTGGGCCGCGCAGGGCACGGGTGATGCCCCCGAATTGCCCGGTGCCGCCCTGGACGGGCAGACCCTCGTCCTCATGCGCGCCGACGCCGCTCCGGGTCCGCAGGCGGCCCTGCGCCTGGAGTACCGCGTTCCCGGAGCGGACCGTGCGCTGATCCTTGCGTCCGTCGGCGCGGCGGGTGCTGCCCTGGGCGGACTGCTGCTGGTGCTGCTGGGCGGCGCGCTCATCGTCGGCCGCAGGCCCGGAGGACGTGCATGAGACCACCGGAGGATCGCATCCTCACGGTCCCCAACGCCTTGAGCATGCTGCGCCTGGCACTGATCCCGGTCTTCCTCTGGCTCGTGCTCGGACCCCGCCTGGACCTGGCGGCCGTGGCCGTCCTGGCGGTGTCGGGAGCGACGGACTGGGCCGACGGAGTCATCGCGCGACGCACGGGCCAGATCACCCGCCTGGGGCGCCTGCTCGACCCCCTCGTCGACCGCCTCACCATCGCCGCGACGCTCATCGGCCTGGCCCTGCGCGACCTCGTGCCCTGGTGGCTCGTCGCGATCCTCGCCGCCAGGGAGCTGCTCCTGCTGGCGCTCGTCCCCGCGCTTCGGCGACGTGGCCTGGTCGCCCTGCCCGTCCACTACCTGGGAAAGGCAGCGACCTTCGCGCTCTACTGGGGCTTTCCCTTCGTCCTCGTCGGGGCCGGCAGTGCCGCGTGGGAGCAGGTGCTCGGGGCCCTGGGCTGGGCCTTCGTCATCTGGGGCACGGCCCTGTACTGGTACGCCGCCCTCCTCTACCTGGACCAGGCGCGTCGAGTCCTGCGCGCAACGGCCTGACGGAAGGCGTCGCGCGCCGGGGGCCCGGCCCGTGCTTGATGCTGTCGCCCCTGGCGGCTAGGTTCAGCGCAGGACCGACGCGCGAGTCGGCGCGACGGTGAGCGAGGGGATGTCATGTCGCAGGTGCCCGAGGACCTTCGGTTCACAGCCGAGCACGAGTGGATCGCCGACGCAGGTGCGGGCACCGTGCGCTTCGGCATCACCGACTACGCGCAGGACTCGCTCGGCGACATCGTCTACGTGGACCTGCCCAAGGTGGGGCAGAGCCTTACCGCCGGCCAGCCCTGCGGCGAGGTGGAGTCGACCAAGAGCGTGAGCGAGATCTACGCGCCCGTGAGCGGCGAGGTCGTCGCCGTCAACGCCCTGCTCGCCGACGCCCCCGAGACCGTCAATGGCCAGCCCTACGGCGACGGCTGGATGGTCGAGGTGCGCCTCGCCGCAGATCCCGAGGCCACCCTCGACGCCGCGGGCTACCGCGCGCTCATCGGTGAGTGAGCGTGCCGTGAGCGGATGCGACCATCCCGTCGACCCCGGCGATCGCTTCTGCCGGGTCTGCGGGTCGCCCGTCGCGCATGACATCACTTCCGTGGGCATCACCGGCCCCGGGTCCAGCGGTTCGCTGCCCGCGGTGGGCTCAGGTGTTGCACCCGACATCGGCCCCGGGGAGGCCGTGCTCGTCGTGCAGCGCGGCATGGGCGCGGGAGCGTCCTATCTGCTCGTGGGGGACCTGGTGACGGCCGGTCGCGAGCCCGACTCGGACCTCTTCCTCGACGACGTCACCGTCAGCCGGCGTCACGCCGAACTGCGGCGCATGGCCGACGGCTGGCTTCTGCGCGACGTGGGCAGCCTCAACGGCACCTACGTCAACCGTGCGCGTATCGAGGAGGTGGCCCTCACGCCCGGCGATGAGGTGCAGATCGGCAAGTACCGCTTCGCCTACCTCGTTGGAGGGGACGCCGGGACGCGACCGTGAGCGATTTTCGGACCATCGGTGCCCTCGTGGCGCAGCTCTCGGAGGAGTTCCCCGACCTCACCACCTCGAAGGTCCGCTACCTGGAGTCCGCCGGCCTCATCGAGCCCATGCGGACCCCGCGCGGCAGCAGGCGCTACGCCGAGGCCGATGTCGAGCGACTTCGTCGCATCCTGAGACTGCAACGCGATGAGTTCCTGCCCCTGTCCGTCATCGCTGAGCGGCTCACCCGTCCCGAGGCGACCGCCGACGTCGCTCCGGCCGTCCCCGCGGCCCGACTGCGCGCCCCCCGGCCGCGACGCATGTCCGAAGCCGAAGTGGCGCAGCGCGGAGGGGTCGATGCGACCACGCTCAAGGAACTGACCGACCACGGACTGGTCAGCGACATGGACAGCAGCGCCGTCGACGTATGCCGCCTGGTGGTGCGGCTGCGCGAATACGGCATCGAGCCGCGCCACCTGCGCTCCTTCCGCGTGGCGGCCGACCGGGAGATCGGCCTCGTGCAGCAGGCGCTGGCACCCCGCCGGGGTGCCTCGTCCTCCCTCGAGGAGCGGGAACTGACCGCCGAGCTCCTCGCCTTGCTGCTGGACCTCCACGTCGCCCTCGTACGGCAGCGGTCGTCTACCCTCGAAGCATGAAGCGGGTCGACGTCCTGGGCGTCCGAGTGGAGATGCCGTCGAACCAGCCCATCGTGCTGCTGCGAGAGGCCGAGGGGGAGCGCTACCTGCCCATCTGGATCGGCGCGGCCGAGGCGACGGCTATCGCCTACGTCCAGCAGGGGGTGGTGCCTCCGCGCCCGCTCACGCACGACCTGCTCAAGGACGTCATCGGAGCATCGGGTCGCACCCTCGCAGAGGTCCGCATCACCCGCCTGGAGGACGGCGTCTTCTACGCCGAGCTCGATCTGGGCCAGGGCGCCCTGGTGAGCGCACGCCCGTCCGACGCCATCGCGCTGGCCCTGCGCACGGGCAGCCCGATCCTCGTGGACGACGATGTCCTCGACGAGGCCGGCGTCGTGATCCCCGACGAGGAAGAGGACGAGGTGGAGCGCTTCCGCGAGTTCCTCGACCAGGTCACGCCCGAGGACTTCGGCGCCGACTCCTGAGCGCACGCACGCAGCCGGCGGCGGCCCCGGCGCGGCGCGTTGACCCTGGGGCCCCTGAGCCCTAACGTGGCACTCCGCTCTCGTCGAGGGCGCAGGTCGAAGGCCCGGGTGCGACCCGGATCGAGAAGGCGGTGTACAGCGACGATGCGCCTCACGGAGGAATCCCTGCCCGGTGTCGCCGTCCCGGCCACCGTCGATCAGCCTGCGCTCTTTCCCGAGGAGTCCCTGCAGTCCGCGGCACTGCACCTGGGCTACCGCGGTCCCATCGCGTGCGCTGCGGCGGGCATCACCTACCGCCAACTCGACTACTGGGCGCGCACCGGCCTGGTGGAGCCGAGCATCCGCCCGGCCAGCGGCTCCGGAAGCCAGCGGCTCTACTCCTTCCGGGACATCCTCGTCCTGCGCATCGTGAAGCGACTCATCGACACTGGCGTGTCCCTGGCCAACATCCGCACGGCCGTCGCGCACCTGGAGCAGCGCGGGGGAGACGACCTCTCGCGCATCACGCTCATGAGCGATGGCGCCTCGATCTACGAGTGCCGCAGCGAGGACGAGGTCATCGATCTCGTCCGAGGCGGCCAGGGGGTCTTCGGGATCGCCGTGGGTCGCGTCTGGCAGGAGGTGGAGGGCCACCTGGCATCCCTTCCTGGAGAGCCCGCCGAGGGCGACGAGACCCCCGGGGACGGCGCGGCGGATGAGCTGTCCGCCCGGCGCGCGGCACGGCGTTCCGCAGGCTGATCCCTCTCGGACCCCGGGTGCGCTACGCTCGCACCGCTGTTCGACCCAGCACGGGAGAGCCCCGGGGAAACCCGGGCGCCGAAGGAGCAACCGCCCCGGAAACTCTCAGGCACAAGGACCGTGCAGGGAAGGCAACTCTGGAGAGAGGGTGGCTCGCCACCCCACCGACGGTGAAAGCCGCTCGTGCGTCCGCGCACGGCGACGAAGCTCTCAGGTCGCGGTAGTCCGCGAGACCAGAGGGGGTGGGGCGCACACCGCGTGCGCTCGACCGTCGAGTTGCCGGGAGCAGTCATGGCAGATCAGGTCCATTCCGAGCACGTCGGTTCATTCGCCCAGCGCCATATCGGTCCGCGCGACCACGATGTGGTGAACATGCTGCAGCGCCTGGGCTACGACTCCCTCGATTCCTTCCTCGACGACGTCGTCCCGGAGACGATCCGATGGCGCGACGGCCTGGCCCTCGACGCTCCGCTCGATGAGCCAGAGATGGCGGCGGAGATGGCCGGGCTCGCCGGCGCCAACCAGGTGCTCACCTCCATGATCGGCCTGGGCTACCAGGACTGCGTCACGCCTCCGGTCATCCGACGCAATGTGCTCGAGAGCCCGGCCTGGTACACCGCCTACACGCCCTACCAGCCCGAGATCAGCCAGGGGCGCCTGGAGGCCCTCCTGGCCTTCCAGACCGTGGTCGAGGACCTCACCGCCCTCCCGGTCGCACCGGCATCCCTCCTGGACGAGCCGACGGCGGCCGCCGAGGGCATGGGGCTGCTGCATCGCTCCCATGACGGCATGGTGTTCCTGGTTGACGAGGACACCCACCCGCAGACGCTGGCCGTGCTGCGCACCCGCGCCGAGCCGCTGGGCATCGACGTGCGCACGGCGCCGCGATCGGAGATCGTCGACGGACTCGCGGACGATGTCTTCGGGGTGCTCGTGTCCTACCCCGGGTCTTCAGGGCAGGTCGACGACATCCGGGGGATCCTCGCCGCCGCGAAGGGCCGGGGGATAGGGACCGTGGTCGCCACCGACCTCCTTGCACTCACCCTGCTCACCCCGCCCGGCGAGATGGGCGCGGACATCTGCATCGGCGCCGCGCAGCGCCTCGGAGTGCCCATGGGCTTTGGCGGCCCGCACGCGGGCTTCATGAGCGTGCGCGCCGGCCTCGAGCGCTCGCTACCCGGCCGGCTCGTCGGAGTGTCGGTCGATGCCGAGGGCGTCCCGGCGTACCGCCTCGCGCTCCAGACCCGTGAGCAGCACATCCGGCGTGAGCGCGCCACCAGCAACATCTGCACGGCGCAGGTTCTCCTCGCCGTCGTGGCCGCGATGTACGCCGCCTACCACGGACCTGACGGCCTGCGGGTGATCGCCTCACGCGTGCGCGGGCAGGCTTTGCGTCTCGCGGCCTCCCTGGAGGCCGCCGGCTATGGGGTGCTGGACCCCGTGTTCTTCGACACCGTGACTGTCGCCGTCCCGGGGCGCGCCGACGACGTCGTGGCCAGGGCACTCGCGCAGGGCGTCAACATCCGTCGCGTGGACGCGGACACCGTTGGCATGACCGTCGACGAAACGACCACCCCCGGCGACCTCGCCCGTGTCCTCGTGGCCTTCGGAGCCGCGCTCGCACCGGAGGTGGCCGATCCCGCGACTGCCGGCCTGCCCGATGCGCTGCGTCGCACGACTCCGTACCTGGGCCACCCGATCTTCCACGACTACCGCAGCGAGACCGAGATGCTGCGCTACCTGCGTCGTCTCTCCGACCGCGACCTCGCGCTCGATCGCACGATGATCCCGCTGGGGTCGTGCACGATGAAGCTCAACGCGACCACGGAGATGGAGCCGATCACGTGGCCCGGGTTCGCGGGGATCCATCCCTTCGCGCCGCTCGACCAGGCCCAGGGATACGTCAGGCTCATCCAGGGCCTCGAGCGGATGCTGTCGGAGGTCACCGGCTACGACGCGGTCAGCCTGCAGCCCAATGCGGGCAGCCAGGGGGAGTTCGCCGGGCTGCTCGCCATTCGTGCCTACCACCACTCCCGAGGCGATGAGCATCGACACGTCTGCCTCATCCCCAGCAGCGCCCATGGCACCAACGCCGCCAGTGCGGTCATGGCGGGCATGCGCGTCGTGGTCATCGGCTGCGATGAGCACGGCAACGTCGACGTCCAGGACCTCAAGAACAAGATCGCCGAGCACGGCGACGAGCTCGCTGCGCTGATGATCACCTATCCGTCGACGCACGGGGTGTTCGAGGAGTCCGTGGGCGACATCTGCGCCATGGTGCACGATGCCGGCGGGCAGGTCTACGTGGACGGCGCCAACCTCAACGCGCTCGTGGGCCTGGCGAAGCCCGGGCGATTCGGCGCGGACGTATCGCACCTGAACCTGCACAAGACGTTCTGCATCCCGCACGGCGGTGGCGGCCCGGGCGTCGGCCCGATCGGCGTGCGCTCCCACCTTGCGCCCTTCCTGCCGTCGCACCCGCTGCGGCCCGAGGCCGGTCCGGCCGAGCCCGTTGTCGGCCCGGTGAGCGGAGCACCCTGGGGATCGGCGGGTATCCTGCCGATCCCGTACGCCTACCTGCGGATGATGGGGCCGGAAGGCATCACCCACGCCACCGGCGTTGCCATCCTCTCGGCCAACTACGTCGCCGCACGGCTCGGGGACGCCTACCCGATCCTCTACACCGGCGCGAACGACCGCGTCGCGCATGAGTGCATCCTGGATCTTCGGCCGCTCACCAAGTCCAGCGGCGTGAGCGTTGACGATGTGGCCAAGCGGCTCATCGACTACGGCTTCCATGCGCCGACGATGTCCTTCCCGGTCGCCGGCACGCTCATGGTGGAGCCGACCGAGAGCGAGAGCCTGGCCGAGCTCGATCGCTTCTGCGATGCGATGCTCGCGATCCGGGCGGAGATCGACAGGGTCGAGTCGGGGGAGTGGCCCGCCGATGACAATCCGCTCCACCATGCGCCGCACACCGCCGAGTGCCTGGTGGGGGACTGGGAGCACGCCTACGACCGACGCACCGCCGTGTATCCGATGGGCGTTCAGCCGGCGGCGAAGTACTGGCCACCGGTGCGGCGCATCGACGGTGCGTACGGCGACCGCAACCTGGTCTGCTCCTGCCCGTCGCCCGCCGAGCTCGCGCAGGCAGCCACGTAGCGGGGGACCGCTAGCCTGCGGGCGTGGTCGACCTATCCGAGGGGCTCCTGGCCGGGCTCCTCATCGCGCTGGCGGTCGCCGCGTTCGCGCGCTGGCGTGGGTGGGGGACCGCCATCCCCGTCCTGGTGGCCGGCATCGCCTTCGGGCTGCTGCCCTTCGGCCCCTCGGCACCCCAGGACGCGGGCGAGGTCTTCCTGCTCATCCTCGCGCCGTTGGTGTTCGGCGAGGCGCTGTCGACCTCCTACGTCGACTTCCGCAGGTTCCGCCGGCCGATTTTCGCCCTCGCTGTCGGCCTGGTGCTCGTGACCTCGGTGGCCGTCGGCGCGGTCGCCGCCGCGCTCGTGCCCGGAATCCCGCTGGCCCTGGCGTTCGCCCTGGGGGCGATCCTGTCGCCCACGGATGCCGTGGCGGTCGCGGCGATCGCGCGCCGCGTCGCACTCCCGCGTCGAGTCGTGACCATCCTCGAGGGGGAGAGCCTGGTCAACGACGGCACTGGGCTCACGCTGCTACGCGTGGCCCTCGCTGCGGCCGCGACGGGAACGGTGTCGACCGGCGACATCGCCTTCATCCTCCTGCAGTCCGTCGTGGGCGGGCTCATCGTGGGCGTCCTCGCCGGGCTAGCCCTCGCCTGGCTCATCCGCCGGGACCCGGACCAGACCGTGGTCAACGCCTTCGTGCTCGTCGCCCCGATCCCGGTCTACCTTCTCGCCGAGTCCGTCGAGGGCTCGGGCATCCTCGCGGTGGTCGCCACCGCGCTCATCGTCGCCAACACCATGCTCACGCATCGTCGATTCGAGGGACGTCGGTCGTCGGTCGCCATCTGGCGCCAGATCACCTTCGTCCTCACGGCCGCGGCGTTCTTCCTCGTCGGCCTGGAACTGCCCGAGACGGTGCTGGCCCTGCCCGCGGAAGACCTACGCCTGCTGCCCGTGCTCGTGATCGCGGTCGTCGCGGTCCTGGTCGCGACACGGCTCGTCTTCGTCCTCGCCTACAGCCTCGTCTCCGGCAGGGGAGACGCGCGCATCGGGCCGCGGGAGGCCGTCGTCGTCGCGTGGGCGGGAGCGCGGGGCCCGGTGTCCGGGCTTGCCGCCTTCTCCCTGCCGCTCGGCGTCGGCGTCGAGGCAGCCGTCGACCAGAGCCGGCTCCTGCAGGCCACCACCTTCGTCGTCATCGGCGTCACCCTGGCCCTCTCGCCGACCCTGGGCCTGGTGGCACGCGCTGTCCGGCTGTCGCCGCAGGACCTCGACGACGATCGGCGCGCGGTGCGGGTGGCGATGGCGACCCGCGGCCTGGATGCGCTCGATGAAGCGGTGCGCGATGCCGCGGGAGCGCGGGAATCACTGCCCCCGGGTGCGGAGGACGCCATCCGACAGCGCCTCCTGGCCGACCTGGAGGTGGCCGGGGGAGAGCCACAGGGGGCCGAGCGCTCCGGCGACGCCTACCGCCTCGAGATGGCCGTGCTGCGCGCCCAGCAGGACGAGCTCCTGCGCCTGCGCGAGAGCGGCACACCCGATGCGGTCATCCGCCCCGCCCTGCACGAGCTGGACCTGCAGGTGAGCGCCCTGCGCACCCGCCGACCCCCGGACTAGCGTCGGCGCAACGGTGGCGACCTGCTAGCTGCGACCGAGAGTCTCCTGGGCCGCATCCAAAGGCGCGCATCGCGGCATCCAGTCAGCGACCACGACGTCGAAGCCTGCCGCCCGGGCCGCCAGGACCACCTGGGGGTCGTCGTCGACCAGGCACCTCACCTCGCAGCGCCCGGCCATCTCGTGGAGCGCCTGCAGCTTCATCAGGCGTGCGGGCCGGCGGTCGCGGTCCTGGCGCATCACCAGCTCGCCCTCAGGAAGTGCGTGGTGCTCGAGCCAGGCGCGGGTGTCCTCGCGGCAGCGCTCGGGCCGGCCGGTGAGGTAGACGATCCCCATGCCGTCGCCGGCCAGCCGCCGGGCCAGGTCGCGTCCGGGCTCCAGGACCGGGTCGTCGGCCACCCCGGCGAAGAACGCGTCCCAGTCGCGTCGACCGCCCTCGATGTGCGGCAGGCGGTGCCGGACGTCGGCGAGGACACCATCGATGTCGAGCACGGCCACGCAAGGGGAGATCCCCTCCACGTGATCTGACATAATGTACGTTATCGGATGTTATGAGGAGCGCAGGGCGCGGGCCAGGTCCTCGAACTCGCCGGTGAGGACGGCCATGTCGGCATCGGTGTGCGCCAGGGACACCAGCCACTGCTCGTCCAGCCCCGGCGGCGTGAGCACGCCGCGGTTGACGCCCCAGAGCCAGCTGAGCTCGGCGGCGGCGAAGTCGGTGCGCTTGTAGTCCCGGTAGGTGCGGACCGGGCTGGGCGACCAGGTGATGGCGCCCTTGACCCCGAAGCCGACCGTGTGGGCCGGCAAGGCGTACTCCCGGATGATCCGATCCGACTCCTCCAGGGCCCGGTCATTGACCTCCTCGGCGCGCGCGAGGGCCTGGTGGGTGCACACCTCGTCGACCGCCGCGGCGGCGGCCATGACGAGCGGGTTGCCGTTGTAGGTCCCGAAGTGCGGCATGCGCCCGTCGACCACCGTGGCCATGACCTCGGCCCGGCCTCCGAAGGCGGCCAGGGGCAGGCCACCGCCGATGCTCTTGGCGAGGGTCACCAGGTCGGGCTTGACGCCCAGCCGCTGAGCGGCGCCGCCGTAGCCTGCCGTGAGCCCGGTCTTGACCTCATCGAAGACGAGGAGCACGCCGTGGGCGTCGCACAGCTCCCGCACGCCCGAGAGGTAGCCGGCATCCGGCAGGACGATGCCCATGTTCTCGGGCACGGGCTCCATGACGACGGCCGCGATCTCGCGCCCGTGCTCGTCGAGGATCTGCGTCAGGCGCTCCAGGCTGTTGTAGGGCACGGGGTAGACGGTCCCGGCCTCCACCTCGAAGGGCACGACGGGCACGGGCGCGTCCTCGGGGCCCGCCTCGTCGAGGTCGGGCTTGACCGACACGGACAGCGCGTCGTATCCCCCGTGGTAGCCGCCCTCGATCTTGATGATGGCCTTGCGGCCGGTGTACGCGCGCGCCGCGCGTACGGCGTACATGTCGGCCTCGGTGCCCGAGTTCGCGAAGCGGACCTGGTCGAGGTCGAAGCGCGTGCAGAAGCGCTCGGCCATCTCCGATGCCGAGGGCGCGGGCGTCACGAACAGCGTGCCCGTCTCCAGGGCTTGCTGGACGGCGGCCACCACCGTGGGGTTGAGGTGCCCGACGAGCATGGCCCCGAAGCCCATGGACAGGTCGAGCAGGCGCCGACCGTCCACGTCGGTGAGCCACGCCCCCTTGGCCGAGACGACTGAGACGGGATGCGGATCCCAGTACTGGAAGGACGAGGGAACGCCCAGCGGCAGCGTGCGACGCGAGCGCGCGCTCAGCGCACCCGACTCGGGCGTGGTCGCAGCGAACCTGTCCCACTCGGCCGCGAGAAGGCTCTCCACGCGGTCGTGATCCAGGGGCGTGAACGCCTCCGGGACCGTGCGCCAGGTGCTGGGATCGTGCGCGGGCCAGGTGACGGCATTGCGGATGCTCGTGTCGGCGGTCATGGCTCCTCGATTCCCGCACCGGCAACCTGCCGGCCCGTTCCCCCGATGGTAGTCGGGCCGGCATCGGCCGCCCACAGCCTGCCGTCGCCCGAAGACCGCGGACCTGCGCTACGAGCGACAGTCCCCCACGGGCGACAATGGCTCGATGGGAACGCTCCCCCGAGGCTTTCGCGCCTACGCCCACCGCGGTGGCGCGCGCGAGGCCCCGGAGAACTCCCTGGCGGCCTTCCGGCACGCCGTCAGCCTGGGGTTCGCCCACCTGGAGACCGACGTGCGGCCCACCCGAGACGGGGTGGCGGTGCTCCACCACGATGCCGATCTCGATCGCACCACCGACGCCCGTGGGCCCGTGCGCGAGCGCACGTGGTCCCAGGTGCGCAGTGCGCGCCTGGCCGACGGGTCGGCTCCCCTGCGACTGGAGGAGCTGCTGGAGGAGTTCCCGGACGCGCGCCTGAACATCGACGTCAAGGAGCCCGGGTCGGTGGTGGCGCTGGTCGATGCCGTGCGCCGCAGCGGCGCGCAGGCGCGGGTGTGCGTCACGTCGTTCTCGGCCAGGCGCCTCGAACGGGCACGACGGCTCCTGCCCCCCGGCACGGAGTCATCCGCCCATCCCTGGGAGGTGCTGGCCCTGCGTGCACTCCCCCGGCTGCGCGGCCTGCCCCGGGTGCACCGCGTCCAGGTGCCGACCCGCGCGCTGGGCGTCGCCCTCGCCGAGCCCGGCTTCATCGCTCGCGCGCACCGTCTGGGCCTGGCCGTCGACGTGTGGACGGTGGATGACCCGTCCGAGATGGAGCACCTGCTCAATCTCGGGGTCGACGGCATCATGACCGACTCCCCCACCGTCTTGCGCGAGGTCCTGTCCCGCCGGGGCGCCGACCTCGATATCCGTTAATCGGACGCCGGTCAGCGACCGGTCCGAACCTCCTGCGGGAGTTCCCAGGAACCCCGGGAACGCCTGCGGCGTCGCAACGGTTGACGACAGTGGAAGCAACCGCGACGACGGGAGGCACGATGTCCGAGGGCAGCCTGCGTGGCACTCGCTTGGGTGCGACGAGTTATGAGAACGATGATCACGTCATCCCCGCTGAGCGCATCGTGGTCACCTTCGACTGCCCGCGCGGTCACGCGACGTCGGTCCCCTTCTCGGCCGAGGCCGAGGAGATCCCCGTGCTGTGGCAGTGCCGCTGCGGGGCGGAAGCCCTCCAGCGCGCCGCCACCCGGCCGGAGGAGGCACCGGGCCGACCGGCACGCACGCACTGGGACATGCTCATGGAAAGGCGCACCATCCGCGACCTCGAGGAACTGCTCGATGAGCGCCTTGCGCTCCTGCACGCGCACCAGCGCCGCAAGAGCGCCTAGCCCACTCCCCCTCGTCTGGTCGCGCTAGGCCGTCCACTAGGGCGTGGGCGCTTCCGGCGGCCCGAGGCGCCGCGCTGCGCGCTCGATGCGGGACGCGATCGCCGCGCGCACGGGGGGTAGCCACAGGACCAGCCCCATGACCGTGGTGAGGATCCCCGGGATCGCGATGAGCAGCCCCGCGGGAACGATGAGCAGGGTCTGGGCGGGCGGCGCGGGCACTCCCCGTGACGATCCCTCGATCGCCAGGACACCCGACTCCCCTGGGCCCTGGAGCGTGGCAATGGCCACGCCGAAGGAACGGCCGGTGGCACTCAGTGCGTAGCGCACCAGCCCGAGGCCGAGCACGATGCAGATCACGACGACCACGAGCAGCCACCACCACCCGATGACCTGGGCGAGCGCGACGGCGATCGCGAGTTCGACGATCGGGTAAGCGACGAGCAGGAGGCAGCCCACGCGCCCGCGCAGCGTCATGCCCGCCCGCGTCCGCTGACCTGCGCCCAGCGATGCGCCGCGCCCCAGCGCCCGACGTTGATCAGCGCCTCGCGGACGATACGGCCACTCATCTTGGACGTGCCCGCCTCGCGCTCGACGAAGGTGATGGGCACCTCGCGCACCACGAGCCCGCGCTTGAGTGCGCGCCAGAGCAGGTCGATCTGGAAGCAGTATCCGTTCGACTCCACCGAGGCCAGGTCGAGCGCACGCAGCGCCTCGGCGCGGTAGGCGCGATAGCCACCGGTGGCATCGCGCGTGGGGATGCCCAGGGACAGGCGCGTGTAGAGGCTACCGCCCTGGGACAGGACGCGCCGCGACGCGGGCCAATTGACGACGGACCCGCCCGGGACCCATCGGGAACCGAGGACGACGTCCGAGTGGGGAATCTGCGCGAGAAGGCGCGGCAGCTCCTCCGGGCGATGGGAGCCGTCGGCATCCATCTCCACGAGCACGTCGTAGCCGCGCTCGAGCCCCCAGGCGAATCCGGCGAGATAGGCCTTGCCCAGGCCCTGCTTGCCGGCACGGTGAAGGACGTGGATGTGGTCGTCCTCGGCTGCGAGCGCATCGGCGATCCGTCCGGTGCCGTCGGGCGAGTTGTCGTCCGCCACGAGCACGTGGGCCTCGGGGACGGCGATGCGCAGCCGCTCGATGACACCGGGGAGGCTCTCCGACTCGTTGTACGTCGGGATGATGACGAGGACGCCTCCGGACACGACTCGAGCCTATGCGGCGCGGCCCCGCCGGCGTAGCGCGGCCCACGCCATGGCGAGGAGCCCGAGAGCCGCCACGACCCACTCGGGCGCCTGACCCAGGCGATCCGCCACCGTGAGGGAGTCGCGCAGCGGCACGGACTCCACGAGGTAGCCGGTGTCCGCCTCGCCGATCTCCGACACGACGGCACCGTCGGGGGTGATGACGGCGCTGATGCCGCTTGTGGCAGCGACGAGGACGGCGCGGCCGTGCTCGATGGCGCGCAGGCGAGACATGGCCACCTGCTGCTCGGGCTGTCCGAGCCCGGCGAACGTGGCGTTGTTGGTCTGGACGACGATGACGCGGCCACCCGCAGTCACCACATCGTGGACGATGTCGTCGTAGGCGACCTCGAAGCAGATGACATCGCCGAGCCGGACCGCACCGGCCTGCAGGACACCGGCCTCCTGACCGGGCGCCATGTCGCGGGGCACGCGATCGAGCCGCCCCACGAGCGGGGCGATCAGCGATCGGAAGGGGATGTACTCGCCGAAGGGGACGGGGTGGCGCTTGACGTAGCTGTCACCGGGCCCCGTCAGGGGATCCCAGACGATGCCGACGTTGGCGATCCGGCTCGGGTCACCAGGGGCGTCGATGATCGCGCCCACCAGGATCGGGGCCCGGACCGCGCGAGCAGCCGCCGTGAGCGCGTCTGCCACTGCCGGGTCGGAGTAGGGGTCGATGTCGACGGCATTCTCCGGCCAGATCACCACATCGGGAGCAGGGACGGTGCCGGCATCGACGTCCTGGGCCAGCCGCAATGTCTGCTCGAGGTGGCGCTGCAGCACCGCGCGTCGCTCGTCCGCGACGCTCAGTCCGGTGCTCGGCACGCCGCCTTGGATCACCGCCGCGACCGCGGTGGCTGGCCCCCGCTCGTCCTGACCCGCCACCGGGCGCGGCACGAGCAGCCCCGCGAGCGCAATGACGATCAGCCCGCCGACGCCAGCCGCCACCCACTGCCGCCAGCTGCGACCCCGCGTCGCCGCGGCGATGGCCAGGAAGGCGAGGACCGCGCCCGCGAGGGCGGTCGCGAAGGTCACCGCGGGTGCGCCCGCGACGGCAGCCCACGGCGTCAGGGTCGTCGCGGTCTGGGCGAAGGCGAGCCTGCCCCAGGGGAAGCCGCCGAGGGGGATCCGATCACGCAGCGCCTCTTGCAGCACCCACACGCAGGCGATCCACAGCGGCCACCAGCGCAGTCGGGTCACCAGCGCCTGCCCGGCACCGACGACCGCGATCCAGAACGCGCACAGGGCGACGAGCAGCAGCCAGGCGTCCGTGCCGACGACGGACATCCATCGCAGCAGGATCGCGAAGCACACCGCTCCCTGCAGCGCACCCACGAGCGCACCGCGCCAAGCGGTGGTGCGGTAGGTCGCGATCACGAGAATGGCGACCGCTACCGGCGCAAGCAGGGATGCGCCCACCGGCGGGAACGCGAGAGCGAGCAGGGCTCCCGAGACGGCAGCAAGCAGGAGTCGCCACGGCAGCCCGAGCGCGGCTACCCGCGTCGTCGCGGGGGCTGCATCGACGGTCATGCGAGGTCCCCGCTGTCGTGGATGACGTGGCCAGCCCTGACGGTGCGCCAGCAGCGGGGTGTACCGGACTCCAGGTCGGGCAGCGGTGGCGTGCCAGATCGGGGATCGGTGCTCCACGCGGCCACGCGGCCATCAGGTGCCTGCACGACGAGCGGCCCGGGCTCCCAGATGGCGTACGTCGCGGGTGCGCCCAGGACCAGGGCACCGGGCTCGCGCGCCTCGTCGCGTGCCGCACGTCGGCCGCCCCGCGTGTGCGCGGCGAAGGCCGCTCTCACGCTGATCCGGAAGGGCTCATGCGTGTGCCACGCGGCCGCGCGGACCGATCCCCACGGATCGAGCGGCGTGACCGGGGCATCGGATCCCAGAGCCAGGACCACTCCTCGCACCAGCATGTCGGAGAAGGGGTTGAGTGTCGCCGCGCGAGGTGCGCCGAGGCGCTGGGCGTACATCCCCGACGGGCCGCCCCATGCCGCGTCGAACGCCGGCTGCACGCTCGCGACGACGCCGAGATCGGCCAGGAGCACCAGGTCATCGGGGCCCGGCATCTCCAGGTGCTCCAGGCGGTGGCGTGACGCGCGCACCGCCTCGGCCCCGACCTGCGCGATCGCCAGGCGTAGGCCGTCGGCGACGATCCCCACGGCACCGTCTCCGATGACGTGGAAGCCCGCCTGCTGGCCCGCTCGCGTGGACGCCGCCACGTGCTGTGCGACCTCCTCCACGGAGAGATACGACGTGCCGGTGGTGGCCGGATCGGCGTCGACATAGGGGGACGACAGGCAGGCGGTGTGCGAACCGATGGAGCCGTCAACGAACAGATCCCCCGCGGCGCCTCGGGCCCCCAGATCGCGAGCGGCGTCCTGGCCGTGCAACTCGCCCCAGTAGCCAATGACCTCGGGCATGCCCGGTTCCTGCCCCAGTGCCAGCGCATGGCGAAGGTCCTCGGTGCTGCTGATGGTCGGACCGGCGTTCTCGTGCACGCTCACGATGCCGCGGTCGGCAGCGGCACGCAGCGCGGCGCGCTGGGCCCGGTCCCGCTGCGGCTCGGTCAGGGAGCCGAGCGCAGCCTCGCGCAGGGCATGGTGGGCGCCTCGCGACACCGGACCCTGCGCTGACCACCCGGGCAGCGACGCGGCCTCGGGCACCTGACGGCGCAGGGCTGTCGATGCGAGGGCGGAGTGGACGTCGACGCGCGTGAGGTAGACGGCTCGGTCCCCCACCGCCGCGTCGATCTCGGCCGTGGTCGGGGCCCGCCCCTCCGGCCAATCCGTCTCGTCCCAGCCATGACCCAGGACGACACCGTCCACCTCGGCCGCGTGGGCGCGCAGGCGCTGCAGCACGTCGGCTGCGCTCGAGGCTCCCGCGAGGTCGAGCCCCGTGAGCGCGAGTCCCGTCGCGGTCAGGTGCACGTGCGCATCGACGAATGCCGGGGCGACCCAGGCCCCGCGCAGGTCCACCCGCTCCCCCGCGTCGGCGGCGTGCAGCATGGCTCCTGCGTCATCGCCGATCCAGGCGATGCGATCGTCGACGACGAGCAGTGCCGTCGCGAACGGATCCTCCGGCGAGTAGACGTGGCCGCCTGTCAGCAGCACGCTGCTCATGCCGTGGCCGCCGTCACGCGCCGGCGAGGAGTGCGCGGCCGATGACCATCCTCTGGATCTGGTTGGTGCCCTCGACGATCTGGAGGACCTTCGCCTCCCGGAAGTAGCGCTCGACCGGGAAGTCGCGGGTGTAGCCATAGCCGCCGTGCACCTGCACGGCCTGGGTCGTCACTCGCATGGCGGTGTCGGTCGCGACGAGCTTGGCCATGGCCGCCTGCGCGCCGTACGGCAGGCCAGCGTCGCGCAGCCGCGCGGCGTCGATGTAGAGGGCGCGCGCTGCCGCGACGGCGGCTGCCATGTCTGCCAGGCCGAAGGCCACGCCCTGGAACTCCCCGATCGGCCGGCCGAACTGCTCGCGCTGTCCGGCATAGGCCACCGCCGCGTCGAGGGCCGCCTGGGCGAGGCCCACGGCACAGGCCGCGATCCCGAGTCGACCGGCGTCCAGGGCTGCGAGCGCGATCGGGAACCCCTGGCCCTCGCGGCCGATGAGCCGCTGCGCGGGGACGGCGACGTCGTCGAGGTGCATGGCCGCGGTCTGCGAGGAGTTGGCCCCCATCTTGCGCTCGGGCTGGGCAGCACTGAGCCCCGGCGAGTCGGCGGGGACCAGCATGCAGCTGATGCCGCGGGCGCCATCGTCGGATGTGCGCACCATGACGCTGTAGAAGTCGGCGACGCCGCCGTGGGTGATCCAGGACTTGCTCCCGCTCACGCGGTAGCCGTCGCCGTCGCGCACGGCGCGTGTCGTCAGCGCTGCTGCATCCGATCCCGAGTGCTGCTCCGACAGGCAGTAAGCGCCGAGCGTGTCGCCCGACAGCATCCAGGGCAGCCACTCCGCGACCTGCTCGTCCGAGCCTGCCGTGGCGACCGGGAAGCACGCGAGCGCGTGCACGCTCACGCTGATGCCCACCGCGAGCCATGCCCGGGCGAGCTCCTCGAGCACCTGGAGGTAGACCTCGTACGGCTGGCCCCCTCCGCCGACCTCCTCGGGGAAGGGCAGCGACAGCAGCCCGGCGCGGCCGAGCACGCGCAGTTCCTCCCGAGGGAAGCGCGCGTCCTCCTCGGCCGAGGCCACCCGTGGTGCGAGCTCCGCCGCAGCGATCTGCCGCGTGAGCGCGAGCAGGTCGCTCGCCTCGTCGCTCGGCAGCAGTCGGGTGACCTCCACGGCTCCTCCTCAGTCCACGATCACGAGGTCGCGCGGGCGGTGATTGAGCAGCACGGGGCCGTCTGCGCCGCATGCGACGATGTCCTCGATGCGCGCGCCCCACCGGCCCTCGGCGTAGAAGCCGGGCTCGACGCTGAAGGTCATGCCCTCCTCCAGAGGCAGGGAGTTGCCGCTGACGATGTAGGGGTCCTCATGGGTCTCCAGGCCGATCCCATGACCCGTCCGGTGAATGAACAGATCGCCCAGTCCCTCGGACTCCAGGCGGTCACGCGCGACTGCATCGATGCTCTCGCACGCGACGCCGGGACGCACGGCCTCGCAGGCCTCGCGCTGCGCCTGCTGCAGCACGGCGTACGCCCGGAGGTAGTCCTCCCCCGGGTCCCCCAGGGAGTACATGCGCGTCTCGTCGCTGCAGTATCCGTCGGGCATGGTGCCGCCGATGTCCACGACGATCGGATCCCCCGGGGTCAGCACGCGGTCGGATACCTCGTGGTGGGGGCTGGCGCCGTTGGGCCCCGACGCGACGATGACGAAGTCGACCGTCACATGGCCCGCTTCGAGGATGAGCGCGGCGATGTCGCGGCCGACCTCGCGCTCGGTGCGTCCCGGGCGCAGCAGTCCGGGCACGGCCGCGTGCACCTCGTCGATCGCGCGACCGGCACCCAGGAGCGATGCCACCTCGTCGGGCGACTTGCGCATCCGCATGCGCGATAGGACCGCACCGGCCGCGTACTGCTGCGCATCCGGCATCGCCGTGCGCAGGCTGAGGGCCTTCACCGCCCACATGTGGTCATCGACTCCCACCCGCGCGGCGCCGGGGACCAGCCCCGCCACGAGCCGATAGGGATCGTCGGTCTCGCCCCAGGTGCGAATGTCGATGCCGGCGCGTCCGAGCGGGCTCGCGGCAGCCGCCGGCCTCTCGAGCAGGGGCGCCACGAGGATCGGGTCGCCCGCCGCCGGGATGACCAGGCAGGTGAGCCGCTCGAGGGGAACGGCGTCGTAGCCCACGAGATAGCGCAGGTCGGGACCCGGGGTGATGAGCAGCGCGTCCCACCCCGTCTCCGCGGCCAGTCGCGCGGCGCGCGCGACGCGCTCACGGACCTCCGTCACGGGGGTGCCATGGCCGGTGGGGGCGTCCATTGCCATGGGAGGAACGCTACCCCGGGACGCGTGCGCATGCGGGGCGCGGGACCATGTGCCGTGCCCGCGCTGCTCCTGGACACGGCGTCCTTGTACTACCGCTCCTACTTCGCCCTGCCCGAGTCGCTCGTGGCACCGGACGGCACGCCCGTCAACGCGGTGCGCGGCACGCTCGACACCGTCTCGGCGATGGTGGCCGCGCGCGGCAGTTCCGATGTCATCGCCTGCTGGGACGACGACTGGCGTCCGCAATGGCGCGTCGATCTCGTACCGTCGTACAAGACTCATCGCGTCGCCGACGAGGAGGGCGGCGTCGACGACGCAGCCGAGGAGGTTCCTGACACCCTCGCTCCCCAGGTGGACATGCTTCGCGAGCTCCTGCCGGCACTCGGCATCCCCGTCGTCGGCGCGCCGGAGGCCGAGGCCGACGACGTCATCGCCGACCTGAGCGCCCTGTGGCCCGGGCCCGTCGACGTCGCCTCAGGCGACCGCGACCTTGTGCAGCTCGTGGACGATCGCGTCACCCTGCTCTTCACCGGCGGCAGCGCAGCGAGCCGCGGAGGCCGCCCGTGGGTGACGATCGACCCGCGGGCCGCCGCCGAGCGCTACGGCGTGCCAGCGGAGCGGTACGCCGATCTCGCCATCCTGCGCGGCGACCCCTCCGATGGGTTGCCGGGCGCGCGCGGCATCGGCGACAAGACGGCGCAGGCGCTCGTCGCCGCCTTTGGCGACCTGCACGGCATCCTCGCTGCCGCTGCGGACCCTTCATCTGGTCGGCCGATGACTCCCGCCGTGCGGCAGCGCCTCATCGATGCCCGGACCGACCTCCTCGCGGCAGAGCGGGTCGTCCGCCTCACGCACCGTCCGGGGCGCACCGCGCTCGTCGCCCGCGACCGCGGTCCGGCCGATGCGGGCCTGGAACTCGCCGGGGAATGGGGCGTCGAGGGTCCGGCACGGCGACTGGTGGCCGCCCTTCAGGCCGTCGCGGAGTAGGCGACGATCCCTCGATCGATGAGGTCGCGGGCGCGACGGGCGTTGGCGTGCAGCGGATGCGTCGTCGGCACCGCCTCGCGCACCTGGTCGAGTAGGTCGATCGCCTGCCGGCACCACCTCACGAAGTCGCCCGCGGCCAGCTCCGCATCGGACAGGATCGCGGCGAGCCGGCCACCCTGGGCCCACGCGTGCACCGGCCAGACGAACCCCAGGTCCAGCTCGCGTGATGTCGGGACCCCGAATCGGGACTCGACCTCGGCCAGGTCGCGTGCCAGGTCCGCCAGGGCCAGGGCGGCCTCGCGCACACGTCCTCCGGGGAGGCGCGGGCTGTCCTCACGCTGGCGACCCTCGTAGACCACCGCCCCTGCCATGGCGGCCAGCTCGGGCGGCCCCAGGCCGTCCCAGAGGCCCTCCGTGATCGCCTCAGCAACGAGGAGGTCGGCATCGGAGTAGATCCCCGCGAGCAGGTCGCCGCGCGCCGTCACCCGCGGCGAGGCGGGATCGCCGTCGAGGTAGCCCGTCTCCAGCAGCAGGTCGCAGATCCGGTCGAACTGGCGCGCCACGCTGGATGTCCGCGAATCGACGCGGCGCTGCAGCGATTCGGTCTCGCGCAAGAGGCGGAAGTAGCGCTCCGCCCAGCGCGCGTGGGCCTCGCGCTCTGCGCAGCCGTGGCACGCGTGCTGGCGCAGCTGCCGGCGCACCTCCACCGTGGCGTCCGCCTCGTCGGCGCGTGCGCGACGCACCGGGCGCGCGGCAGCCGCCTCGTCGGCGAAGCCGCGCAGGCGATCGACCAAGGCCTTGCGATCCGTGGTCGAGCGCGCAGAGAAGCCCTTGGGCAGGCGCATCCGGCCGATCACGGGCGGCACGGCATGGACCTCGCCCGCTCCGAGCCGGCGGACCTGACGGTCCAGCGTGACCAGGGTGAGGCGCGGGGGCGCTCCCAGGCCGGCGTCATCGATGCCCACCACCACGGCCGGCCCCGTCCTGCGGCCCGCGGGAAGGGCGAGGACATCGCCGAGGCGCACGCTGCGCAGCGCGTCCTCGATCGCCGAGCGGTCGCGCTGGCCCCGCTCCTTGGCGGCGCCGCGCTCCAGGTCGGACAGCTCTCGACGCAGGGCGGCGTACTCCTCGAAGTCGCCGAGGTGGCACTGCATCGCCTCGCGGTAGCCCTGCAGGGCCTCCTCATTGCGGCGAACCTGCGCAGCGAGGGCCACCACTCCCCGATCGGCCTGGAACTGCGCGAACGACGTCTCGAGGATGTCGCGGGCGAGTGCGCGGCCCATGCGCCGGATGAGGCTCACGGCCATGTTGTAGGACGGCCGGAAGCTCGAGCGCAGTGGATACGTGCGCGTGGACGCAAGGCCGGCAAGGGCCTGGGGGTCCAGGCCCGGATGCCACACGACCACGGCATGGCCCTCCACGTCGATGCCGCGCCTGCCAGCCCGTCCGGTGAGCTGGGTGTACTCCCCCGGGGTGATGTCGACGTGGTTCTCGCCGTTCCACTTGACCAGGCGCTCCAGCACGACCGTGCGCGCCGGCATGTTGATGCCGAGCGCCAGGGTCTCGGTGGCGAAGACCATCTTGACGAGCCCGCGCTGGAAGAGGTCCTCGACGACCTCCTTGAACATCGGCAGCAGGCCGGCGTGATGAGCCGCGATTCCGCGCCGCAGCCCCTCTCGCCAGGTGTCGTAGCCGAGCACGCCCAGGTCCTCATGGGGCAGGTCGCTCGTGCGCGCCTCGACGATGGCCTCGATCTCGCGGCGCTCCTCGGGTGAGGTGAGCATGAGGCCCGCCGAGAGGCACTGCTGCACGGCGGCGTCGCATCCGGCTCGGCTGAAGATGAAGGTGATGCCGGGCAGGAGGTGATCGTCGTGCAGTTCCGTGACGACGTCCGTCCGCCAGGGCGTGAGCCGATCCCGAGCAGGACGGCGGCCCCGGCGGCGCTGCTCCGGCCAGCGGGCGGACTCCCTCGCGATGCGCAGCAGCTCTGGGTTGACCCGATGGTGCGCTTCGTCGACGAAAAGGTCGAGAAGGCGATCGCCCACCATCACCTGCTGCCACAGCGGGACCGGTCGGTGCTCGTCGACGATGACGTCCGTGGTGCCCCGGACCGTCCCGAGCCACTCCCCGAACTCCTCGGCATTGCTCACGGTGGCGGACAGCGCCGCGAGGAGCACCCCTTCGGGCAGGTGGATGATGACCTCCTCCCACACCGGGCCACGGAAGCGGTCCGCGAGGTAGTGCACCTCGTCCATCACCACGAAGCCCAACTGATCAAGGGTGCTGGAGTCGGCGTAGAGCATGTTGCGCAGGACCTCTGTCGTCATGACGACGATGGGCGCCTCGCCGTTGATCGAGTTGTCGCCCGTGAGAAGCCCGACCCGGTCCTGTCCGTAGCGTGCCGATAGGTCGTGGAACTTCTGATTCGACAGGGCCTTGATCGGGGTGGTGTAGAAGCACTTGCGGCCGGTCCTCAGGGCCTCGTGGACGGCAAACTCCCCCACCACCGTCTTGCCCGCTCCCGTGGGGGCTGCGACGAGGACGCTGTGACCCCGCGCCAGGGCGAGACACCCCTGTCGCTGGAAGTCATCGAGGCCGAAGGGATAGAGCTCAGGGAAGTCGCCGAGCAGGGCGCGTTCGCGGGACGCCGCATGGCGCTCGGCCGGGGCCGGCTCGGACCGAGACACGACGCCAGGCTACGCGCCCGCCGGACCGCGCACGACGGGCAGTGCCTGGCGATCGACGGTGATGAGGGCCGGCAGCGGTCCGACGCGCTCCCCGTCGGCGTAGGCCAGTTGGCCGGGCGCATCGAGCTCGATCGCGGCGGCACGCGTCGTGGAGACGTACGGCGAGCGGACATGACCGCCGGTGAAGACCTGTGGGAAGACGCGGAGGAACGTGCCCTTGCCCACGCCGTGGAGCCATGTGACATCGAGCATGCCGTCATCCGGCACGGCATCCGGGCACACGCGCATCCCGCCGCCGTAGGACACGCCATTGCCGACGGCCACGAGCATGGCCTCCCCGCACACGCTCCTGCCGTCCAGGGTCGCGACATAGGGGACGGGTCGGAAGGTCCGCAGTTCGGCCAGGATCGCGACGACGTAACGGGCGTTCCCACTGGGCCAGGTCATGACATTGGCACGCTCGTTGACCAGGGAGTCGAAGCCCGAGGACAGCACCCCGAGGAACACCCTCTCGGTGCCGTCGGCGGTCCGCACGCGACCTAGGTCGACACGCGACACCGGGCCGCGCGCAGCGAGTCGCGCAGCCGCCGACACGTCGCCGCGAGGGATGCCGAGCGTGCGGGCATTGTCGTCCCCCGTGCCCGCAGGGACGATCGCCAGGGCCGTGTCGCCGCCGGCGAGTTCCTGCGCGGCGAGGTGAAGGCTCCCGTCTCCCCCGCACACCACGACCCGCTCCTGGCCGGCCTCGCGAGCGTCGCGGACGGCGGCTCTCAGGTGCCCTGCATCCTCGGACACGACCACGTGGGCATCGAGGCCCTGCGCAGAAAGCGCAGCGACGACCTGCGGCAGCATGCGGGACACCCGGCCTCGCCCCGACGTGGGATTGGCCACGACCGTGATGGTCATGAGGCCGTCAGTCCTGGTCTGCCGACTCGAGTGGCGATGCCGAGTCGTCGTCCCACTCCTGGTAATCCGGTTCGCCCTTGCGTGCGCGCCTCTTGTCGTTGGCGACGCAGATGGCGATGGCGACGGTCATGAGCAGCAGGATCGGACCCGCGAGCAGCAGCATGTTGATCGGATCACCGGTGGGCGTCGCCACGGCCGCGAAGATGAACGTGATGAAGATGATCCACCGCCACCACGACAGCAGCTTCTTGCCGGTGAGGACTCCGGCGAAGTTGAGCAGGACGAGCATGAGCGGTGCGAGGAAGCCCACACCGAAGACGATGACCATGCGGATGAAGAAAGAAAGGTAGCGGTCCACCGCGACGATGTTCTCGACGTTCTGCGGGGTGAAGCCGAAGAGGAGCTCCAGGCCGTAGGGCAGGACGAGATAGGCCAGCATGACGCCACCGGCGAAGAGGGGAACCGCCACGGCGACGAATCCGATGGCCCAGCGGCGCTCATGGCGACGCAGCCCCGGGGTGACGAAGCGCCAGAGCTGGTAGAGCCACACGGGCGACGACAGCAGCAGGCCGGTGACCGCGGAGACCTGGAGTTGCAGGACGAACGGGTCGGCTACGCCGGTGAGAGCGAGGGTGATGTCGCGACCCTCGGCTCGCGCCTGCTCGACGACGGCCTCGAAGGGCGCGGACAGCCACGCGAAGATCTCGTCGTAGTAGATCCACCCGACGACCATGCCGACGACGATCGCGAGCGTGGCCTTGACGAGCCGGCCGCGCAGTTCGCGCAGGTGCTCGACGAGCGGCATCGAGGCGTCATCGCCGGTGCCCTGGCGGCGGCGCCGCGGGCTCGTCTCCGGCGGTGCGGCCACGGCTCAGCTCTCGGCGCGCTCGGCCTGCGGCTTTGCGGGGGCGGAGGTCGCATCGCCCGCTGGCGCCGGGGGCAGCGTCGGCTGCGCGGCCCCGCCCTCGACGGCCTCGGGCGCATCGGCTCCCTCCGCGCCCTGCAGGTCCTTGGTCTCGGCCTTGAAGATGCGCAGGGAACGGCCGAGGCCACGGGCGACGTCGGGGAGGCGCTTGGCGCCGAAGAGGAGCAGGATGATGAGGACGAGCACGAGGAGCTCGGGCCCCCGGAGATTGAACGGCATCACGGCACCTTTCGTCGCGCGTCCGGCCATCGTAACCCCCCGAGACGCCGAGCACAGGTCATCGGCCCTGGGCCCCTAGGGCGCCCCGCCCGCTCGCTCCAGGGCGGCCCGAGCGGCGTGCCGCACCTGCCGGCGGACGTCGGCGGGCTCCAGCACCTCCACCCCGCCCGCCTGGGCCAGCACGATGCGCACGAGCCACCCGGGGTCGGCGACGAGCATGGTGGCCTCGACTGTCCCATCCGGGCCTGGCGACTGCTGCGCACCGAGCGTCTCCAGCAGCCAGCGGGACCTGGGCTGCACGCGAAGCAACACGTCGACGCCCTCGGCCGGTGCCACGTCGGCCGGGGCGACGGCCCGTGCCTGGTCGCTCACTTCCTCGTCGAGGATCTCCCATGCGCGCACCCGATCGAGCCGGAAGGTCCGCTGCGCACCGGCGTCCCGACACCACCCCGCGAGATACGACCGGCCGCCGTGTCGCACGATCTCGGCGGGCTCCACGACGCGCTCGGTCACCTCGTCGCGGCTGACACCCTCGTAGACCAGGCGCACTAGCCTGTGCTGCTCCACGGCGCTGGCCAGTTCTGCGGCGATGCCGTCGGCGGGATCCTGCAGCACCCACGCGGCGCCCTGCGCCGCACCCGTGGCCGCCTCGAGTTTGGCGGTCGCGCTCGCCAGGGCAGCCCGGTCGTGATCGCCCGGCACCTGCGCGAGCAGACGAAGTCCCACAAGCAGAGACATCGCCTCCGCTGCCGTCAGCCGCAGCGGCCGATCCAGGGTCTGCGCATCGATCACCTCGATGGTCCCGTCCTCGTCCCAGAACTGGATGTCGATCAGCTGGTCCGGACCGTGACCGGGCAGGCCGCAGCAGATCGTGAGCCACAGGTCGCGCTCGAGTTCATCGGCCGTGACGCCAAAGTGCGCCGCCGCATCGGAGATGGAGACGCCCGGATGCCGCTCGAGCCACGGGACGAGGGCCAGCAGGCGCGAGAGTCGTGCCGCAGCCGTCTCACGCATGGGGATCCTCATGCATGGCGGCGACCGCCTCCAGCGCCGCGCGCTGCCGGCGCGCCGCGGGCTCAGGGGCGAGGACCGTCCCGCCCGCTTCGAGGACATCCGCGACGAGGATCTGCTCGTCGGAGTAGTCCACCTCCCACGCGCCCTCGCCGACGGTCCGGGCGCTCGCGCGCAGGCGGGCGGCGCCGCGCTCGGGCAGCAGCACTCGTGCGGCGCCGCGAGTCGGGGGCTCGACCAGGCTCGCGATGAGATCGTCCACGCCCTCCCTCGGAGCCGTGGCCGCCTGGTCCCGCAGCAGCACGACGGAGCCTTCGATGCGCGACAGCCGGAAGGCGCGCCCACCTCCGCGCTCGCGACTCCAGCCGACGACGTACCACGCACCGCTGCGGTACGCGGTGGCCCAGGGCTCGACAATGCGATCCTCCGCCTCGTCGCGACCGCGCGCCAGGTAGCGGAAGCGCACCGCGGCACGGGAGCGGATCGCCTCCCACAGTGCGGGCAGCGCGTCCTCACCCGCCCCGGGCCGGCCCGGAAGGAGTGGCGACCAGCGCTCCCCCGTCGTCGCCTCGATCTTGCGGAGCGCGGCCCCGGCCTCGGCCGCCAGGGCCGCCTCGCTCCAGGCCCGAGCAGCGAGACCGAGCACCGCGCGCTCCGCCGCGTCCAGGTCGATCGGAGGCATCGCGTAGGCGTCCTCGTCGATGAGGTACCCCTCGACCTCACCCTGGGCATTGACGATCGTCTCGACCGGGATCCCCATCTGCCGCAGCTCGTCCTTGTCGCGCTCGAACATGCGCTCGAAGGCCTCACCGCTGGCGGCGTCGCCGTAGCCCGGGATGCTCTCGCGCAGCACTCCGCGGGTCACGGGCCTACGGGCCCCGAGCAGGCAGATCACCAGGTTGAGCAGGCGCTCCGTGCGATCGGTCGCCATCGCCGATCTCAGCCCACGGCGAGGAGGTCGATCACGAAGACGAGCGTGCGGCCAGCCAGCCGGTGCGCACCGGACTCGCCGTAGGCCAGAGCCGGCGGGATCACGAGCTGACGGCGACCACCCACGCGCATGCCGGGGATGCCGTCCTGCCAGCCGGCGATGAGGCCGGACAGAGGGAAGCGAATCGGCTCGCCTCGGTCCCAGGAGGCGTCGAACTGCTCGCCCGTCTCGAAGTCGACGCCCACGTAGTGCACGAGGACCTGGGCGCCGGGCGTCGCCTCGGCACCGTCGCCCACGATGAGGTCGGTGATCACCAGCTCCGTGGGGGGCGGACCCTCGATGAAGTCGATCTCGGGCTTGTCGGTCATGCGTGCCTCCTCGCCGGTCCGGCGAACGTGGTGGATGGAGCCTGGCGTGGCGATGCTACGGGCTCGACACGAGGTCGACGACGAAGACCAGGGACTCCCCCGGCGCGATGCCCGAGCCCGGAGGCGGGGAGTCGCCGTACGCCTGGTCGGCGGGAATCACGAGTACGCGGCGGCCGCCGGGCTGCATCCCGGGGATCCCGTCCTGCCAGCCCGTGATCACCCCTGCCAGCGGGAACGTCGCGGGCTCGCCGCGCGCCCAGGAGGAGTCGAAGATCGCACCCGAGGCCAGGCCCACGCCGCAGTACTCCACGGTGACGGTCGCTCCCGCTGCCACCTCGGCGCCGGAACCAGCGACCACGTCCGCGATGACGAGGTTCGTCACGGGGACCGCGCCCTCCAGGATCGAGACGACCGGCGCGACGGCGACATCCGCCGTGGTCGCGACCTCTCCCTCGACCACGGAGCCCTCGGGCAGTGACGCAGCAGTCTGCGGCGGAGCGATCGCGGTGCAGTCGCTCGTCGCCCAGGGACCCCCCGCGGGGGCCGCGGAGGACGACGCCGAATCAGAGCCGGATCCGCCGGACCCGCACCCTGCGAGAGCAACAGAGGCGAGTGCGGCAGCGAGGACGAGCACAGGAGTTCTCATGCCCGCAGCCTAGACGGCCACGTCGTCACATGCTCGCGATGAGCTTCTCGACACGCTCGTCGACGCTGGCGAAGGGGTCCTTGCACAGCACGGTGCGCTGCGCCTGATCGTTGAGCTTCAGATGCACCCAGTCCACGGTGAAGTCGCGTCGGCGCTCCTGAGCGCGCCGGATGAATTCCCCCCTCAGCCTGGCGCGCGTGGTCTGCGGAGGTATGGACTTGGCTTCGAACACCGAGGGCTCATGCGTGACGCGCGCCGCCTTGCCGTGCCGCTCGAGAAGGTAGAACAGCCCGCGCGAGCGCGTGACGTCGTGGTAGGCCAAGTCCATCTGCGCGATCCGCGGATCGGACAGGGTCAGGCCGTGCTTGGCCATGTAGCGATCGAGCAGCGTGAGCTTGATGACCCAGTCGATCTCCTCCGCGATGCCCGACAGGTCCTGGGTCTCCACGGCCTTGAGGGTGCGCTCCCACAGGTCGAGGCAGCGCGCGTGCACCCCTCCCGGGTCGTCGGCCAGGCCATGCCTGTCGGCGAAGTCCCGCGCCTTCTCGTAGTACTCGGCTTGGATCTGCAGGCCGGTGAGCTCACGACCGTTGGCGAGACGCACCGTGCGCTGACCCGTCGGATCATGGCTGATCTCCCTGATGGCCCTGATCGGGTTCTCCAGGGTGAGGTCGCGCAGCACGACGCCGGCCTCGAGCATCCGGAGCACGAGGTCGGCAGACGCGACCTTGAGCAGGGTCGTGGTCTCGCTCATGTTCGAGTCGCCCACGATGACGTGCAGGCGCCGGTACCTCTCCGCGTCCGCGTGCGGCTCGTCCCTGGTGTTGATGATCGGGCGGCTGCGGGTGGTCGCACTCGATACGCCCTCCCAGATGTGATCGGCACGCTGGCTGATGCAGTACACCGCGCCGCGCGGAGTCTGCTGCACCTTGCCGGCTCCGCAGATCACCTGCCGCGAGACCAGGAAGGGCAGGATCGAGTCGGCCAGCCGCTGGAACTCACCGTGGCGCGTGACGAGGTAGTTCTCGTGGCAGCCATAGGAGTTGCCCGCACTGTCGGTGTTGTTCTTGAACAGGTAGACGTCTCCGGCGATCCCCTCGTCGTGCAGTCGACGCTCTGCATCCACGAGCAGGCCCTCCAGGATCCGCTCGCCAGCTCGGTCGTGCGTGATGAGCTGCACGACGTCGTCGCACTCCGCCGTCGCGTACTCGGGATGGCTGCCGACGTCGAGGTAGAGCCGTGACCCGTTGCGCAGGAAGACGTTGCTGCTGCGACCCCACGACACGACGCGCCTGAAGAGATAGCGGGCCACCTCGTCGGGGCTGAGTCGGCGCTGGCCCTTGAAGGTGCACGTGATCCCGTACTCCGTCTCGATCCCGTAGATGCGCCGGTCCACGGCTAGGGCACCTCGCCGCCGGCAGGGGGCAGATCGGGCGACTCCGCTACGCCGGGCGCCGGCGGCGCAGGCCGCGCGACGCCGAGGATGCCGGCGAGTCGGTCGGCACTCAGGCGCCGGAAGGTCCGGCGGGGCCGGCTGCGCTCCAGGACGGCCGCCTCGAGCTGATCGGGTCCGAGCGTCGAGGAGGCGGTCGTCCCCAGGGCGGCCACCGCCGCGCGCACGGCGTCCTCGAGGGACATGCCCGGGCGCCATGAGGCACCCAGCCCCTCCGCGACCTCCTCGGCCTGGCCGCCCATGGCGACATAGCCGTGCTCGTCGGCGACGGACCCGTCGAAGGTGAGCCGATAGATCTCGTCCTGGTCTGCCTCCTGGCCGACCTCCGCGACGACGAGCTCCACCTCGTACGGCTTGGTCGTCTCGGTGAAGATCGACCCGAGCGTCTGCGCATAGGCATTGGCGAGGCTGCGCCCGGTGACATCGCGACGGTCGTAGGCGTAGCCGCGCATGTCGGCCAGCCGCACTCCAGCGACGCGCAGATTCTCGAACTCGTTGTACTTGCCGACGGCCGCGAAGCCGATCCGGTCGTAGATCTCCGAGATCTTGTGCAGTGAGCGGGAGGGATTCTCCGCGACGAAGAGGATGCCTCCGTCGTACTGCAGGACGACGACGCTACGACCGCGCGCGATCCCCTTGCGGGCGTAGTCCGCCTTGTCCTTGATGATCTGCTCGGGCGAGACATAGAACGGCACCGTCATCGCGCACTCCCGGGCAGCGTGGCGGTAGGGCCGTCGGGGCTTGTGAGGCGCGCGGCCACCACGCGCTCGACCACGGTGCCCACGTCCGCGTCGGGCAGCATCCGCACGCCGTCGGCATCCGCCACGGCGATGACGGGGAAGATCCGGCGCGTGAGATCCGGGCCGCCCGTCGCGGAGTCGTCGTCGGCGGCGTCGTAGAGGGCCTCGACCGCGGCCATGACGCCGTCATCGGTCGACATGCCCGAGCGGTAGAGCTTCTTGAGCGAGCCGCGGGCGAACGCCGATCCGGACCCCACCGCGTGATGGTCGCGCTCCTCGTACCTGCCGCCCGTGACGTCGTAGGAGAAGATCCTGCCCTTCGAGTGGTCGAGGTCGTAGCCCGCGAAGAGCGGCACGACGGCGAGGCCCTGCATCGCCATCCCGAGGTTGCCCCTCAGCAGCGTGGACAGGCGGTTGGCCTTGCCGTCCAGCGATAGCGACAGACCCTCGATCTTCTCGTAGTGCTCGAGTTCGACTTGAAAAAGTCGCACCAGCTCCACGGCGACGCCGGCGGCACCGGCGATGCCCACGACGGAGTGCTCATCCGCCGGGAAGACCTTCTCGATGTCCCGCTGCGCGATGATGTTGCCCATGGTGGCCCGCCGGTCCCCCGCCATGACGACTCCGTCGGATGTGGCGAGCGCGACGATCGTCGTCGCGTGCGGGACCTCGATGCTCCCCTCGCCAGGGACGTGGCGCGCGGGCCAGGCCCCCGACCCGGCGAGGAACTCGGCGAAGGACGATCCGTGCGCGGTGTAAGCGTGAGGCAGACCGCGACGGCGCTGGTCGGTCACTGGCCGCCCTTCTGGACGAAGGACTTCACGAACTCCTCGGCGTTCTCCTCGAGGACCTCGTCGATCTCGTCGAGGATCGCGTCGACATCGGCATCCATGTCGCTCGGGGTCCGCTCCGGCAGGGCGACCTCGTCCTGCTCGTCGGGCTGGGCACGACCGGATCGGCGCTGGCTGTCCTGGGTGCTCATCCCCACACCCTAGACGCCGATCCCGGCCCCTGCCCCCCACGAGGGCCGAGCCCGAACCCCGTGCCTCAGGCTCCGCGCAACGCCTCGAGGAGCTCCTCGGCGGTCTCAGCGGCGTCGAGCAGGCGCCCCACGTGGTCGCGGGTCCCCCGGACGGGCTCGAGGGTGGGCACCCTCTGCAGGGCGTCCTGCCCCGGGATGTCGAAGATCACCGAGTCCCAGGACGCCGCTGCGACGGCGTCGCCGTACCTGCGCAGGCACTCGCCACGGAAGTACGCCCGTGTATCCGTGGGCGGACGCGAGCGGGCGTGCTCCACCTCATCGGGAGTCGTGAGTCGCTCGAGCCTGCCGCTTGCCTCCAGGCGCAACGCCAGTCCGCGACTGGGCCGGATGTCGGCGTACTGGAGGTCGACTAGTTCCAGGCGCGCGCTGCCCCAGTCGAGTCCGTCGCGACGCCGGTAGCCCTCGAGGAGGGAGAGCTTGGCCGCCCAGTCCACGCGATCCGAGGCCAGCCTCGGATCCTCGGTCAGGTCGACCAGCACCCGATCCCAGCGCTGCAGGATGTCGGCCGTCTGGGCGTCGAGCCCTGCGACCGCCTCACGCTCGGCGAGGTCGGCCGCGGCCTCGAGGTAGGCGCGCTGCATCTCGAGGGCCGTGAACCGTCGGCCGTCGCGCAAGGTGAGACGGTGGCGCAGGGTCGGGTCATGGGACACCGCGTGGATCTCCCGGACCGGGTCGGCAAGCACGAGGTCCTCGCGCAGCCCGCCGGCCTCGATGACGGCCAGCACGAGCGAGGTGGCGCCCATCTTGAGGTACGTGGCGGCTTCCGCGAGGTTGGCATCGCCCACGATCACATGCAGGCGGCGATGGCGCTCGGGGTCCGCGTGCGGCTCGTCGCGGGTATTGATGATCGGGCGCTTGAGGGTCGTCTCGAGTCCCACCTCGACTTCGAAGAAGTCCGCGCGCTGAGACAACTGGAAGCCCGGCTCGCGCCCCTCCTGGCCGCGACCGACTCGGCCTGCACCCGCGTAGACCTGCCGTGTGACGAAGAAGGGCGTGAGGTCGCGCACGATGTCCGCGAAGGGAGTCGCCCGCCGCATGAGGTAGTTCTCATGGCAGCCGTAGGACGCGCCCTTGTTGTCGGTGTTGTTCTTGTAGAGCTGGATGGTGAAAGGGCCCGCTCGGGTCGCGGCCTCCGCGGCGTCCGTCATGATCTCCATGCCTGCCCGATCCCACACGACAGCGTCGCGAGGATTGGTGATCTCCGGGCTGGAGTACTCCGGGTGCGCGTGGTCCACGTAGAGGCGGGCGCCGTTGGTGAGGATGAGGTTGGCCAGGCCGAGATCCTCGTCCGTGAGCTGGCTCGGATCGGCCTCGGCACGCGACATGTCGTAGCCGCGCGCGTCTCGCAGGGGATGCTCCTCGTCGAAGTCCCATCGCGCCTTGCTCCTGCGGTCGCCCACGGCGATCCCGTCGTACGACGTCACCACGGCCGATGACGTCGTCATCGCGTTGACATGCGGGTGCCCCGGCACGCTGATGCCGTACTCCGTCTCGATCCCCATGACGCGGTGCACGCTCATCGATGCACTCCGCGGGTCACAGGTACTGGCCGGTGTTGGCGACCGTGTCGATCAGGCGACCGGCCTCCGTGCCCTGCTTGCCCTGGATGAGGGTGCGGATGAAGACGATCCGCTCGCCCTTCTTGCCCGAGATGCGAGCCCAGTCGTCAGGGTTGGTGGTGTTGGGCAGGTCCTCGTTCTCCCGGAACTCGTCGACGCACGCGGTCAGCATGTGCTGCACGCGAATGCCCTTCTGCCCGTAGTCGAGGAAGTCCTTGATGGCCATCTTCTTGGCGCGGGACACGATGTTCTCGAGCATCGCGCCGGAGTTGAAGTCCTTGAAGTAGAGGATCTCCTTGTCGCCGTTGGCGTAGGTCACCTCGAGGAATCGATTGTCGTCGTCCTCCGAGTACATCCGCTCGACGGCCCGCTGGATCATCGCTGCACACGTGGCTTCGGCATCGTCCCCATGCTCGCCCAGGTCCTCGGCGTGCAGCGGCAGGTCAGGGGTGAGGTACTTGCTGAGGATGTCCCGAGCGGCCTCGGCGTCCGGGCGCTGGATCTTGATCTTCACGTCCAGGCGCCCCGGGCGCAGGATCGCCGGATCGATCATGTCCTCGCGGTTGGACGCGCCGATGACGATGACGTTCTCGAGGCTCTCGACGCCGTCGATCTCGCTCAGCAGCTGGGGGACGATGGTGTTCTCGACGTCGCTGGAGACACCGGACCCGCGGGTGCGGAAGAGCGAGTCCATCTCATCGAAGAAGACGATGACGGGCATGCCCTCCGACGCCTTCTCCCGTGCGCGCTGGAAGACGAGCCTGATATGGCGCTCCGTCTCGCCGACGTACTTGTTGAGCAGCTCCGGTCCCTTGATGTTGAGGAAGAAGGACCGCCCCTCCTCGCGCCCGGTGCGCTCGGCGACCTTCTTGGCCAGCGAGTTGGCCACGGCCTTGGCGATGAGCGTCTTGCCGCAGCCGGGCGGGCCGTAGAGCAGGATCCCCTTGGGCGGGGCGAGCCGGTGCTCCTCGAAGAGCTCGGGATGCAAGAAGGGCAGTTCGACGGCGTCCTTGATCGCGTCGATCTGGCTGCCCAGTCCGCCGATGTCAGCATAGTCGACGTCGGGCACCTCCTCGAGGACGAGCTCCTCGACCTCGGACTTGGGGATGACCTCGAAGACGTAGCCGCTGCGGGGCTCCATGAGCAGCGAGTCGCCTGCCCGCAGGGTGCGCTGGCGCAACGGCTCGGCAAGACCCACGACGCGCTCCTCGTCGGCCCGGCCGATCACGAGGGCTCGCTCGCCGTCGGCGAGGAGCTCCTTGAGCATGACGATCTCGCCGATCCGCTCGAAGGCGCGCACGCCTACGACGTTGAGCGACTCGTTGAGCATCACCTCCTGACCCGGCTGCAGGGAGGTGGCGTCCACGTCGGGCGTGGCGACCAGCCGCATCTTGCGGCCCGCGACAGCCACATCGAGTGAGCCGTCGTCGAGACGGGACAGGAAGACGCCGTAGCTGCCCGGCGGCTCGGCCAGTCGGTCCACCTCGGCCTTGAGCGCCACGATCTGCTCGCGGGCATCGCGCAGTGTCGCCACGAGGCGTCCGTTGTGGGCCTGGGCCGCGGAGAGCTCGGACTCCAGCACCCTCAGGCGCTCCTCGGGGGTGCGCATCGCAGCGTCGCGATCGCTCATGCCACGCCTCCCGGGTCCCTGCCGCTGATCTTCCTGAACTCGACCCTACCCACAGATCCGTGCGGGGCGCCTGTCACGCGCCGGAGGCGCCCGCCGCCATCCCCTTCGCGGGCCGGCGGCGTCGTGGGGGGGCCACAGTGCCGTCCGCGAGGCGTCGCGCGGCAAGCAGGAAGCCGGTGTGACCGACCATCCGGTGGTCGGGGCGGACCGCAAGGCCCTCCAGGTGCCATGTGCGCACGAGGGACTCCTCGGCTCGCGGCTCGGTCCAGCGGCCGTCCGCCCGCAGGTCCTCCGCGATGCGCGACAGCTGTGTGGTCGTGGCGACGTAGACCACGAGCACGCCCCCCGGACGCAGCGCCGCGGCCACGGTGTCCACGTGCTCCCAGGGATCGAGCATGTCGAGCACGACGGCATCGAAGCCACCCGTCAGCTCGGGATCCCACGGTCGATCGGCGAGGTCACCCACGTGCAGGCTCCACGACGCCGGCTCCTCGCCGAACCACCGCGTGACATTGGACCGCGCCGTCTCCGCGAAGTCAGGGCGGCGCTCGCACGAGACGACCCGGCCGTCGGAGCCGACCGTCTGGATGAGGGTGCAGGTGAGGGCACCAGACCCCGCGCCCGCCTCGAGCACGGTCCATCCCGGCCGCAGCCCACTGAGCATGGCGATGCGAGCAGCGTCCTTCGGGTAGATGACGGCCGCCCCCCGCGGCATCGACAGCACGAAGTCCTCCAGGAGGGAGCGCAGCGCGACGTACGCCGTCCCCCCGGTGGTCGTCACCACGATGCCCTCGGGCCTTCCGAGCAGGTCGTCGTGTGCGATCGAGCCGCGATGCGTGTGGAACGTGGCCCCCTCCGCCAGGACGAGGGTGTGGTGCCGGCCCTTGTCGTCGGTGATCTGGACGATGTCGCCCACCGAGAGCACGCGCGCGCCGGTCATCCGGCGAGGCTAGCCCAGGCGCGCAGGTCGTCGAGCGAGACGTCGCGCAGCGTCGGCACCACGCGTCGGCGCGGATGCGCCGGAATCGTCACCAGGTGCGGAACCGCAAGGACGAAGGCACCGCTCGCCTGGCCGGAGGACACCCCGGTCGGGGAGTCCTCGATCACGACGCAGTCCTCGATGGCCACGTCGAGCAGCCGCGCGGCCTCCAGGTAGGGCTCGGGGTGGGGCTTGCCCTCGTTGACCTCATCACCGGCAACCGTCACGTCGAACGCGGGATCGGGCATGCCCGGATGGCCCGACACGGCGTCGGCCACGGCGTCGAGCAGGCGCCGGTGCGATGCCGAGACGAGCGCGGTCGGGACGCGTGCATCTCGGCACTGGGTGAGCAGTGCCAGTGCCCCCGGCCGCCACTGCAGGTCGCCCGCGCGCAGCAGCGCCTCCATCGTGGCGAGGAGCTCGGCGCCGATGTCCTCGGCAGCGTGCGGAGCGCCGGTCTGCTCCTTCATGTAGGCGGTGACGCGCTCGAGAGGGCCCCCCAGGCAGTGCGCCTGGTCCTCGCGCGTCCAGGTGCCACCCCATCCGGAGACGACACGGCACTCCGCCTCCCACCACAGGTCCTCGGAGTCCAGGAGCGTCCCGTCGAGGTCGAACAGCACCGCCGCGGGAGTCGCCATGGCCACGCAGGCTAGCGGCGCCCACGCCTGCGGCCGGGCGCGGCCACGGATCGACGTGGCCTGCCCGGGCGTGACATAGGGTGACCGCAGTGCGGGGGACGGGGACCGGAGGTGGCCGCATGATCGAATTCGAGGCCTTGCCCGAGCTCGTCGACCCCGTCCTGGTTGCTGCCTTCGAGGGTTGGAACGACGCGGGCGATGCCGCGAGCGACACCATCGACCACCTCATCCGGGTCTGGGGCGCGACGCCTCTGGCAGAGATCGATCCGGAGGACTACTACGACTACCAGGTCAACCGTCCGATCATCGCCTTCGACGAGGAGGGCGTGCGCGGGCTCACCTGGCCGACAACGCGCATCTACGTCGCGCGCCTGCCCCTGGCGGCCCGCGACGTCGTGCTCGTCCACGGCATCGAGCCCAACATGCGGTGGCGGCAATTCACCGACGAGGTCCTCGGCCTCTCGGCCGAACTCGGCGTCACGCTGTGCGTCACCCTCGGCGCGCTGCTGTCCGACAGCCCGCACTCGCGTCCCGTCCCGGTCACGGGCACCTCGACCGATCCCGGCACCGCCCTCAGCCTCGGCGTGGAGCCGTCCCACTACGAGGGGCCGACGGGAATCGTCGGCGTCCTGCAGGAGGCCTGCGGGCGTCGGGGCCTGCCGGCCGTCTCGCTGTGGGCGGCGGTCCCCCACTACGTCGCCCAGGCTCCCTCCCCCAAGGCCACCCTCGCGTTGGTGCGCCGCGTCGAGGACCTCCTGGACGTCCCTGTGCCTCTCGCCGACCTCGTCGAGGAGGCGAGGGCCTGGGAGATCGGCGTCGACGAGCTCGCCGCCGACGACGAGGAGGTCGCCGACTACGTCCGCCAGCTCGAGGAAGCACGCGACACCACGGACCTGCCCGAGGCGAGCGGCGAGGCGATCGCGCGAGAGTTCGAGCGCTACCTGCGTCGTCGCGGCACCGACACCGGCTGAGGGGACCGACGTCAGCCCTGCGCGTGCATGGCCTGGTAGGCCCGGATGAGGGCGTCGGTGGAGGAGTCCCGGTGCAGGGGCCGATCAGCGTCCTGGAGGTCGGGCAGGATCGAGTTGGCCATGGCCTTGCCCAGCTCCACGCCCCACTGGTCGAAGCTGTCGATCCCCCACACCGCTCCCTGGACGAACACGCTGTGCTCGTAGAGCGCGATGAGGGCGCCGAGGGCATGCGGTTCGAGTCGGGCGGCGAGGATGAAGGTCGACGGTCGGTTGCCTGGCATCACCTTGTGCGGCACGAGAGCCTCGGGCGTGCCGTCGGCGCGGACCTCCTCCGCTGTCCGCCCGAAGGCGAGCACGGCGGCCTGCGCGAGGGCGTTGGCCGCAAGCATGTCCTGCATGTCGTAGACCGGCTCGAGTGCCTGGGCGAAGAGCACGAAGTCGCACGAGACGACCTCGGTGCCCTGGTGCAGCAGCTGGTAGAACGAGTGCTGGCCGTTGGTGCCGGGCTCCCCCCAGAAGATCGCTCCCGTGTTGTAGTCGACATGGGCGCCGTCGAGTCGCACGGACTTGCCGTTGCTCTCCATGGTCAGCTGCTGCAGGTACGCCGGGAAGCGCGCCAGGAACTGCGCGTAGGGCAGCACCGCGTTGGTCGGGATATCGAGGAAGTCGCGATTCCACACGGCCAGCAGCCCCATGCGCAGCGGGATGTTGACCGACGGGTCCGCGTGGCGGAAGTGCTGATCCATGGCATGGAAGCCATCGAGCATCTCCCTGAAGCGCTGCGGGCCGACCGCGATCATGGTGCTGAGCCCGATGGCCGAGTCCATGGAGTAGCGCCCTCCGACCCAGTCCCAGAAGCCGAACATGTTCGCCGTGTCGATGCCGAACGCCGCGACGCGATCGGCGTTGGTGGACACCGCCACAAAGTGCCGAGGCACCGCCTCCTCCCCCAGGGCGTCGACGATCCACTGGCGCGCCGCCCTCGCGTTGGTGAGCGTCTCCTGGGTGCTGAAGGTCTTGGATGCCACGATGAAGAGCGTCTGAGCGGGCTCTAGGCCGAGCAGGGCCTCGGTGATGTCGGTCGGATCCACGTTGGACACGAATCGGAACGTCATCGCCCGATCGGAGTAGTAGCGCAGCGCCTCATAGGCCATCGCGGGCCCGAGATCCGATCCGCCGATGCCGATGTTGACGATATTGACGATGCGCTCGCCGGTGGCCCCCAGCCACGTTCCCTGCCGCACGCGCTCGGAGAAGTCGGCCATGCGATCGAGCACGACGTGCACCTGCGCGGCGACGTCGACGTCGTCCACGCGGAGTTCAGCTCCGCCCGGCAGCCGGAGCGCGACGTGCAGGACGGAGCGGTCTTCGGTCGTGTTGATCCGCTCGCCGGCGTACATCGCATCCCGACGCTCCAGCACGCCCTGCTCGCGGGCGAGCTCCAGGAGCGAGTCCATCACCTCGTGCGTGACCCGCTGCTTGCTGAAGTCCACGCGCAGGCCGGCCGCCTCGAGGGTCCACGCCGGTCCCCGGTCCGGCTCGGCGGCGAAGATCTCCCTCAGGTGACGCTCGCGCAGGCCCTGCGCCAGCCGCAGGAGCCTCGCCCAGGACTGCGTGCGAGCAGGATCCGTGGATTCCGTGGAGTTCATGCGAGAAGCCTTGCACTACGGTGTCGAGGTCGTACACCGTATGGGCCAACGGACATCCCGCGCTCACGCCGCGGACACCTGACGAAGGGAAGACCCCATGACGACGTCACAGCCCATGCAGTTGGGCATGGTGGGCCTCGGTCGAATGGGGGCCAACATCGTGCGGCGGATCATGCGCGATGGGCACTCGGCCGTGGTCTACGACCGGGACCCGGCGGCCGTCGCGGCCCTCGTGGCCGAGGGTGCCCTCGGCGCCACGTCACTCGCTGATCTGGTGGCGCAGATGGACGGGCCTCGCAACGTGTGGATCATGGTCCCGGCGGGTGCGATCACGCAGGCGGTCGTGGACGAGCTCGGCACGCTCCTGGGCGAGGGCGACGCGATGATCGACGGGGGCAACTCCTACTACCGCGACGACATCCGTCGCGCCGAGGCCCTGCGCCCACGGGGAATTCACTACGTCGATTGCGGGACCTCCGGTGGGGTCTGGGGGCTCGAGCGCGGCTACTCCCTCATGATCGGCGGAGACGACGAGGCGGTGAACCGCCTCGATCCGATCTGGGAGTCGGTGGCCCCCGGCGTCGCCTCCGCACCACGGACGGCCGACCGCTCGGGTCCCCTGCTCCCCGGAGAGGCCGGCTGGCTGCACTGCGGACCCAGCGGCGCCGGCCACTTCGTCAAGATGGTGCACAACGGCATCGAGTACGGCCTCATGGCGGCCTACGCAGAAGGCCTGAACATCCTCAAGCATGCCGACACCGGTCTTCGCCAGCGGGACGCCGACGCCGAGACCGCGCCCCTGGAGCACCCCGAGTACTACCAGTACTCCTTCGACCTCCCCGCGATCGCCGAGGTGTGGCGGCGCGGCAGCGTCGTCGGCTCATGGCTGCTGGACCTCACGGCGCTGGCACTGTCGAGGTCCGGCGACCTCGCTGAGTTCTCAGGCCGCGTCTCGGATTCAGGCGAGGGACGGTGGACCTCCATCGCCGCGATCGAGGAGGGCGTCCCCGCCCCGGTGCTCACCGAGGCGCTCTACTCGCGCTTCGACAGCCAGGGCATGGCCGACTTCGCCTACAGGGTGATGTCGGCACAGCGCAAGGAGTTCGGCGGGCACGACGAGAAGCCTGCGTAGCCGTCGCGACTAGGCCGTGAGGTCGACGCCGAGCAGCGCGTCGACGGCGTCGCGCACGCGCCCGGGAGCCTCCGCGTCCCTCCCGCCGCGTGTGAGTGCGTCGTCCGCCCACCGGTCCACGGCCGCGATGGCGGCCGGTGTGTCCAGGTCATCAGCCACTGCAGCGCGCATGGCCTCGACGGTCGTCTCGGCGGCGGGACCCTCGTCCAACGACACCGCACGCGTCCAGCGGACGAGCCGGTCCTGGGCCTCGCGCAAGCCGTCCTCGGTCCAGTCCCAGTCCTCGCGGTAGTGGTGCGCCAGCACCGCGAGGCGCACCGCCCCGGGGGCGACCCCGGACTCGCGCAATCGGTGCACGAAGACGAGGTTGCCCAGTGACTTGCTCATCTTGACACCGTCGAGACCCACCATGCCGGCGTGGACGTAGTCGCGGGCATAGGGTCGCGTGCCCTCGAGGACCTCCGCGTGGCTCGCGCCCATCTCATGATGGGGGAACACCAGGTCACGGCCCCCGCCCTGCACGTCGAAGGTCATCCCCAGGTGGTCGAGCGCGATCGCGACGCACTCGATGTGCCAGCCCGGGCGCCCGTGCCCGATCGGGGTGTCCCACGCTGGCTCCTCGGGCCGCGCCGCTCGCCACAGCAGCGGGTCGAGCGGATCGCGCTTGCCCGGACGCAGCGGATCTCCGCCCCGCTCGGCGAAGAGCGCGAGCATCTCCTCACGGGACAGCCCGCTCACCTCACCGAAGCGCGGGTCCGTGGCGATGTCGAAGTACAGGTCCCCCTCGACGTCATAGACGGCATCGCGCGCCCGCAACCCCTCGATGCACGCCACGACGCTCGGGATGGATTCGACGGCGCCGATGTAGTCGGTCGGAGGCACCACGCGCAGCCATCGCATGTCGTCCCGGAAGAGCTGCGTCTCCCGTCGCGCGATCTCCTGCCAGTCCTGGCCTGTCGCTACCGCACGCTCCAGGAGCGGATCGTCGATGTCCGTGACGTTCTGCACGTAGTGCACCCGGTGCCCGGCGTCCCGCCACGCGCGCACGAGGGTGTCGAAGGCGAGATACGTGGCCGCGTGTCCCATGTGGGTGGCGTCGTACGGCGTGATCCCGCAGACGTAGAGTCGCGCCTCCTCGCCCGGCGCCGTCGGCCGCAGTTCTCCGCTGGAGGTGTCCCGCACGCGCACCGCGCGACCGCCGGGGCCCAGTACCGGCACCGGCGGCTCCGGCCACGACTCCATGTCGGGAGCCTAGAAGGTGTGCGTTGCTGACGTCACATCGCAGGCCACGGCAGGGCCGGCCAGGCGCCATCGGCGTCGGGATACGCCCCGCTGCGCACGAGCGCATCGAGGCGACGACGGGTGGCCTCGATCTCCGACACTGTGAGCAGCGGCTCGAGTTGCTCGCGCACGCCCATCCACGTGTCCGACAGCGCGCCCAGGTCGACGAGAGCCTGCTCGTCGATGGGCGTGCCGGCCCAGCCCCACAGCACCGTGCGCAGCTTGGGCTCGGTGTGGAAGGTGAG